>CAZLEO010000370.1:0-8078 GCA_964558555.1 uncultured Rickettsiales bacterium | reverse complement strand
GACGCCCCACCCCCCCACTATCACCGTCCCACCCCCGGACCCCGTTCAAGGCCGGCGCCAGCGACCCCCTGCAAGAGCAACCAGGATCAGGAGCGCGACACCCGAAGCTCCCCGCCCACCCCCAGCCCGACAAGCACACCCACCCTCCCCATCGTCATCGTCGTCCGCCACATCGTCGTCATCCGCCGGCGTCGCATCGTCGTCATCATCCGCCGGCGTCGTATCATCGTCATCCCCGACGTCGTCATCGTCGTCATCCCCTGCCGCCGAATCATCATCATCCCCGGTCGCACACTCCTCATCCTCCAGATCCGTCAGTCCATCACAGTCGTTGTCCACCCCGTCCTCACAGTCCTCGTCCTGATCCGGATGCACCTCCGCATCCTCGTCCGCACAATCCTCCCCCTCGTACTGGTCCGAATCGAACCCATCGCCATCCGCGTCGTAGTCGCTCTCGCCGTCGCAGTTGGCGTCGATGCCGTCGTACCAGTCGTCGTTGGCGCCGGGGAAGATCGACGGATTGTCGTCCTCGCAGTCGTCCCCCCAGTACTGATCCGAGTCGTGGCCGTCCCCGTCGGCGTCGTAGTCCGAGGCGCCGTCGCAGTCCGAATCCACCCCGTCGTACCAGTCGTCCGTCGCCCCCGGATGCACGTCGTCCCGCGTGTCGTCGCAGTCCACGTCCGCCACACCACAGGCGCCGTTCCCGAAAGCCCCGGAACCGTACCCATCGGCGTCCTCGTCGATGCAGACGTCGACCTCGAGGAGGAGCTGGCCGGCGCCGAAGGTGTTGTCCCATCCGGCATCCCCCTGGTCCTCCGCCAGCGCCCGCAACGTATGGGCCAGCCCGACAGCGTCGAGGCCGGGGTCGGCGTCGGCGATCAAGGCGGCGGCGCCGGCGGTGGTGGGGGAGGCGAAGGAGGTGCCGTGGGAGGCGCCGTAGGTCCAGGACTGGGTGCCGTCGGGGGCGACGATGTCGGGTTTGAGGCGGCCGTCGTTGGTGGGGCCCTGGGCGCTGTAGTCGGTGACCGAGGGGGAGGCGTTGTCCCAGCCGCCGTGGTCGATGGCGCCGACGGCGAAGGCGCCGTGGCCCTCGGCGGGTTCGACGAGGGAGCTCGCGGCGTCGGCGTACTCCACGTGGTTGTAGTAGCTGGACAGGGTGATATCGAGGTCGTTGGTGGGGCCGTCCATGTACTGGACGACGACCTGGTAGGGAGAGTCGTCGCCGTCGAAGGCGACGGAGAGGCCCTCGGCGGGCACGTAGGTGGGCTGGTCGTACTCGCTGGAAGCGACGAGGGTGCCGTCGGAGGCGTAGAGGAAGAGGTCGAGGTCGGTGTCGGCGGTGGCGTACTGGTCCCAGTTGAGCACCAGGGAGATCTGGTGGCTGTCCGAGGTCAGCTCCATCTCGTGGTCGGTGCCGTCGAAGTCGAGCAGTCCGTCGCCGCCGTCGGCCCACTCGCCGCGCCAGTGACCGGCGGCGCCGTTGCCTGCGGAGACGGCCCAGAACACGTCGTCGAGGTCGCGCGAGTCGTTGACCACGCCGGTGATGGGGCCGGAGTCGTCGTAGTAGCTCATGCCGAACCAGGCCATGGAGTGGTTGACGACGCGGATGCCCTCGGAGGCGGCGAGGGCGGCGGCGTTCTGGAGGTCCACCTCGTCCTCGACGAGGATGCAGTACAGCTCCACGCCCGGGGCCATGTCGAGCACGTGTTCGGCCACGCCCACACCGTGGGGATCGATGATCTCGATGTCGGCCCAGGCCAGCGCCGTGTTGCCCTGGTAGGCCACGGTGGTGTCGGGGAGCTCGCCCTGGTCGTCGATGGCCTCGGTGAGGCCCTCGAAGCCACCGTCCACCACGGCGACCTTGACGCCGGCGCCGGTGTAGCCGGCGTCGATCAGCGCGTCCGCCCCGGTCAGGCCGACGGCCTGGGACACGGTGCTGCCGTAGTCGGCGGGCAGGTGCAGGGCCGGTGCGCGCACCAGGCGGACGTCGGGGTGGCCGGCGAGGTCGGCGAGGCGGTCGGGGGCCACGGCGACGCGGGCCCAGGACCGCGAGACGGCCTCCAGGGTGGCGCCGCGTCGGTTCAGGTCGGCCTCGCGGAGCGCCGCTGGAGCGACGCCCTCGCGGAGCTCGAGGATGGCGGCCACGGCGATCCCGTCGTCGCCCTCGCGGATGCGAATCCCCCGCAGATCGGCGAGCTCGCGCGCATCGTCCAAGTCGCCGTCCATCAGGGATCCGGCGACGGCGGCCAGGGCCGGGTCCACGTTCGCGGGCGTGTGCAGCTGTGGGGGCTGGCAACCGACCACGGCGAGGATCAGCAGCGCGGGAATCCAACGAGACATGAACCACCTCCCTGCGGTCCACGACTATAGTCCGCGCCCCCGCGGCGCCGCCACTTCGCGCGCGCTTCGTCTACCTGATCAGTCGTCGAGGACTTCGCCGAGGACCTCGGCGACAAAGGCGTCGATGGCGCCGAAGTAGACCGCGGGATCCGCGTCCGGTGTGTTGTTGTGCCCGGCGCCCTCGAGGCGCACGAAGCGCACGGGCGGTCGGGCGTTGTCGCGCAGCTCCTCGCCCATGGAGAACGGGATCAGCTCGTCGGCCGTGCCGTGCAGCAGCAGCTTGGGCAGCTCCACCCGGGCCACCTTGGCGCGGTTGTCCATCTTCGTGCGCACCACCGCGCCGATGAAGGGCAGGGGGATCAGCCGCCCGGCCATGTCGGGCACGGACGTGAAGGAGCAGTCGGTGATGATGCCGGCGAGTTCGGGGTGGCGATCGGCCATCTCCCAGCTCACCGCGCCGCCCAGCGACCGCCCGTACAGCACGACGCGGTCGGGACCGCCGGCCCGCTGGACCAGGGCCGTGAGGCCGGCCTCGGCGTCGGAATACAGCCCGGCCTCGTCCGGCCTCCCCGGGCTCTTGCCGTACCCGCGGTAGTCGTACATCAGCACCGCGTGGCCCCGCCGCACGAGCTCGTCCGCGATGAACAACCTCCCCGAGATGTTGCCCGCGTTGCCGTGGCTGAACAGCAGGTAGGCCTTCGGCTCGCCCTCGGGGGTGATGTACCACCCGTGCACGCGCCCCCCGTCGTCCGTGGGCAGGTCCAGCTCCTCGTAGGTCATGCCGAACTGCTCGGGCGTGGCCATGAACTCGGCGGTCGGGTAGTAGAGGAAACGATCTTCGATCATGGCCGAGACCCCCAGGGCGAGGACCAGCGCGAGCGCGACGAGTGCGAGACATCCGGCGCCCCAGCGGGCGATCCGTGGCCTGGTCCTTCGCTCCTTCACCGGCTCCCAAACCCACGACGACACCGGCCCATTCCGCGCGTTGTCGCTGCAGCTGGCGCAGTACCTTTCCTTCAACGGGCGGATCGATTACCCTCGCGGGGCTCCGCCCGGAGCGGTCCGGGTGGGAGTGTAGACGAGGAACGAGGCAATGACGAACCGAGGGTCTCTCGCAGCGCTCCTGGTGGTCGCGATTCTCGCCGGCTGCGGCTACGGCAACCGCACGGGATTCGACGTCCCCATCAACCCCGAGGCGGTGAGCGTCGCTGGCGCGTCCGCCATCCCCGCCGACCTGATCATGGCCAGCCCGCGGGCGGGCAACATCGTGTTCAGCCACGGCGTGCACATGATCTTCGCCGAGGGCTGCGAGGAATGTCACCTCGAGCCGTGGCCGATGAAGCGCAGCTCGTCGGGCACCATCACCATGGAGCCCATGTACCGGGGCGAGTCCTGCGGTGTGTGCCACGACGGCGATCGCGCCTTCTCCGCGACGGACTGCAGCCAGTGCCACGACCTGGACACGGCCACGGCCACGCTGCCCGAGATCAAGCTGCCCGGCGGCGGATTCGGCGCCACCGAGTTCTCCCACGGCATGCACCTCATGGCCGGCGCGGCCTGCGAGCAGTGCCACCCCGAGCCGTGGACCTGGACGGTCAGTTACCCCGGCACCATGCAGATGGGCCCCATGTACGTGGGCGAGTCCTGCGGTGAGTGCCACGACGGCACCGACGTCTTCGCCGCCACCGACTGCGCGCGTTGCCACGACCGCGACAACGCCATGCAGCTGCCGCGCACCGACGGGGAGATCCGCTTCCGCGGCCAGACCATCCCCGAGCCGATCGCCTGGCCCGGCGCCGACGAGTACGGGGAGGTGGTCTTCAGTCACGAACACCACGCCATCGCCGGCATGACCTGCGACCGCTGCCACCCCGACCTCTACGGCAAGGTGATCAGCCCCGCGGGCACCCACGTGATGGAGCCCATGTACGCCGGCCAGTCCTGCGGTGTCTGCCACGACGGCGTCACCAGCTTCCCGGCCACCGCGTGCACGGCCTGTCACCCCGGCGCCCCGGATCCGGTGAAGGCCGCTGCAAAGGCAGCGCCCGCCGAGGCCCCCGACGCCGCGCCCGAGGCGCCCTCCGCCGAGGGCTGAGCCCTCCTGAACGCCACCTTCTCCGCACCCTCGAACCCCGCGCCTTTGCTTCTGCCGCTTGCGCGGGCGTATCCTGTTGCCCATGAGCCACATCCGTATCCTGCTGTGCTTGCTGCTGGCCGCGCCGCTCCTGGCGTCGTGCGCGGGCGGCATCGCGACCGACGACGACGACGTCGTGGGCGACGATGACGACGCCACGGCCGACGACGACGACACCCTCCCCGGCGACGACGACGACGACGACTCCGTGCCGGACGGATGGGAGGCCTGCATCAACGAGTTCATGGCCGCGAACTCGCTGACCATCCCCGACGACACCGGCGCGTACCCCGACTGGGTCGAGCTGCACAACCTCACCGACGCGGACGTCTCGCTGGCCGGCTGGGGGATCTCCGACGACCTCGACGATCCCTTCGCCCACGTGCTCGACGACGCCCTGTTCATCCCCGCGGGCGGCTACCTCCTGCTGTGGGCCGACGGCATGCCCGAGCTCGGCGAGCGCCACCTGGGCTTCCGCCTCGCCTCCGACGGCGAGGAGCTGGGGCTCTATCGGCCGTCGGGCCAGGCGGTGAACACCCTGGTCTACGATCCGCAGGTGACCGACTGGTCGGCCGCGCGTATGCCCGACGGAAGCATGGACTGGCAGATCGACACCTCGCCGACGCCGGGACAGGCCAACGAATGACCCGACGCTGGATCTTCCTGGTATCCCTGCTCCTGGTCCCTGGCTGCACCCCTGGCGCCGTCGGTGTCCCCGGCTGGACCTACACCGGCGACGACGACGACATCGTCGGCGACGACGATGACGACGACGCGGACGACGACGACGGCGATCCCGGCCCCGTCGAGCTCGAAGAGGTTCCCGGCAGCGACGCCGATCCCAACGAGGCGCTCTACTCCTGGGACGCGGTCAACACCTTCGAGATCACCCTCGAGCCCGCGGCCATCACCGCACTGGAGATCGACCCGACCACCTACGTGGAGGGATCGTTCACCTTCGAGGGCCACACCTACTCGCCCGTGGGCGTGCGCCTCAAGGGCCAGGGTTCGTTCCAGACCATCCACGAGAAACCGGCGTTCAAGGTCAAGTTCAACGCCTTCGTGCCGGGCGGCCGCTTCGCCGGGGTGGAGTCCCTGACCCTGAACAACATGGTCTGGGACTACGCGATGATGCACGAGAGGCTGGCCTACGCCGTGTACCGCGAGGCCGGCATCCCCGCCAGCCGCTCCAACCACGCCGAGGTCTACGTCAACGGCAACCTGTACGGCCTCTACGCGAATACCGAGTCCACCGACCAGCCCATGATCGCGCGCTGGTTCGACGACACGAGCGGCTCCATGTTCGAGGGCTGGGACGTGGACTTCTACGACCAGTACGTGGACCAGTACCAGCTCGACTGGGGGCCCGAGGACCGCACCAACATCCAGGGCCTCGCCGACGCGCTGGAGACCGCGGGCACCGAGGGACTCGAGGCTGCCCGCGAGCACGTGGAGCTCGAGCAGTTCCTGCGTTACTGGGCCGTCGGCGCCGTGGTGGGTCAGTTCGACGGCTACCCCTACACCACACCTGGCGACGACTACCAGGTCTACGACGACCCCACCACCGGCACCCTGCACTTCCTCCCCTGGGGCACTGACGAGACCTTCTACTACGCCGACAACGACGTCACCGCCATCGTCGGCATCGTGGCGTGGCGCTGCGGCCAGTCCGCCGAGTGCGTGGACGCCTGGATCGAGCAGGTGTGGGAGGTCATGGACCTCGCCGAGGCCATGGACTGGGTGGGCCTGTTCGACGAGTCCCAGGACCAGATCACGCCGTACTTCCAGGCCGATCCCCGCAAGCCCTACTCCAACTACGACGTGGACACCTACCAGTGGGTCATGCGCGAGATGATCGTCGACCGCCGCGCCCAGCTCGAGCACCAGCTAGGGGCGCCCTGAGTCCCGAGTGAAGGCCTACTGTCCCACGATCCTCCTCGTCGCGCTGGCCCTGGCGGGCTGCGGTGGCGGCGTCTGGGGTGGGGTGGACGGACCCGGCGGTCCCGGTGGCCCCGGCGGCCCCGGCGGCGGTGATCCCCCCCTGGAGGAGGTGCCCGGCGCCGAGCGCGATCTGTGCGAGCCCGTCGCCGACGTGGGCGATCCGAACTACCTCGAGGGGGACGAGGTCGCGATCTCCTTCGACTGCGCCAGCGGCATCGACCGCACCGCCTTCGTCGCCGAGCTCACCTCGGACGTGGCCGGCGTCGATCTCCACCCCGATCACTGGACCGTCTACTGGTCCACCGGCCTGGCCGACGGCGGCCGCCACGACTTCCTGCTCGAGGTCCGGCCCGCCGGCGACGGGTCCGGCGGCGCCATCCCCGAGACCGCCGTGGCCACCGTCTGGGTCGCCGACGCCATCGACGATCCGTCCAACGTCCCCCCGGTGCCCTTCGAGTACACCGAGGAGTGGGGCCTGCCCGTGGTCCACCTCCAGCCCCACGGCGCCCTGACCCAGGACCACGTCGCCACCACGGTGACCTTCATGGGCCACTCCTACGACGCCGAGATGAAGATCCGCGGCGCTGCGAGCGTGTACTACCCCAAGAACAGCTACACCGTCCGCTTCGGCGGCGAGGACCTCGACGCGGATCCGCTCGGCCTGGGCAACAAGGACCACCTTGTCCTCATCACCTCGTTCGACGACAACAGCTACGTCCGCCAGAAACTCGCCTACGACCTCTGGCTCGCCATGGCCGACCACTGGGCCCGCCCCCGCATGACGCCGCGCACCGCGTTCGTCGTGGTCTACCTCGACGGCGGCTACTGGGGCCTGTACACCGCCTGCGATCGCATCGACGACCACTTCGCCGAGGAGATGGGCCTGTCCCGCGACGGCAACCTCTACAAGGCCATCGACCACGACGCCAACTTCTTCCGCCACGACTCGTCCGGCAACGCCAAGTCCACCCTGCACCAGGGGTACACCAAGGAGGAGGGCGAACCCGACGTCTACACCGATCTCGACGACCTCGTCGCCTTCTCCGCCGACGCCGGCCACGCCACCTTCATCGACGCCTCGGACGACTGGATCCGCACCGACGAGTTCATGGACTGGTTCCTCTTCGTCCACCACACCGCGTCCGACGACTCCGCCGGCAAGAACGCCTACCTCTACTCCGATCCCGCCGCCCCCGAGTTCCGCTACGTGCCCTGGGACTTCAACCACTCCTACGGCCAGGGCTGGTACACCTACCGCACCAGCGCCGACGCCTACAACGACTTCACCTGGAACAACGGCATCTTCGAGCACTTCCACGACCACAGCCTCGCGTCCGAGGAGATGTGGTCACGGTATGCGGACATGCGAGCTGCAGGGGGGCCGTTGCACCTGGACTGGTTCATGGACCAGATGGATGGGTACTACGAGCTCATCCAGCCGTCGGCGGAGCGGGACTGGGAGATGTGGGGGGCGGACTACCTGTCGTACTGGTCCGGGTCGAACTCGAATAGCTACGAGGCGGAGAAGGACTACCTGTACACGTGGTTGGAGGACCGGGACTGGTGGATGGGGGAGTATCATCCCTGACGGCCTCAGGCCGTCCCCGCACCCGCACCCGAATCCCCCGTCGTTGGAGGAGCGTACCCCGGTGCTCGGCCGCGT
>CAZLEO010000369.1:0-8080 GCA_964558555.1 uncultured Rickettsiales bacterium | reverse complement strand
CCGGGGTCACCTCGATCTGGGCGTCGATCTTGGTCGGGTCGCCGGTGCCCCCTTCGGGGGTGAACACGTAGTCCTGGCAGGCGGTCGCCAGGAGCAGGTTCACGGCAACGGCGAGGAACGTCAGGGTCCTTCTCATCACGGCCTCCGCGGGAGTTCACGCAACTGGGTGTGCGGCTCTTGTCAATTCCTTCAAAAAAAATGTCCCCGGTTTCGAATCATCTGAACGATCGTTCGACGTCACTCTACCAGACGCTCGATCGCGGCGGGCGGAATCGGAATACAGTGTCAGCTCGAGAGTAGCCCGAAACGAACCACTCAACTCCAGCAAGGGGGTAGCCATGTTGATCCCGTACTTCACCATCGTCCGAACCAAGCAGGTCGCCATCGTCGAGGCGATGGGCAAGTTCTCGCGCATCATCCACGCCGGGCCGAAGCTGATCCTGCCGTGGGAGTCGGTGGTGGGGCGGCTGTCGCTCAAGGTCAAGGAGCTGCAGGTCTCGGTGGAGACCAAGACCCTGGACGACGTGTTCGTCAAGCTGCTGATCGCCGTGCAGTACCAGGTGATCCCGCAGCGGGCCAAGGAGGCGTTCTACGAGCTGTCCGATCCGCTGCAACAGATCGAGTCGTACGTGTTCGACGAGGTGCGGTCCACCGTGCCCAACATGAACCTCGACGACGTCTTCCGGAACAAGGAGCGGATCGCCGCCGAGGTGAAGAAGAACCTGCAAGAGACCATGGAGCAGTACGGCTTCGGCATCATCGGCGCGCTGGTCAACGACATCGAGCCCGACGCCAAGGTCAAGGACGCGATGAACGAGATCAACGCGGCGCTGCGGCTGCGCAAGGCGGCCGAGGAGAAGGCCAACGCCGAGAAGATCCTGATCGTGAAGAAAGCCGAGGCGGACGCCGAGTCCAACGTGCTGCACGGCAAGGGGATCGCGGGGCAGCGCAAGGCGATCGTCGACGGGCTGCGCGAGAGCGTCGAGGAGTTCCAGTCGGGGGTGGCGGGCGCGACCACCGAGGACATCCTGCACCTGATCCTGCTGACCCAGTACTTCGACATGCTCAAGGAGGTGGGGGCCACCAGCCGCGCCACGACCATCCTGCTGCCCCACTCGCCCGGCGGGCTGCAGGCGGTGCTGGATCAGCTGCGCGACTCCGTGGCCATCGGCAACGAGGTGGCCCAGTCGACCCCGGCGCGGCGCCCCACTCCTCCGGGCGCGTGAAACCGGGTACGATGGCCCGGTGACCGACGACGATCCACGCCGGGGCAAGAACACCAAGCCCCTCGCCGACCGCATGCGCCCGCAGTCCCTCGACGACGTGCTGGGCCAGGACCACCTGCTGGCCCCGGGCAAGGGCCTGCGCCGCACCATCGAGTCGGACCGGCTGACCTCGATCATCCTCTGGGGCCCCCCCGGCTCCGGCAAGACGACCCTCGCGCGGCTGCTCGCGCAGCACACCTCGGCCCACTTCGAGTCCTTCTCCGCGGTGCTGGGCAGCGTCAAGGACGTGCGGCGTATCGTCGAGGAGGCGCGCACCCGGGCCACGTGGTCCAAGCAGGACACCCTGCTGTTCGTGGACGAGATCCACCGCTTCAACAAGGCCCAGCAGGACGCCTTCCTGCCCCACGTGGAGTCCGGGCTGCTGGTGCTGGTGGGGGCCACCACCGAGAACCCGTCCTTCCAGGTGATCCCGGCGCTGCTGAGCCGCTGCGCGGTCATGGTGCTGCGGCCGCTGCTGCCCGAGGACCTCGAGCAGTTGCTGCGGCGCGCGCTGGACGCCGAGCAGGGGCTGGGCACGCTGGGCCTGGAGTTCGACGACGAGGCGTTGCAGCGGCTCGCCCTGCACGCCGGCGGCGACGCCCGCAAGGCCCTGGGCGCGCTGGAGCGCGTCGCCCTGGCGCACCTGGACCGGCCCGACGGCTCCCCTCCCCTGTCCGTGGACGACCTCTCCCAGTCGCTGGGTCAGGACACGCTGCTGTACGACCGCAGCGGCGAGGAGCACTACAACGTCATCTCCGCCTTCATCAAGAGCCTGCGCGGCTCCGACGTGCACGCGTCGCTCTACTGGCTCGCGCGCATGGTGCAGGCGGGCGAGGACCCGATGTTCGTGGCGCGCCGCCTCGTGGTCTTCGCCAGCGAGGACGTGGGCAACGCGGATCCGAGAGCCCTGCAGATGGCCCTGGCGGCCAAGGAGGCCGTGCACTTCCTCGGCCTGCCCGAGGCCAAGTTCCCCCTGAGCCAGGTGACCATCTACCTGGCCACAGCGCCCAAGTCCAACAGCGCCGGGGGGTACTTCGAGGCCGCCAAGGCCGTACGCAAGCACGGCGCCCTGGCCGTTCCGACCCACCTGCGCAACGCGCCGACGAAGCTGATGAAGGAGCTGGGCTACGGCGACGGTTACGAGTACCCCCACTCGTTCGACGGCAACCACGTGGCCCAGCAACACCTGCCCGACGAGCTCATCGACGAGCGCTTCTTCACCCCGGGTGATCAGGGCTTCGAGAAGATGATCGCCGAGCGGATGAAGATCTGGGAGTCACGGCAGGAGCGGGGGGTGGGGGTGAAGAAGAACAAGCGGGGGTGAGCTGGGGGGGAGGCGTGGCGAGCTGGGGGGTGGGGGGGCAACCGTTGGATGCGTCGCCCACCCCCGGATCGCGACGCTCCCCTCGACGCCCGCGCTCTTCCGAGCTACATTCCCGCCATGCGCTCGACGCTCCTGATCCTGATCCTCCTGTGCGCCGCCCCCGCCGCGGCCGCGCCATACGGCGCGAGCGTGGCCGGCTTCGCCCGCGGCGCCGCCCGCTTCGAGATGACCTTCGACTACGGCAAGCGGACCCTGGACGTGACCCCCGAGGGTAGCGACGAGAGCCAGCGCGTCAGCCTCGACGCGGGCGGCTTCTCGTGGGCCTTCGAGTTCGAGCCGTTCAAGTTCCTGTCCGTGGACGGGCGCTTCCTGCTGCACCAGCCGCGCATCGACGGGCTGGACTACGCCGCCGGCTCCACGGGCTGGGGCGTCGGCGGCTCCGCGCGGCTGACGCCGCTGCACCTGGCGCACGACCTGCTGCACATCGGCGCCTACGGCGCGTTCGACGGTCAGTTCGTGGGTTCGATCTCCGACTCCGCCGCAGAGGTCCGGCTGTACGACCTGCGGGTGGGCCTCGGCGTGGGCCTCGGCGGCGCCGAGGACGGCTGGTTCGTGGACCTGGGCGTCCACTACGCGCGCTCGTGGGGCAGCCTGACGATGCAGGTGGAACAGACCGTCGAGGTCGAGGACGACGAGGGCAACCTGTCGGTGGAGTCCGAGTGGGTCGACGCCCCCTACGACGTGCTGCTGCCCCGCCCGGTGGGCGTCCGCCTGGGCGCGGGGTTCTTCAGCTCCCCCATCGCGCCGGCGCACAACACCCGGACCCGGGTCAAGGCTGGCCTCGAGGTGCGGATGATCGACGAGTGGGGCCTGACGCTGCGCGTCGGCGTGATCCTCTAGCGATCCAGCAACTCCCCGTGTAGCGCCGCGACGAGCTCGTCCACCGATCCGTCGTCCACCACCGCGCGGATGGCGTGCTCCTCCACGGACAGCACCGCGGGTGGGAGTCCGGCGCCGTCCAGCACCCCGTCCACGACGGCGAGGAGATCCGGCGCCCGGTCCAGCCCGTGGCCGGCCAGGGTGATCAGCCCGACCGGGGACTCCACCTCGGCGAGATCGGCGGCGCCCACCGCCTCTGCGTGGGCGATCTGCATCACCAGCGCCACGGTGGCGTCGCGGCTCACCACCAGCATGGGAGCGAGGTGACGACCGGCGAGCGCGGCCAGCAGCTGCCGGGCGGTGTCGTGGCTGCAGCGGACCAGGGCCAGGCGGCCGGTCAGGCCGGTGATGGCCTGCACCGCGGGCTCGAGGGGGTCCTCGGGGGTGAACCGCCGCACCACGGTCTGGCCGCCGCCATTGTCGGGGTCGGTGGCCCGGCAGTACAGGGCGATGCCCGCCTTGCGGGCGTAGGCCACGGCGTCGGCGGCGAGCACGCGCGCGCCGCCGCTGGACAGGGCGGCCATGGTGTCCACGTCGATCTCGTCGAGGCGCACCGCGTCGGGGACGTGGCGCGGGTCCGCCGAGAACACGCCGTCCACGTCGCTGTAGATCTCCACGGCTTCGGCGTCCAGCGCCGCGGCCAGGGCGATGGCGGTGGTGTCCGAGCCGCCGCGGCCCAGCGAGGTGATGTCGCGCCTGTAGCTGACCCCCTGGTACCCCGCGACCACCACGACCTTGCCGCGGTCGAGCTCGTCCTGAACGCGGACGGGGCGCACCTCGATGATGCGCGCGTCCTGGTGGCGGTCGTTGGTCATGATCCCGGCCTGGCTGCCGGTGAAGGAGATGGACTCGCAGCCGCGGGCCTGCAGCGCCATGCACAGCAGGGCCGTGGCGATGCGCTCGCCCACGGTCACGAGCATGTCGCGCTCGCGCTCGCACCGCTCGGTGGTGACCTGATCGGCCAGGGCCATGAGGTTGTCGGTGGTCTCGCCCATGGCGGACACGACCACCACGACCCCGTGGCCCGCCTGCACCGCCGCCACCACGCGGTCCGCGGCCTTGCCGATGCGATCGGGATCGGCCATGGAGGTGCCGCCGAACTTCTGGACGATGATGCTCACGAGCTCACTCCGCCACGGTGACGAGCCAGGGGTTGTCGGCGACGTCCAGGACGCCCGGCCCCGCCTCGTGGGGCTGGGCGCCGTCGAAGGCCGCCTCGTCCACGAGATCCCATACGACCACGCGCTGGGCGCCGAGGGCGTCGGCCGCGTCCAGGGGCGCCGTCAGCATCAGCGAGTCGGGGCGACCGTCCCGGCGAATGCGATAACCCTCGCCGCCGGGCAGCTCTTCCACCGACGTGTATCCCCGCAGGGCGTCGGCCATCAGCCGGAACCCGCGTCCCACGGGCTTGAGCTCGAAGTCCGCGCACTCCGGCGGCGTCCCCGGCAGGGCGACCGGATCGACGCAGCCGTACAGGGAGTTGGTGCCGAAGTTGCGCCACTGGCGGCTCTGGTGCAGGGGTGGGCCGTCGGACAGGGCGTGCCAGAACACCCGCTCGACGTGGCCGGTGGCCAGGGCGTGACAGAGGATGCGCGGCAGCATGCGGGCCTGACGTGTGCGGTCCCAGCCGGCCCGCGCCGCCGGATCGCTGGGCGTGGAGGTCTCGGTGATCCACACGGGGACCCGCCCCCCCGAGAGCCGGTGCAGCCGGTTCACGCGGCGGCGCTGGTTGTCCAGATCGCGGCTGTAGTCGTGCATGTCCAGGGCGTCGATGACGTCGAGCACGGCCCCGTCCTCGAGGCCGATCAGGCGCTCGGTCCAGTGGGTGGCGTCCTCGGTCATCGGGCCGAAGGTCATGGACGCGGCGAGGCGCGACTCCGGGTGGGCGGCGACCAGCTCCTCCTTGGTCATGCGGGCCACGGCCAGGTACTGCTCGGGCGTGGCGTAGTCGCGGTGTATGTCCGCGCACGACGCGCTGTGCAGGTCGTTCTCGTTGCCCAGCTGGAACCAGCGGATGGGCGCCTTCAGCCCGGGCATGTCGTCCACGCCGTCGCCGTCGTAGCGCTCGGCCACGGCGCGCACGTAGCGGCGATAGGCCTCCTCCTTGGGGCCGGACAGGGGCACGTAGTGCTCGGGCAGGAACTGGCCGAACTGGCGGCAGCTGGCCAGGCCGTGGGTGCGCCCGATCATCAGCAGGATGTCCACCTCGGCCGCCTGCACGGTCTGCACCAGCAGGTCCTGGTACTCGAAGGTGAACCCGTCCTCTTCCAGCGAGCGCTGGTCGAACGCCGGGAAGTGGGAAGAGTGGTGGCGGTACCAGGTCGCGTGAGCGCCCTGGAGCAGGTCCACGTCCCGCTCGGCCTCGGCCTGCCACTGGCTCAGGTCGTAGTTGACGAAGATCTTCGGCGGGATCATGCCCACGCCGGTGGTCACGCCGAGGGGATCCTCGTCGTGGAACAGGCCTGTAGGCGTGGGCCGCTCGTCCACGACGGCGGCGCTGCCCGAGGTCTCGGGTGGTGGCGCGGTCTGGCGGCATGGCGCCACCAGGACCACGACGACGGCCAGGGCTCCCACCCCGGCGAGCACGGTCAGCGCGCGAATCAAGGTCCCTCTACGCACAGTTCCTGGATCCTCTCGTCCCAGTCCACCAGCCCCTCGACGTACTGCTCCGCCCAGAAGGGCACGTCGTCGGGGATGTCCTCGAGGAAACCGTGGTTCCACAGGGCGTACAGGTGCAGGGTGCCGCCCGTCCCCCGCGGGACGAACGTCTCGATGTGGTAGCTCTGCTCGAAGCCCGCGCCGTCCACGTCCTCCGCGGCAGCCTCGGGCATGAAGTTGCGCGCGAGCACCACCGGCTCGTCCGCGGAGTCCCCACCCCAGAACCGCTTGAGCCGGGTGATCAGCCCATAGGTGACGTTGAACAGCTCGAAGCTGTCCTCGATCTCCGAATGCCAGTCCACCTGGTCGCATTGCTCGGCGGCGAAGCAGTCGGGGTCCGAGTCGAAGAAGCGCTCGTAGGCCACGTAGTTGCCCGGGAACAGTCCGAGCTGGTCCGGTTCCAGGGTGATCTCCACCACCTCTTCCAGGGAGCAGTCGAGCTCGAAGAGGATCACCACGCCGGTGGCCGGCGCCGGGTCGGGCTGCCACAGCATGCCCTCGAGCTGGGCCACCTCCTCGCTGGAGAGGTCCGTCACCTGGCCCTGGTACAGGCCGTCGACCACCTCGTCACTGGCGTCGTACCAGGCCTCGAGGTTGTCCGCGGCCGCGCCCATGGACGCGGCGTCGTCCCCGTCGATCTCCTGGAGGAAGTAGTGCACGAGATCGTCGAGCTCGGTGGGGGCCTGCGGCGGGGGCTCGTCCTCCCCACAGCCGACCGCGAAGCCCAGGGCGATCCCAACCCAAACCAGGCGTGGCAACTGCATCACGGCGCATCATACCGCGCCCCGTCCCGGCCGTGGCATTCAGCGGTCCCACAAGCGGTTGCAAAGTCGCGCGAGGGGCGTATTGTAGCCATTCATCTACTCGCCCCGAGGGCTCACGGGGCACAACTGGAGGATACCGATGACGATTCGTGTTGGCATCAACGGGTTCGGCCGCATCGGCCGCCTGGTGTTCCGCGTGATGGACGCCCGCGACTCCATCGAGGTGGTGGCCATCAACGACCTGGCCGACGCCAAGACCATGGCCACGCTGCTGAAGTTCGACTCGGTCCACGGGCTGTTCAACGGCTCCGTCGAGGTGGTCGACGAGGGTTGCATCCGGGTCAACGGCGACAACATCCGTGTCACGACCGAGCGCGACCCGCGCCAGCTCCCGTGGAAGGAGCTGGACGTGGACTTCGTGGTCGAGTCCACCGGCGTGTTCCGCAAACGCGACCAGATCGCCATGCACCTCGAGGCCGGCGCGCCCAAGGTGCTGCTGACCGTGCCCGCCAAGGACGACATCGACGCCATGATCGTGATGGGCGTCAACGAGCACGAGCTCGCCGCCGAGCACCGCATCATCTCCAACGCCTCGTGCACCACCAACTGCCTGGCGCCCCTGGCCAAGGTCCTGCACGAGAACTTCGGCATCAGCCACGGCCTGATGACCACCACCCACGGCTACACCAACGGTCAGCGCCTGCTCGACATGGTCCACAAGGACCTGCGCCGCGCCCGCGCCGCCGCCATCAACATCATCCCCACGACCACGGGCGCCGCCCGCGCCGTGGGCAAGGTGCTGCCCGCCCTGGCCGGAAAGCTCGACGGAATGGCCATGCGCGTGCCCGTCCCCACCGGCTCCGCCGTGGACCTGTGCGCCGTGCTGGACCGCAACGTGACCGTCGAGGACATCAACGGCGCGGTCCAGGCCGCCGCCGAGGGCCCCATGCAGGGCATCCTCCAGTACAGCGAGGACCCGCTGGTCTCGTCGGACATCGTGGGCAACTCGTACAGCTCGATCTTCGACGCGCCGTCCACCATGGTCACCGCCGGCAACTTCATCAAGGTGATCAGCTGGTACGACAACGAGTGGGGCTACTCCAGCCGCGTCGCCGACCTGCTGGTCAAGG
>CAZLEO010000368.1:0-8164 GCA_964558555.1 uncultured Rickettsiales bacterium | reverse complement strand
TTCTTCTACAACCACTTCGACGACGACTGCGTCGGCCTCTCCGACGCGGCCGACGACGAGTGTGGCGGTGACGACGACGACGACACCACCCCGGCCGACGACGACGACAGCGCCGACGACGGCGGGGATTGCTCGTGCTCGTCCGCGGGTTCAACGGGGGACGCCCCCGTGTGGATGGGCGTGCTCCTGGTCGCGCTGGCCCTGATACGGCGCCGGTGAGGGACGCGTCATGAACGGCCGCTTCACCCGCCGCGACGTCGGCGACGCCCTCGTCCTCTACACCGAACCCGACCAGGGCCCCGCCACCCGCCTCGACACCGCGCGTCGATACGCCGAGGCCCGCGCCGCCATCCCCACCTTCTGTCTCGACGCCCTGGTCTGCGGCCGTACCGTTGCCGGCACCCGCGCCGTGGTCCTGGTCGTGCGCAGCGACGACGGCGAGACCTCCGGCCCCTTCCGAGACGAACCCTGGGTCGTCGGCGGTCGCTGGGACATGGTCACCCCCTTCGAGACCTTCGTCCGCGACAAGGCCGCCTCCGAGCTCTTCGGCGGCACCGAACCCGCCGCCGAGGTCACCGGCCCCCTCGGCAACCAGCTCTTCGCCACCGGCTGGGCCACCGACGGCCCCTACGGCCTGCCCGGCGTCACCGTCCAGTACTGCTACCAGCTCGTCCTCGCCGATCCCCTCGACAGCCTGGTTCTGCGCGACGACGACGCCCACGCCGGCCTCTGCATCCTCACGGCCGACCAGCCCCTGCCACCGCTGCACCCCTACATCCGCGACGTCATCCGCCTCGGTGGATGGCTCGACCGGTGACCCTCGGCCTGCGCATCCTCACGGTCGCCGCGACCACGGTCGCCGGCGTCGTCTGGCTCGCCTGGCGCGGCCCCTTCCCCATCGTCATCGGCTCCACCCCGACCGTGGAGCCGTCCCCGTTCTGGTACATGGCCCTCGCGTTCCCCGTGCTCGGCATGCTCCTCGCGGACATCCTCGACATGGTCCGCGAGAGGGCCCCCTGGTGGCGCATCGCCGAGCTGGCCGCCCAGATCACCGTCGCCATCAGCCTGTCCACCTTCCGCCTGGCTCTGGCCGTCCCCGTCAGCGGCCACGCCCTGCTGGTGTCCATGTTCGTCATGAGGCGGGTGTGGCTGCTCGAGACCGATACGCGGCGCCGGCGCGTGGAGCTGGGTCTGGCCGTCGCCATCGGGGTCGTCGTGGGGGTGATCAAGCTCGGGCGGTGGGCAGATCCCACGACGTTCGTGGCCGGGCTGCTCGTGGGGGCGCTGATGGCGGAGGTCAGCTGGTGGGTGTACGGGCTGCTGCGCCGTGACGAGGGGTGATCACCTCACTCGCACGACCAGTCGAACACCAGATCGATCCGGGCCTCGGGCTGGTCGTCCTCGCCCGGCACGAAGTCGGTACTCTCCAGCGGCAGGTCCAGGCATTCGGCGTGGCCGGTCTGGCCCCAATCGTCGATTGACTTGAACATGCTTCCTCCCAGGGCGTTCGTCACCTGGAATTGCCAGGATCGTGCCATCGGGGCGGGCGGAACGGTTCGGGGGAGGGAGTCAGCGAGCGTTCACGATCCGCACTTCAAGATCTCGAGCACGAACCCCGCCTTCGTGTCCTCCACCGGCCCGGCCACGTACCGGATGGTCGACCACGTGGTGTCGTCGTCCTCCGGTTCGGGTGCGGCCGGACACTCGCCGGCGCGGGCCTGGATCAGCGCGTCGAGCAGGGCGGCGTCGGGATCGTCGGGGATGGCGACCTGGGCGTCTCGGATCAGGGCGGCGGCGTCGTCCTCGCGGCCCGGCGTGGTCAGCGCCATGGCGGCGGCGTGGAGGTGACCGCGGGATATGCCCGTGCGGCCGGCGCGGCGGAAGGCTTCTTCGGCCGCAGCAGGGGCGGTGCGCCAGAGGCACATACCCTGGAGGTAGAGCCCCTCGGCGGAGGTGTCGGTCACGAGCGCGCCGCAGGCGGCGCCGGGGGTGTCCTCGCGGAGCTCGATCCAGGCGGCGGTGTGGGCATCGACCTCCTCGGCGCCGAGCTTGAAGGCCCTGGCGCCGCGGCGGTGGGTGAGGGCCATGCCGGAGGTGAGCTGGACGAGCTCCTCCTCGGTGACGGCGCGCGGGTCGAGGGCGGCGCCGCCGGGGAACGCGTCGGCCTCGATCACCCTGGGCTCGATCTCGTCGCGGGTCACGGCGACGTCCACCCACGCGTCGAAGTCGTCGGTCTGGACGGCCCCCGCGAGGTCGAAGTCCTGGGCCAGGGCCTCGGCGAGGCGGCCCTGGTCGAACAGGAAGGCCACGGCGAGCTGCGACGTGTACCAGCGCTGGGGTTCCTGGTAGCGGGACCAGCCGTCCTCGGCGGTCGCGGCCAGGGGGGCACGCTTGACGCCAGCGGCGTGCAGGGTGGGGAAGGTGGCCGGCCGGAGCACCAGGTCGTCGCCCGCGACGTCCAGGCGGGCCATGAGCTCGAACAGGCCGTTGCGCAGCCACGTGGGCAGGTCGCCCCGGCCCCGCTCGAGGGCGAGCTCGGCGACCTGGATGGTGGCCCAGCGTAGATCCTCCAGGCCGGTCTCCTCGGCCACGATCAGCCACAGGCGCGTGTCCGTGGGCAACAGGTGCATGTGGCCGATGCGGTCGCCGCGGAACGGCAGGCGGCGGTCCATGCGGCGGGTGCGGCTGAGGTAGGCCAGGGTCACGGGCTCGGCGAGGCGCTCGGGCGCGACGCCGAGGTGGTCGGTGAGGAACAGGTCCACGGCGATCAGCCGCCGGGCGATCTCGGGCAGGCGGTCGGGGCGGCGGTCCGTGACCACGGTGAAGCGCTCCACCTCCACCTGGGCTGGCTGGCGCTTGACGCGCTTGGCGCTCGCGTCCAGGGCGGGGACGGCCAGGGCGGCGGTCAGGATCAGGGCGACCAGGATATTTCTCATGGCTGTTCCTTCCGGCCCGCGAGGCCCAGGTAGGCGATCCAGAGGCCGGCGGTGGCGGCGGCGAAGACGAGCCGCCACAGGGGGGGCAGGTGGGACTGTCGCAGGAAACTCTCGATGAATCCGGCGGCCACGAACATGGGCAGGGTCCCCAGCGCCAGGCGCAGGGCGATCCGCGCGCGCAACCGGACGGCGTCCATGCGCGGCAGGCGCCGCGGATCGAGGACACCGTAGCCCAGGTAGAGTCCAGCGGCCGAGGCCACGTTCACGGCGAGCAGCTCGGTGATGCCGTGGGGCAGGATCCAGGGCAGGAAGAGCGGGTGCAGCCGTCCGTCGACGACGAAGATCGCCGAGAACGCCCCGAGCATGATGCCGTTGTAGAGCACCAGCAGCACCGTGGGTACGGCCGCGAGCACCCCCGACACGAAGGCCAGCAGGCCGACCCGGGCGTTGTTGCGCATCAGCCACGCCGAGAACAGGGCCTTCTCCCCACCGCCGAGGTCCTGGCCGTGGGTGAGCAGCGCGTCCTGGGCGCCCGGGTCCACCAGCAGCGCGTGCAGGGCGTCGCGGGGGTAGAACGTCGAGGGGATCAGCGAGTAGCACAGCTCGCGGTTGGCCTGCACCGCGCCAAAGGTGACGGCCGCGGCCGCGATCATCAGTACCCAGGCGCACAGCTGATAGCGCCAGGTGGCTCGGAAGGTGCGGGGGAACGAGCGCAGGAAGAACCCCCTGGGGTCGATGCGCTGGCGCGTGGGCCGGTAGATCAGCCCGTGGGCCCGGATGGCCAGGTCGTTGACGTACTGGACGGCGCCGGGATCGCGGCCCTGCTGGCGCAGCTGGGCCAGGTGCGCGGTGACCAGCCGATACAGGGTGCCGAGCCGGTCCACTTCTTCGAAGGAGAGGCTGGCCAGGCCGTGCGCACTCGCGCGAGCGACGAGCTGCTCGAGCTCCTCCCAGGTAGGTCTTCGGCTGGCATAAGGGTCCGACACGGAACAGCTCCACGTTCCTGGTGCGGCGATGCAACCCGGCTGTCTGCGCCGCTCATCGGTCGCCATGGGAAGACATGGCTTCCTCTTCGCAGCTTGCCATCCGGGCGCCTCACCACCCCAGGATTCGCGTATCTGTTCCGTGACGAACCCTGGGGTCACCCATGGACGGCGCGCCATGATAGCATCCGTGCCCCTCCATGGAACCCGCGCGACCCACCGTCGATTTCGCCACCCCCGAGGACGTGCCGCTGCAGTTCGAGCTGGCCGGCCCGGGCGCCCGGATCCTCGCGGGGCTGCTCGACCAGGTGATCATCCTGATCATCGAGGCGGGCATGCTGATGTTCGCGCTGGTGCTGGGCATCCTGGCGCAGTGGGTCACCGAGAGCCAGGTGGAGGACTGGGCCGACCAGATGCAGACGTCAGGGCCCACCCTGACCATGCTGGGGCTGTCCCTGGTCGCCGCGTTCGTCGTCAACTTCGGCTACTACGTGCTGCTGGAGCTGACCGGCAACGGCCAGACCGTGGGCAAGCGCATCATGGGCCTGCGCACCATCCGCGACGGCGGCTTCCCCATCACCCTGACCGCGTCGCTGCTGCGCAACCTCGCGCGGCTGGTGGACATGTTCCCCAACACCTACTTCGTCGGCGTCGTGACCATGGTCGCCCACCGCCAGGAGAAGCGCCTGGGCGACATGCTCGCCGGCACCGTGGTGGTGCGCGAGCTGCGGCGGTCCGACGCGGGCCTGCCGTTCGGCGATCAGCGCTACTCCACCCTCGAGGAGCGCCGCTACCACCTCGACCGCGTGGCCCTGGCCGATCTGGACGAGGAGGCCGAGAAGGTGCTGGCGCAGTTCTTCTCCCGCCCGCGCCTGCCGCGTCCCCAGGAGCAGCGCGTGGTGGAGTCCCTCAGCGACGGCCTCGCCGCCCGCCTGCCCGAGGCGCCGGTCTTCGAGACCCATCGCGACCGGCTGCTGTTCATGAAGGAGATCTACCTGGCGCTGCGCGAGCGGCGGGAGATGGGGTAGGGGGCTACTTCGAGGCGGTGGGCTTGAGGCCCTCGACGATGCTCTTCGCGAGCGCCGGACCGATCCCCTGGACCTCGACGACCTCCTCCACGGACGCCGCCTCGAGCGCCTTGAGCGAACCGAAGTGCCGCAGCAGCGCGCGCCGCCGCCCGGGCCCCACCCCCGGCAGATCCTCGAGCTTCGATCCGAAGACCCGCTTGCGGCGCTTGCGTCGCTGCAGACTCACCGCGAAGCGGTGGGCCTCGTCCCGCGCCCGCTGCAGCATGTGTAGCCCTGGCGAGTGGGGTAGCAGCCGCACGGGGTTCTTCCGGCCGGGCAGGAAGACCTTGTCCGTGGCGTCGGGATCCCGCGCGATCTCGCCCGCGTCGGGCTTGGCCAGGCCGGCCAGGGGGACCTCCAGGCCGGCCTCGGCGGCCGCAGACACGGCCACGCCCAGCTGGCCCTTGCCGCCGTCCACCACCAGCAGGTCGGGCAGCTTCCAGCCCTGGTCGACCCTCGCGAGGCGGCGCGCCATCACCTCGGCCATGGCGGCGTAGTCGTCGCGGCTGCCCGCGGCGCGGATCGTGAAGGAGCGGTAGCCCTTCTTGTGCGGCTTGCCGTCCTGCAACACCACCATCGAGGCCACCGTGTCCTCGCCGCCGAGGTGGCTGATGTCGAAGCACTCGATGCGGTGAGGCAGGGAGCGCAGGTGCAGGCGCTTCTTGAGCTCCACGGTGGCGCGCTCCACCAGCCGCCGCTCCTCGCCGGCGGCGGCGTGGCGGACGCGGGCGTTCTCCACGGCCATGTCCAGCAGCTTGACCTTGGCGCCGCGGCGGGGGATGCGCAGGCGGATGATGCGGTCGGCGGCCTCGCCGAGCAGCTCGGCCACGGCCACGGGATCGGGCAGCTCCACCGGCAGCAGGATCTCCGGGGCGGGCCGTACCCCGCGGCCGTACAGCTGCAGGACGACCTGCTCCACCACCACGGGGTCCTCGTCCACCACGCCGGCGAAGGTGAACGCCTGGGGGTCCTCCACCTTGCCGTTGCGCACCGGCAGCATGGCCACGGTGACGACATCCCCCTCGCGGAACAGCCCGAACACGTCGCTGTCCTGGCCCGCGGCCCGCTGGACCCGCTGGCGCTCGGCCACCCGCTCGGCCACGGAGATGCGGTCGCGCAGCTCGGCAGCGTCTTCGAAGCGCAGCTCGGCCGCGGCGGCCTCCATCTGGGCGCGCAGCTCGCGGATCAGCGGTCGGTTGCGGCCCTCCAGCACCCAGATCACCTGGCGGACGAGGTCGTCGTACTGTTCGGGGGTGACGTAGTCCACGCAGGGGGCCACGCAGTTGCCCATGTTGTACTCGATGCACGGCCGCTTGTTGTGGGCCCGCAGCACGCCGTCGGTGCAGGTGCGCAGCGAGAACGCGCGGCGGATCAGCCGCTCCACCTCTCGGGCGCGCAGGCCGTTGAGGTAGGGGCCGAAGTAGCGCGAACCGTCGTCGCGCCACTGGCGCACCAGCGACACCCGCGGCCAGGTCTCCTTCAACGACAGCTTGATGCTCAGCCAGGTCTTGTCGTCGCGCAGCAGCACGTTGAAGTGGGGCTGGAACTTGCTGACCAGGGTGCTCTCGAGGATCAGCGCCTCCTTCTCCGAGGCCGTGACCACCACCTCCACGTCGCACACCCGTGTCATCAACTCGGGGATGCGCACCCGATCGTCGTTGCCGCCGGAGAAGTAGCTGCGCACCCGCGACCGCAGGTTGCGCGCCTTGCCCACGTACAGCACCTCGCCGGTGTCGTCCTTCATCAGGTACACGCCGGGGTCCGTGGGCAGGTGGGCGGGGGCGGAAGTCAGGGGCTCGGACACGGGGACGCTCAGCTCACTTGCTTGGCGACGGTGCACTCGGGGCAGGGGACGAAGGAGGGCAGGTCGCCGGTCACCTTGAGCACGCGGGTGCCGTCACACCTCCAGCAGGGCTCGGCCGGGGATGGCGCGAGGTGCCGGCGGACCGTCACGCCCAGGCGCTCGGCCTCGTCGAGTTCCATGCGCATGCCCGCGGACGGCTCGCCGAAGACCCACATCTCGTCGCAGCGGGCCAGCAGGCCCAGGGCCAGCGACAGCCCCAGGTCGCGCTCCGCCGGTACCGCGTCGTCCAGCACCTGGGGGATGTAGAGGTGCGGCACCACGGGCACGCAGCCCGCCTCGATGACGATGCGGGCCGCGGCGCGCGCCACGGCGACGTTGTACGGCACGTTCCCCGCGTAGGGGGACGACACGAACACCACCTTGGTCTGCTCCTCGCTCATCGATCTGACGGTATCATAGGGCCCCTGGGAGGGCGATGGCAGCCCGAGAGCCGAGCTTGCAGCCGACCGCGCGCGTCGTCACCGGCGACTGCCGCGAGCTGATCGCCGATCTGGCCGACGACAGCGTGCACGTGGTCGTGACCAGCCCCCCGTACTGGGGCCAGCGCCTGGGCGCCGGCACCGGCACCGAGGAGGACCCCCGCGAATACCTCGCCGAGCTCGTCGCGGTCTTCGAGGGCCTCCTGCCCAAGATCCACCCCGACGGCATCGCCTGGATCAACCTCGGCGACGCGTACGACACCCCGGTGAACTGGCGCGAGGGCGACAGCGCGTACTCGTCGCTCGGCCCCGACGCCAACGGCCTGCCCGACGACAACTCCGCCTACGTCAAGCCGCGCCACCGGCGCCGCGCCTTCACCGATCCGGACGTGCCCTGGCTCACCTACGGCAACCTGCTGGGATTGCCGCAGCGCCTGATGATCGCCCTGTGTGACATCGGCTACCTGATGCGCGGCGAGGTCGTCTGGCGCAAGCGCAACCCCCTGCCCGAGGGCCGCTGTCGCCGCCCCCACCGCCAGCACGAGCCCATCTACCTCCTCGCCCGCAGCGAACGGCACGCGTTCCGGGTCAAGCCGCCCGTCGGCTCCGTGTGGGAGTTCGGCTCCGAGCGCATTCCGGGGCTGCCCCACTACTCACGCTTCCCCGAAGAGCTGCCCCGCCGCTGCATCGAGGCCTTCGGCCGCACGGGTCCAGACGTCCTCGTCCTCGATCCATTCTGCGGCTCCGGCACCACCGGCGTCGCCGCGACCAGCCTCGGCTGCTCCTTCGTTGGCTTCGAGATCGATCCGGAGCAGGCGGGGGCAGCGCGGACTCGTCTCCCTTAGGGGTCAAGTCTGGTCTTAGAGCATTTGCCGGCGTGAAACGCCGGCAAATG
>CAZLEO010000367.1:0-8173 GCA_964558555.1 uncultured Rickettsiales bacterium | reverse complement strand
GCAGGGTGTGGGCGGGGTTGTGGGTGGCCGGGCCGCCGTAGGTGGCGTGGCCCGCGGCGTTGATCAGGTCGGCGTCGTAGCGGCCGGTCAGCTCGTAGCGCGCCCAGAAGTAGGGCTCACCGCCGGGGATGCGCTTGGAGAACGCCGCCCCGACGCGGATGCCCGGCGCGCCGTTGCCGGGCTTGGCCGACCCGCCCGAGTCCACGTCGTAGCGGTCGCCGCCCGTGGGCGCTAGGAACATGAACTCCAGCAGCATGGTCGCCGGCGCCGGGTTCTTCTCGTAGGTCTCGTTGAACGGGCTGAACTGCAGCCCGATGCCCATGTCCCCGAATCCACTGCGCTTGGTGTCCGCCAGCTCTTCGGAGGGCAGCGGGTACCCGCCGAGCATGGTCGCCCGCTCCTCGCTGACGTCGTAGGACAGGTCGTTGGCCGAACGGTAGTGCAGCCGGTCCTGGAACACGATGGGGAACACCAGGTCCAGCTCCAGCATGGGGCAGATGCCGAACTCGATGCCGATGTCCATCTGGTGGCGGTGGTGGGTGTACTTGGCCACGTCGTGGAACTTGTCGTCGGTGGCCTGCTCGCGCAGCCTCCCGAACTGGATCCCCCCCGAGTAACCCACCTCCGCATCCATGTGCAGGAACGGGATCAGCTCCGTCGGCTGGGCCGCCTCGGCCCGTGGTGCGATGGCCGCGAGGGCCCCGAGCAGCAGGATGGTCGACAGCTTGCGCATACACGCTTTCTCCACGACTTCCCAGGGTAGCCTCACACGGGCCCGCGCGTCCATAGGCGGCAGCCTTGCTGGACTACGGCACCAGCCGCTTGAGCACGTGCATGTTCAGCCGCATCGACAGGAAGAACGTGATCACGGGCAGCATGTAGGTGGTGCGGAAGCGGTAGTGGACGGTGGTGCCGCCGTCGGCGGTGGGCTCGATGACGGCGGCGGCGATCCAGCCCAGATCGGTGGCGAGGAACTTGATGAAGCGGATCTCACCGACCACGCCGGTGTCGTCGCGGAAGAACAGCTGGCGGCCCCAGCCGGTGGAGAACTGCTGGGCGAGGTGCTCCACGACGATGTCGGGGGCGACGTGGGTGGTGTCGTGGCCCTCGACCATGTACGAGCAGGGGAAGACCTGGAAGCCGCCGGTGGTGGCGCCGTCGCCGAGGCGGTCGTAGGCCTCCCGGGGTGAGCCCTCGGTCCACGCGGCGAGGCGGCCGCTGTAGAGGAACGGGGCGGCGACCATCGCACCGAGGATCACGAAGACCAGCGCGATGGGGCACAGGACCGCGGCGAAGATGGAGAGGATGACGACGAGCTCGGCGGCGCCCATGGGGACCTCCTAGTTGGCGTCGGGCCTCATCCGGCCGCGCACGTAGAACTCGCGGTTGTCCTGGAAGTAGTCGTCGATCTCGGTGCGGTCCGACGGATCGTCGAAGAAGAGCATCTGGCTGCCCGAGCGAGGCCATGAGTCGTACAGGTAGACGCGCCCGTCCGGCGTCCGGCCCAGCGTCACCGAGTGCCGCACGGAGTTCTCGTCGGTGGTCTCCTCGTGGGTGGTGCGGACGGACAGGATGTAGGCCTGCGTGTCGGAGCTGCTCTCCATATCGGATACCAGTGACTCCATGTCGCCCACGCCGCTGTGCTCTTCTCGGGAGGAAGCGCCGCCGGTCTCGACGATGTCGTTGTCCCCGAGATCGCCGGCGGTGTTGGCCTCGGGCGGCGTGGTGACCGGGTTGTCGTCGCGCTGGGTCAGGATCTGCGAGCAACGCGCCACGTCGCGCAGGTCCTCGTACGTGGCGGTGCGTTCCTGGATGCGCTGGAGGATGGCCTCCAGATCGGTCTCTCCCGCGACATCGTTGGTTTCGTGCTCGGGTGACACCTCCTGGATCACGACGCGCGGGCCGTCGTTTCGAGCGATCAGGTCCTCGACGACGGAGGACACCGACTCCGGCCCCTCCTGGACGTTGGTGGCGAAGATGGCCATCGACGTGCAGGCGTTGACGTCGTTGCCGGGCGTCGGCGTCTGGTTGTCCACCTGGACCATGCGCGAGAGGATCTCGTCGGCGTCCCAGCCGCCCTCGTCGCCGTCCTGCCGCGCGAACGGGAGCTCGCCTGTCTCCTGCTCCTCCTCGTGGAGTTCCTCGTTGTAGTCCAGGTCGGGGTCCACGTCGCGGGCGATGGACGACGAGCTCAGCCGCTGCTGGATGGTCGGGACGGGACGGCCCGAATCCACCGCGGCCTGCACCGCGGATGCCTCGCGCTCGGCCGGGTCGTCGGGCCGGGTGACGTCACTCTCCGACAGCATCGCCAGGGGCGCGCCCGAGCCACTGTGCTGGAGCACGTGGGTCAGCTCGTGGGCCACGGCGCCTCGGTCGGGGTTCAGCTTCTTGAAGAAGATGTTCGGGCCGGTGGTGAAGGCCCTGGCCCCCAGGCGCTCGGCAGTCGGGGTGACCGACGGCCCGGCGTGGGCCTGGACGTGTCCGAGATCCTGCCCGAAGGTGCGCTCCATCTCGGCGCGGTAGGGGACGTCCGAGCCGGGCGAGCCGGACGAGCCGGACGAGCCGCCTGAGCCGCCCTCTGAGGGGGCGCCCGGTGTGCCGCCGGGCATGGCGGGATCGGGCGCGCCGCCGGCCACGGTCAGCGGATCGGCGAGTTGCTGTACGTTCAAGGGGTCCTGGAGGGGGTCCTCCACCGCGGGCGGCGCCTGCGAGTCCTCGGTCGTCTTGTCGGGCCGCTTCTGGACCCCCACGAGCCGTTCCGGCTTCATCGCTCCCCCTCGTCAGGAATCATGGTTTGCGCAGCCCGTAGTCCTTCATCTTGAGCTGCAGGCCCTTGCGGCTGATGCCGAGGCGGGCGGCGGTGTGGGTGACGTTCCAGCCCTCGGCGTCGAGGGCGCGCTGGATCAGGTCGCGCTCGAGCTCCTCGGTGTGGACGCGCACGATGTCCTTGAGGGACTCGCCTTCGGCGAGGAGCTGGTCGTCGCGGGCGGCGTCGTCCTCGCTGAACTGGGGTGTATAGCGTCCGGAGTCGGCGGCGAGCTCGGGGGGGAGATCCTCGCGCTCGATCACGTGGTCGTCGAGCAGCAGGATGACGCGCTCCATGTGGTTCTCGAGCTCGCGGATGTTCCCGGGCCAGGAGTAGTGGCAGAGCACGTCGCGGGCGCCCGGGGTGATGTGGCGCACCTGGCGATCGAGCTTGCGGTTGAACTTGTCGACGAAGTGGTCGAGCAGGTGAGGGATGTCCTCGCACCGCTCGCGCAACGGCGGCAGGGTCAGGGGGACGACGTTGAGGCGGTAGTACAGGTCGTCGCGGAACTCGCCGGAGTGGACCAGGGACTCCAGATCCACGTTGGTCGCGGCGATGAGGCGCACGTCCACCTCGATGGACTTGATGCCGCCGACGCGCTCGAACGACCGCTCCTGCAGCACCCGCAGCAGCTTGACCTGCATCTCCTTGGGCAGCTCGCCCACCTCGTCGAGGAACAACGTGCCGCCGCTGGCGAGCTCGAAGCGGCCGGGCTTGGACGCCACCGCGCCGGTGAACGAGCCCTTCTCGTGGCCGAACAGCTCGCTCTCGAACAGGTTCTCGGGGATGGCGGTGCAGTTGAGCTTGATCAGCGGCCCGCCGGCCCGGTCGCTGAGCTGGTGGATCGCCGTGGCGATGAGCTCCTTGCCGGTGCCGGACTCGCCGCGGATGAGGATGGTGGTGGGGGAGGGGGCCACCTTCTCGATGAGGCCGAACAGGGCCTTCATCGGCCGGGTCTCGCCGACGATGCCGGCGAAGGGATCCTCGCGGGTGGGATCGGGGGGCGCTGGCGGGGCGGAGGCGGCCACGCGGGAGCGCTCCTTGGCCGCCTCGGTGCGTAGCGCCTTGTCCATCACCTGGCGGATCTCGGCGTGGTCGAAGGGCTTGGTGAGGTAGTCGAACGCCCCCCGCTTGAGGGCCTGGACGGCCGTGTCCACCGTGCCGTGGGCGGTGAGGATCACCACCGGCAGGCCGGGGAAGTGCTGGGTGACGTGGCGTAACAAGCCCATGCCGTTGGTGCCGGGCATGCGCAGGTCGGTGAGCACGGCGTTGAACTCGCCGTCCTCCAGCGCCAGCATGGCCTCGTTGCCGTTTCCGGCGGTGATCACCTCGTGGCCGTCGCGCTTGAGCAACGCCCGCAGCACGGTGCGGATGTTCTGCTCGTCGTCCACCACCAGGATGCGCTTGGCCACGGGCGTCTTCCTCGCCGTCGGACCGGGTGGTCCGATGGGGTTCGTCGCTGGATCGAATCGAATTATAGCGGAAGCGTCCAACTCCCCGACGCGCGCATGTGAGGTGTATCCTCGGGGGTCGGAATCTTGAGGTACACTGCCGTGAACCCCGGAGGAGCGTCTCGATGACTCGAACCCTCGCGACCCGCATCGGCCTGGCCGTCGCCCTCGTCCTCACCCTCGCCCTGTCCACGTCGGCGCTGGCCGGCGGCAAGGCGCCGGACTTCTCCCTCAAGGACGTCGACGGCCGCTCCGTCAGCCTGTCGGACTACGAGGACAAGGTCGTCATCCTGAGCTTCTGGGCCACCTGGTGCACCCCGTGCAAGGCGGAGATGCCCCACATGCACGCCCTGTACAAGGAGCTCAAGGACCAGGGTCTGGTGGTGCTGTCCATCTCCACGGACGAGGCGCGCAACGAACCCCAGGTGAAGGCCACCGCCCGCGCCGGCGGGTACACCTTCCCGGTGCTGCTGGACCCCGAGCGCGCGGTGTTCGGGCTGTACTGGTCGGGCGCCAACCTGCCCATCACGGTGGTGATCGGCAAGGATGGCAAGATCCACCAGACCCACGAGGGCTACGAACCGGGCGACGAGGTCAAGCTCAAGGCCGAGGTCGAGGCCCTGCTGGGCATCGGCGACGCCCCGGACAGCGCGACGGGACAGTAACCCACCGATGCACTGCACCCGCGCAACATCGGTCGTGGTCTGTCTGATCGCCGGGATCGGGCTGATCGGTTCGCTCTGTGCACCCGCCGCTCCGGCCCGCGCCGCCTCCCTTGAGGGGTACGACGCGGCCAGCCCCCTCGAGGGGGCGTCGTGGATGCTCAACGAGAGCTTCTTCATCAAGGTCCACAACTTCCCCGAGGACAGCACCAGCGAGGACTTCCTCGAGCTGGTCAACCGCTTCAACACCTCCATCCGCAAGGGCAAGTGGAGCGTGGGCGCCCAGATCGATCTGGTGGCCAACGCGCCTCCCGCGGACCCGGTGGAGGGGCCGGTGAACCCCCTGTTCGGGGACCCGTCACCGCACCACCTCACCGAGGACGCGTACCTGATCCCGGAGAAGTTCTTCGTGCAGTACCGCAGCCGCCGGTTCCAGATGGACCTGGGCGACTGCTACGTCAACGTGGGCAAGGGCATCGCCCTGTCCCTGGTCAAGCGGCCCGAGACCGACGAGGACACGTCCCTGCGCGGCGCCAAGCTGTCCATCGCCACCAACCCGGTGGACTGGAACCTCTTCGGCGGCTGGGCCAACGCCCAGAACATCTCGGTGGTGTCCATCAACCGCAGCATCGAGCTGCCCGCGGGGGAGTTCATCTTCGGTACCGCCGGCACGGTGCGCCCGGCCCGGTGGATGGAGTTCGGGCTGCACGGGGTGGGGGTGACCTACGAGCGGCCCCCCGAGGAGGGCGACCGCACCGCCTCGGACCGTCTCGAGCTGGTGCGCGAGCCCGTACAGACGGGGGTGGTCGGCGCCTCGCTGCGGTTTCCCAGCCTGGGGCCGGTGGACTGGCACACCGAGGCGGACGTGTTCTTCTACGGTCGGACGCCCGAGGGCGTGCGCGCCGTGATCCACCTCGACGACGAGGAGTACGACCTGAAGCGGGGCTACGCCATCTACTCCGGCGCCCAGATCTTCGGTCCGTCCGCGGCGTTCCTGGCCGAGTTCAAGCGGTACTCCGACCACCTGCGCGGCAGCCAGCTGTCCGGCGTGACCGACAACGCCCTGAGCGCGTCGCCCACCCTGGAACTCGAGGAGGCCATCAACCCCGACAGCCAGCACGCGGTGACCTCCAACGACATGACGGGCTACCGGCTGCGCATGACGGTGTACGTGCCCAAGACGTCGCACAACTTCTTCGTCAACTTCGCCAACTTCGTCGACGATGCGGACGTGCCCGGCCACGACCGGGAGGTCATCTTCCACCCGTATGCGGGCACCCAGCTGTTCTTCAACGGCGGACACCACCTCTTCTTCACCGGCGGCTACCGCGGCGAGGCCAACATCGAGGACGACACCCCCACGGCCGGAGAGTACGGCGACGACCACATGGTCCACGCCTACCTCAGCGGCGCGCTGGTGGTGAAGGCCTCCACCCTGGAGATCGGCACCAACTTCCGCGCCTTCCACGAGGCCAGGGAGGAGTCGCCGGACTGGATGTCGTCGGAGACGTCGGTCAGCTGGAGCTACAAGGGGATCGTCACCGTGTCGCTGCTGCTGGACGTGACCAACGAGCGCGCTTCTCTGTTCGGACCGCTGGCCGTGCCGGGCAACCTGTACAACAACGACGACTCCGACGACCCCCTCGGCGTCTTCGGGGCCGCCGAGATCTCGATCAAGCCGACGCGCTTCATGGCCGTCAAGGTGTTCGCCGGCGCCAACAAGCAGGGGCTGCGCTGCACCGGCGGCGTGTGCCGCTGGCTGCCCGGCTTCAACGGGTTCCGCACGGAGCTGCATTTCACCCTCTGAGGGAGACCCCGCGGCGCCTGCGCCGTTGAATGGTGCACAGGGTGTCACCGTCGGTGTCACCAGTGTGCGTTGATCCCGACCGATGGGAGCGCGACAATGTCGCGCACGGCGGACTCCCTGGAGGACCGCCAGAGGAGTTCTACATGACCCCACGCATCGCCCTCGTGGCCCTGACGGCCGTCTTCGCCGTCACCTTCTGCACGACGGTCCAGGCCAAGACCCTGAAGGTGACCTCGGTGACGGCCTCGGCCAGCTTGACCCAGGAGGGCTACACCTTCGAGCCCGAGTCGCTCACCGACGACCGCCTGTACACGTTCTGGGTCGCCGGCGGCCAGGGGGGCGGCCTCAGCGACAACGTCAAGGTCACCTTCGAGGGCAACCAGACCGTCACCGGCATGGAGATCTGGAACGGCTGCCAGGTGGATCAGGACTCGTATAACGCCCGCGGCCGCGCCGCCAAGATGGCCCTCAAGATCGGCTTCTCCGAGGAGGTGGTCGACGTCGAGGACACCTACGGCAAGCAGGTCATCCGCTTCTCGGAGCCCCTGACCGCCAACAACATCCGCATCTTCTTCAAGGGCCTGCACCACGGGAACTCCTGGGACCAGATCGCCATCTCCGAGCTCCGCTTCTTCGACGACACCCCCGACGAGTACGTCACCGGCGCCAGCGCCTCGGCCAGCTCCACGCTGGACGGGGACGACTACGTGGCCTCCAACCTCGTGGACTCCTTCATCGACTCCATGTGGTGCGAGGGCAAGGGGACCGGCGAGTCCGACGAGCGCAAGAAGGGCGAGCAGGCCACCCAGATTGCCATGGACGCCACCCGCAACTTCACCGAGGCGGGCGGCGGCGTGGGCGAGTGGGTCAAGGTCGACCTCGGCCGGAGCCGCTCGGTGTCCAGGATCGGCATCGTCATCGGTGACGCCTACGATCAGCAGACCTTCACCTATTCCAGCCGGCCCTCGACCCTCAGCGTCCGCCTCTCCGACGGCTCCACCCTCACGTGGAACCTCGACGACTCCCCCGACTGGCAGTTCCTCGACCTCGGCGGCAAGTCCATCAACTGGGCCAAGCTCACCATCGACGGCGTGACGCTGGGTCGCCGCTACAACGACACGTCCATCGGCGAGATTCGCTTCTGGGAGTGAATCGCGAGGAGCGTTCGACATTCTCCCCTCGGAAGTGACTTTCGGGCGTCTCCCCCCACCAAATCCTCGCAATCGATCCACTTTCCGGATCAATGGACCAGGTCTTCTACCCTGACCGCCTGATTCGATCCGAACTCCGGATCGTTCGGGGAAGTCTGGTGTATTCCGTGGGGCCGGCCTCCATGCGGTCCTCGGATACCCCCTCCGGTCGAGTCGCCCCACGGTCGTGTTGCATGGGATTTGGGCTCCCCGTCCGCTCACCGGGGCTTGGTTCATGACGCAGGCTTCGGGGTGTT
>CAZLEO010000366.1:0-8256 GCA_964558555.1 uncultured Rickettsiales bacterium | reverse complement strand
TCTCGTCGTGGACGGCCATCTCCTGGGGGGAGCCGAGGCCGGTGAGGATCGGCATGACGCCCTTGACGGGGTTCTCCTCGCGCCACTGGATGTAGTCGAGGACCTCGTTCATCAGCTCCATGAACTCGGCGGGGCGGGCCACGTTGATGTCGCCGGTGCCGCGCACGACGATGGCCTTGACGCCCTTGTCGCCCATGACCGCGCCGAGGCCGCCGCGGCTGGCCGACGAGCGGCCCTGCTCGATGGAGGCGAAGAAGACGCGGTTCTCACCGGCGAGGCCGATGGACGAGATCTGGACCTTGGGATCGCCGATCTCCTCGCGCAGCAGGTTCTGGGTCTCGACCGAGCCCTTGCCTGCGAGGTGCGCCGCGTCGCGGATCTCCACGCGGTCGTCGTGGATGTAGATGTAGACCAGGTCCGGCGACTTGCCGCGCAGGATGATCTTGTCGTAGCCCGCGTACTTGAGCTCCGGCGCGAAGAAGCCGCCCATCATCGAGAAGCCCATGAGCTTGGTCTGGGGCGACAGCGTGGTCACGACGGTGCGGTTGCAGCCGATGGCCGACGTGCCGACCAGCAGCCCGGTGCCGAAGATCAGCAGGTTGTTCTCGTCGAAGGGGTCGGTCTCCGGGGGTACGCGGTCCCACAGGATCTTCGCGTTGGTGCCCAGCCCTCCCAGGTACTGCTGGGTCCACTGCGGGTCGGTCTGTACCCGCTCGATGTTGCCCCTGGAAAGGTCGATCTCCAGATCAAATCCGGTCTCTGCGTACCTCATCTCGTGTCCTCACTCGCGGCCGGGGGTCGTCGAGATTCTCGTTCGAACGTTCGTTCGGATCTTGCCCGGCCGGGCCTCCCCTGTCAAGAAAGGCACGCGCGCGTAGGGGGCGGCTATTCCGCGTCGTCGGGGCGCAACCAGAGCTGGTGCAGGCGCTCACGCAACGGGTTCATCAGGCCGGTGCGCGGGTCGGTGAGGCCGCCGACGCGGGGCGAGGCGATGTAGGTGTAGTCAGGGATGCCGGCGCGGCGCTGGGCCAGGACCACCAGCATGGCGTCGTCCTCGAGCATGCGCGCCAGCTCGAGGCTGACCTCGGCGCGACGCCGAGGATCGCCCTCCATGCGGGCGCGCTCGACGAACGCAGGGTAGTCCGGGTTGCGCTGCTCGAGATGGACCATGGAGCCGTAGCTGATCAGGTACTCGACCAGGTCGTCGTTCACCACCAGCCCCATCATGGTCAGCATGAGCCCGTCGCAGCCGCCGTCGGTGAAGTAGCGATGCATGCCGCGGGGTTCGGCGGCGATCACGGTGGTGACGATGCCGACGCCCTCGAGGTGGCCCTCGATGGCGTTCATCGCGTCGTGGAACGAGCCGGTGCCGCAGATGGTCAGCGGCGGCATTCCTTCGGACTCGTAGCCCGCTTCCTCGAGCAGCGCCATGGCGCCCTCGGGATCGGCGTCGGCGCGGGGTTCGTGGCCGATCATCGCGTCCACCAGGGGGCTGTCGGTCGGGAAGCAGTCGCTCGGCGAGACCTCCTCGCGCTGGATGGCCAGGCCGATGGCCCGCCGGATTCGCGCGTCGGCCAGCAGCGGGCTCTCCGAGCGAGCGTCGAGCAGCATCACGCGCTGCTCGCGCATGGCGTCGTCGAGGAAGCCGCCCGCCTGGTACCCCCCCCACTCCGGACGGGCCGTGGCCCGGCCGGCGTCGATGACGAAGAACTCATCGCGCAGGTCGTCACCCGCGCCCATCACCAGATCGACGCGCCCCTCCTTGAACGAGGTGGAGGCGGCGATGGAGCTCTTGTAGGTGTGAACCTCGATGCGTTCCGGGAACGGCAGCTGGCGATCCTCGGCGTCCCGCTGCCAGGCACCCGGGTGGGCGACCAGGACGAGGTCCGCGCCGTCGCCGCCGCGTTCGACGTGATACGGCCCCGTGCCCACCACGTCGCGTCCCAGATCGCCGTCGCCGGCGTACTGCTGGATCGCCTCGCGTGCGGTGATGGACCAGGGCAGCCACGACAGGATGTGCAGGAACTCGGTGTTGGGGCGCTCGAACCGCACCACGAGCGTGTGGTCGTCCGGCGTCTCGATGCCGGCGACGCCGGCCGCCTCGCCGGCCAGGAACGGATCCAGGCCCTGCATCCGCGGCATGTCGCCCAGCGGGTGGCCCTCCTGGGTGTTGACGAACACGAGGACTCGCTCGAGGGTCGCCTTGACGTCCGCCGCCGTCATCGCGCGGCCCTTGCCGCCGTCGAAGCACGGGTCGTCGTGGAAGACCACGTCGCGCTGCAGCTGGAAGGTGAACGTGCGCTGGCCGTCCTCCACGGTCCACGACTCGGCCAGCAACGGCTGGACCTCGCCGGTCCAGTCCAGGGTGACAAGGGTGTCGAACAGCATGCGGCACAGGGCCATCTGCCCCTCGGATACGTCGGAGACCAGGGGATCGAGGCTGGGCAGGGACGTGGACGCGCCCACGCGCAGTACACCGCCGCGCACGGGCTCATCGGCGACGATCCTCGTCGTGGGGTCCGTCGTCTCTTCCGTATCCGCTGCGCGGTCGCCCAACCGACCCAGCGCGAAGGCTCCCAGCAGCAACACCGCGGCGAGCAGTGCGAGCAGGGGCGCGAGGCTGCGCCTCCGCCCTCCACCTGCCGGCTCCGGCGGGGCGTCGGGCGTCTCATCGGGATCTCCGTCCGGCATCCACGGAGCCACCGTGTCCGTGGTCCCGCCCGGCAGCTCCAGCTGTCCGGCGACCGCTCCCAGCAGCGCGGTGGCCGAGGCGGGCCGCCGCTCGGGCTTCTTCGCCAGGGCGCGGGCCAGCGCGCTGGCCACGTGCTCCGGCACGTCCTCGCGTATCCGGTCCGCCCGCGGCGGAACGCGGAACATCGCCGCCGCCACTACCTCGGCCGGCACCGTCCCTGACACGGGTGACGTCCCCGTGAGACACAGGTACATCACCGCGCCGAGCGCATACACGTCCGTCCGGCCCGACAGCTCCTCGCCGGCGAACTGCTCGGGCGCCATGAACATGGGGGTACCCGGCGTGTGGCCGGTCTCGGTGAGCGCCTCGTCCTGGATCAGGTGTCGGGAGATGCCGAAGTCGAGGATCTTGACCGTGCCGTCGCTGCATAGGAACAGGTTGGCCGGCTTGAGGTCCCGGTGGACCACCCCTTGCTCGTGCATCCGGTCCAGCGCGTCAGCCACGCCGGAGAACAGCTCGGTGAGATCGTCCACCACCAGCGGGCCGCCGTCGCGCACGTGCGTGGCGAGGTCCACCCCCTCGAGGTACTCCATGACGATGCCGAGCCCACCACCGGGGAGCCGCTCCAGGTCGTACACGGTGACGATGTTGGGGTGAGCCAGCCGGGTGGCGATCGCGGCCTCCTGCCGCAGTCGCTGCACCGCCTGCTCGTTGCTCCGCCCCGTGACCACCTTGACCGCCCGCACGTGGTCCAGCTCCCGGTGGCGCACCTTGTACACGGCGCCCATGGAGCCCGCGCCGATGCGGCCGAGGACCTCGAACTTGGGCCCCAGGTCGGGCATCGGGCGGACCGACGCGTCCACCTGTGTCGGAGCGTCGGTGTCGTGGCCTGGATCGTGGTTGTCGTCGGTCATCGGTCCTCGGAGCCGCGCTTGCGCTCCACAAGGATACCGCGCCTCAGCCAGATCGCGAGGGACTCGCGCGGCTGCTCCAGCGCGTCGATCTCCGGCAGCTCGAGCAGATCCTCGTCGATGTGGCGGGGTTGCTCGAACAGGCGCAGGGCGACGGCCTCGTCGTCGTCGAGGAACAACCGGTCTTTCCACAGCTTCACCAGGTGGGGGCGGGCCTGGTGGAACCGGGCGGAGTCGTCGTCCAGGGGGTTGTCCGTGATGACCGCGTCGGGCGCCAGGACGACCGGATCGCCGCCAAAGGGCAGCTGCCACAGGGACCGTGAAGAGAGCTGGACCTTGTAGTAGAGGCTGGGGATGGGCTCGGCCGCGTACTGGTCCTCGGCGATGGCCGGGACGGAGTCCCGGACGTCCTCGGGAATCCAGTCCCGGACCGCGCGCTCGTACTCGATGGCGTGGCGCAGCTTCACGCGGCAGGCGATGGGGTACATCAGCTCCTGGTGCTCGAGGACCGCGTCGGTGCAGGCCTCGAAGAACTCCGCTTCACGGCCGAACCACTCGCCCCACATCTCCCGGCGGATGTCCTCGGGCCACAACCCCGTGTCCGGGTCGGTGCACGTGTCGATGCGATCGGCGAGGGCGTTGAGTCCCTCGATGTAGTCGTCGTGGAGCAGGCCGACGCGGTCCATCGCGAACTGCGAAAGCGCCTGCTCCACGTGCCCGACCAGCTGCTGCAGCCGCTCCCAGTGGTACTCACCCGCCTCACCATGGTCGTGGGCGCAGATGAACGTCGAGCACACGGAGTTGCGGTACGGGTAGATGTGGCAGTGGGTCGTTTCCGCGTCGAAGAACGGGCAGATCGTGTCGGGCACGAGGCCGAACTGGCCGCGTGCGTACAGGGCGATGGACCGCTTGTACCGTCCGGGGGAGCCCAGCAGCTCGCGGGGCAGGGCGCCGCCCAGCTCGATCTGGCGCATCACATGATCGCGTGACCTGGGGTCCCTCAGCGCCAGCCCGACCATGTAGTTGGCGATCTGTGGGTAGTAGGTGCAGCACTGGCAGTCCGCCCGGTACTCACCCACGGCGGCCATGTAGCACGCGTCGCAGGTCGCGGAGTGCTCCTGCGGCGGGGCCAGCCAGGGGAAGTCCTCGGGCATCTCGTGCAGCCAGATACCCGGGAAACGGTGGGCTCCCGACTGGAAGAATTCGGGCAGAGACGGGGCGGGCGAAGTCATGGGATCGGCACCTCTTTGCGCACGAGATGGTAGCCGATTCCCGGGCGTCCCACTGCGAATACGCTTGACGCTCCTCAAATCGTGCTGTACCCCTCAAGAGAATACGGCTCGCCGGTAGAGCCAACTGAAACGTCGAACCACCAAGGCTGGCAACGAGGCGGCCCCCCCGACCAAGCCGGGGACCCACCCGCTCCCTCCCCCAAAGTTCAACGATCACATCCTGCAAGGAGTTCCCCCGGACCGTCCGGGGTTTCGAGAACCCGCCCGTCCGCCCGAGTTCAGGCACCGGTTCAACACACAACACTCGGGTACTTAGGAACGAAGAACATGAAGATTTACGTAGGCAACCTCCCCTGGAGCGTCGACGACCACAAGCTGGGCGAGCTCTTCGAAGAGCACGGCGAAGTGGCCTCCGCCAACGTCATCAGCGACCGCGAGACCGGCCGCTCCCGAGGCTTCGGCTTCGTCGAGATGCACGACGACGAGCAGGCCAGGGCCGCCATCAGCGCCATGGCCGACTTCTCCGTCGAGGGCCGCAACCTCAACGTCAACGAGGCTCGCCCGCGCAACGACCGCGGTGGACGCGGCGGCGGCGGCGGCGGCGGCTACGGCGGCGGCGGCGGCGGGCGCGGCGGACGCTGGTAGGTCCAAGCGCAACCCCCACGATCCCCCCTCTCCCGCGCTGACTTCCCCCACCGGCCGCGCCACCTGGCGCTGATTCGCCGGATCGTTCACCAGAACCTAAGATGACGCACCCGCTGGACGAGCGGCACGACATCTCTGCGCTGCAGAGGTGGGGCGGGTCAGAGGGTCTCCCGCAGCCGCGCCTCGTCCGCGGCCTTGCCCACGAACACGATGCGGTCGCCCTCGCGCAGTCGGGTGCTCCCCCGGGGGATGAAGGTGGTGTCGCCCCGCTTGACCACCACGAGGCGGGCCTCGCCGAGGCCCTCGACGTCCTGGACGCGGCGGTCGAACAGGTTCGGATCGGTGAGATCCACCTCGAAGGCGAAGACCTCGGCGTCCGGATCGGACAGCAGGGTCAGCAGGGTGGGCCGCAGGATCAGGTTCTCGAGCTCGGTGGCCACCGATCCGCGCAGCCCCAGGGGGATCACGCCCTGGTCGCGGAAGAGCTTGGCGTTGGACGGCTTGTTGTCGCGGGCGATGGTCCGCACGCAGCCGAACTCCGTCGACGCGGTGAGGCAGGCCGAGAGGTTGAAGCTGTCCACCCCGGTCAGCGCCACGAACACGTCATGGGCCCGCAGGCCGACCGAGCGCAGGGTCTCGATGTCGCGCACGTCGCCGATGACCACCTGGGGATCCAGATCGGCGCCGTACTCCGCGAGGGCCTTTTGTGAGTCGGTGGGTTCGAGCTTGTCGGCCTGACGGGGCAACCAGTCGATCACGGCGACCTCGATGCCGTGACGCTGCAGTCGGCGGACCACCTCGCGGCCGATGCGGCCCGCGCCGGCGATCACCACGCGGGGTTTGGACACCTCTGTCTCGCCGCGAACCTTGCCGTACAGGGTCGGCGACAGCAGGCAGGTGATGATGGCGGTGAGCACCACGGCGGCGTTGACGGTCTCGGAGATGGCGCCGATGGACACGGCGATCTCGGACGCGGCGATGATCAGCGCCAGCCGGCTCGACAGCAGCAGGCCGCCGGCGAGGGCGTCGCGGTTGCTGAACAGGAACCCCAGCAGGGCTGACGGCAGCAGCTTGACCACGTACGCGAACACCAGCAACAGCGGCACGAGCAGGGCCGCGCGGACATCGACGAACAGGGACGGCACGTCCAGCTCGGCGCCGACCATGATGAAGAAGATGGGGATGAAGAAGCCGTAGCCGAGGGCGTCGAGCTTGGCGGCCTGGACCTCGCGACTGCGGCCGGACAGGGCGGACATCAGTGCGCCGGCGAGGAATGCGGCGAGGATGGCCTCGGTGCCGAACGCCTCGGAGAGCACCACGAAGATGACCAGCACGGCCAGGGCCCCGCGGACCTTGATCTGCGTGGACGCGTGCTCCAGCTCCTCGAGCACCGCGCGCAGCACCCGCCCCTGGCGCACGAGGCGGCCGCCCCACAACGCCACGACGAAGGTGGCGAGCACGGCGAGCACCAGCAACATCTCCCACGCCATGCCCTCGGCGAAGTAGATGACGTACACCGTCAGCAGCACGATGCTGGCCAGATCGGCCACCAGGGCGCACAGCACCAGCAACTGCCCGTAGCGGCTGCCGATCTCGCCGCGCTGCTTGAGCGTGGGCAGGACGATGCCCACCGAGGTCGTGGACAGGATCAGGGCGAACAGCCAGGGGTTCTCCACCAGGCCCAGCACGGCCGGTCCGAGCACCAGCGAGCAGCCCAGCGACGCTGCGAGCGTCAGCCCGAACATCGCGAACGGCACCACCAGCGTGGACCGCGACCGTGTCCCCATGCGGCGCAACGTGCTGAAGTCCAGCTCGTAGCCGGACAGGAACATCAGGAAGATGAAGCCGAACTCGGCGAGGAAGTCGATGACGGGGGACGACTCCACCCAGCCCAGGACGCTACGGCCCAGCAGGATGCCCAGCGCGATCTCGAGGATGATCGCGGGCACGCGCAGGCGACGGATCCGCAGGCTCACCAGCGGTGCCACGAACGCGACAATGACGATGATCATCAGCGGGAGCAGGTGCTGCGGCGGCATGGGGTATCCCGCCAAGATCGTAACATCTCAGCGTTTTTGCTGCGAAGGGGCTCCTCTCGGGGACGAGATCAGCGCTTGAAGCTCGGGTCCATCAGCCAGATGCTGTGCGGGTCGGGCTCGCGGTCGGGCACGCAGCGGTAGGGTGTGAAGTCCTCGATCCCCAGCAGCTCGCGCATGACCTCCTCGTCCAGCCAGGCGCGGAAGGTGCACTCGGACGGGTCCCGCGCCAGCAGCGCCACGGTGGCCTCGGAGAGGAACTCCACCTTGCGGAGGTCCCCGTCGCTGGCCATGTGGAAGTTGGACACGGCCGCGGTCTTGATGCCGGTGACCGGCCACAGGGCCGACCCGGCGATGGTGGACTCCTCGGCGTCGATGGCCTGGGCCAGCACGGTCATGCCGATCTTGGAGACCAGGTACGGCGCCTTGGCCACCCCTGCGGCCGGGTTCACCGGCGGCGACATCATCAGGATGTGCCCCCCGCCCGCGGCGCGGATGTGGGGGATGGCCGCCCGGCTGGCCAGGAACGACGCCCGCACGTTGATGCCCATGACCAGGTCGAACCGCTTGGCCGGGTAGTCCGCCACGTTCGACAGGTGGATGGCGCCGGCGTTGTTGATCAGCACGTCGAGCCGACCGAAGTGCGCCACGGTCTGCTCGACCATGCCGTTCACCTGGTCCTCGAACCGCACGTCACACGGCAGCACCAGCGCGTCCCGGTCCAGCGCCCTCACCACGTC
>CAZLEO010000365.1:0-8360 GCA_964558555.1 uncultured Rickettsiales bacterium | reverse complement strand
CCCAGGTGCCGATGGCGATGCGGCGGAAGCTGGACAGATCCTTCTTGTGGACGAGCTCCACGTTGGGCATGACGGTCCCTCCCAGGGGGTGTGCGCTATTCGTAGACCTCTTCGATGTAAGCCCCGGACGCCTCGGCAAAGGCGAGCTTGGTGCTCTCCAGGGTCATCACGATGAGGTAGGAGATGGGCAAGAGCAAGCCGCAGCAGACGCCGCCGACCGCCCCGCCGATGCCGCCGTAGAACGCCTCGTCCCCCAGGGAACGCAGCAGCGGGAACATGTAGATCACGTTGAACACGATGCCGAACAGGGCCAGCAGCAGCGACACGATGCTGTACAGGATCAGCCCGGTGCGGCCCCAGCCCTTGAGGAAGATCGCCCCGGCGCAGCAGGCCATCATGAACAGGTTGAGCACCATGGAACAGCCCATGGAGCCGAGCATGTAGGCGTACAGGCCCGTGCTCGCCTTGACCGCGTCGACGACGGGGTTGGGCATGCCCGTGTCCATCACGTAAGGCAGCAGGCCAAACGGTCCGGCACAGAGCCCAAGCCCCCCCAGCAGGAAGCCGATGATACACACCACCATCACGGGCATCGGTGCTTTCATGAGGGTGTCCTCCTCGGTGAAGGGGATTGTACAGAAGGGACCGAGTCCGCGGGAAGCAAAGTCGACGGCGGCGCGGGGTCTTGAACCCGGGGTGCTTTTCGGTCACGCTGAAGGGAGTGGAGGTGGGTCATGCGCTGGAATTACCGCTGCCCGCGTTGCCTGGTGACGCTGAACCCAGGCAAGGATATCTGCCTGGTGGCGGGCCGCAGCACGACGCGCGTGGTCGTGGCCTTCAATCCGGAGCCCGGGAACTACGCGGTGCACCTGGCGCCGGACGCACGCATCGACGACGGCTCCGAGTGGCACTTCTTCTGCCCCGCCTGTCACGCGAGCCTCGACGTGCTCGGCGCCGGCCGCCTCGCCGCGCTGATGCGCGAAACCGAGGAGGAGAGCCAGACCGTGTACTTCTCGCGCGTTGCCGGGCAGCAGGCCACCGTCGTCGTCACCGAGGAGGGTGAGCAGGAGACCATCGGCGACGACGTGGACGAGATGCTCGAGGAGTCCCTCGATGAGCTCGACGCCGAGCTCCCGCACCTGAAGTACTTGCTATAGAAGGGCGGGGCCTTGCCCCGCCGTCGACTGTTGACTGTCGACTGTCGACGGCCGAATCTCCGATTCGGCTCTTATCAGGCCAGCTCCGCCTCCGCGAACCTCACCGCATTCTCGAAGATCGCCAGGCCCTCGCCGTGCTCGGGCAGGGGGCCGTCGATGCGGCGTCGGGTCCAGTGGGGGTGATTGTAGGGGTAGAGGTAGGCCTCTGGGTGGGGCATGAGGCCCAGGATGCGTCCCGTGGGATCGCTCACGGCGGCGGCGGCGAGGTCGGAGCCGTTGGGGTTGTGGGGGAAGGTCTGGGCCGGTTTGTCGGTACCCGGCTCCACGTACTGCAGCGCGACCAGGTGACGGTCGGCCAGCTCGGCCCGGACGCCGTCGTCGGCGCACACGAGCTTGCCCTCGCCGTGACGCACGGGCAGCTCCAGGCGCTCGATGCCGCGCAGGAACACGCTGGGGCTGTCCGGGTCCACGCGCAGGGTGACCCAGCCGTCGTGGAACACGCCGCGGTCGTTCCACGTCAGGGAGATCGTGCGGTCGAACGAGCCGGGCTCCAGCCGGGGCAGCAGGCCCAGCCGGGTCATGGTCTGGAAGCCGTTGCAGATGCCGATCACCAGCTTGCCGTCGTCCACGAACCGCTCCAGGGGCTCGAACAGGCGGCAGCGCACCCGGTTGGCGAACACGGCGCCCGCGCCCAGGTGGTCGCCGAAGCTGAAGCCGCCGATGAACGCCAGCACGTGGAAGTCGTCCAGGGCCGGCCCGCGACCCAGGGCGAGGTCGTTGAGGTGGATCCGCGTCGCCGTGGCGCCCGCCAGCTCGAAGGCGCGGGACGTCTCGGCCTCGCAGTTGAGGCCCAGGCCCGTGATCACCAACGCCTGTACTTCAGATGCCATGGAGGGTCTCCTTCCAGGCTCGCTTCAGCTCGGCCACGTCCTCGTCGAGGAGGACGCCGTCCAGGGGGTGCACCACGCGCAGCCGGTTCTCGTCGAGCTCGTCCGCGCCGGTCACGGCGCCGAGGAAGCCCAGCGGCAGGCCGCGCATCGCCGCCTCGAACGCCCCGCGATCGTCGGGCGCGACGCTCAACAGGAACCGCCCGCCGGATTCGCTGTAGAGCAGCTCCGAGGGGGTGAGGTCGCGCTTGACCCAGCGTGGGTCCACCGGCACGTCCACCAGGTCCACGAGGGCGCCGAGGTTGCCGCCGAAGAGGGTCCGCGCCAGGGCCAGGGCCAGGCCGCCCGGTCCCAGCGCGAGGGCGGTGCGCAACAGGCCGTCGTCCATGGTCGCGGTCACGGCCTCGCAGCAGCGGCGGGAGAGAGCGAGGTCCACCGTGGGTACGGAGCGGCTGGTCCAGTCCTGGGCCGCCCCGGCCTCGGTGAGGTGGGCGAGGTACTCGCTGCCGCCCAGCTCCGGCCGGGTCCAGCCGAGCACGTACAGCAGGTCGCCGACGCGCTTGGCGTCCACGGTCACGGCGCGGGCCACGTCGGGCATGGTGCCGATGGTGGACACCAGCAGGGTGGGCGGGATGGAGATCTTGACCCCACCGCGGGTGGAGTCGTTCTTCATGCTGTCCTTGCCCGAGATCAGCGGCAGATCGTAGGCCAGGCATGCCCTGTGGAGGCCCTGGCAGGCGCGCACCAGCTGGGCGAGCTTGTGGTGCCCGTCCGGGGTGCGCTCGGACTTGACCGGGTCGGGCCAGCAGAAGTTGTCCAGGGCGGCGATGTGGCCGACCCGCCCGCCGGTGGCCACGCTGCGGCGCACGGCGAGGTCGGTGGCCACGGCAGCCATGTGGAACGTGTCCAGGTCGGAGTAGCGGGGCAGGATTCCCTCGGAGAGCACGACCCCCTTGCGGTCGCCGTGGCCGGCCATGAACACCGCCGCGTCCGACGGCGTGTCCGCGTCCACCCCCACGAACGGCTTGACCACGCTCAGGCCCTTGACCTCGTGGTCGTACTGCCGGGCCTTCTCCTCGCCCGAGCACAGGTTCAGCCGCCGCAGCATGCGCCGCAGGGCGGTGCCGTGGTCGTCGGGTTCGGCCGGGGGCCGCGACTCCAGGGCGGGCGGACGCCACACCGCGCGCAGCTGCATGCGCGGGCAGCCGTCGTGCATGAAGTCCATGTCCATGTGCGCGATGATCCGGTCGCCGAGGGTGACCACGAACTGCGGCTCGGCAATGAACTCGCCCAGATCCGTGGACTCCACCTCGCGCCGCGCCGACAGCTCCATGAACGCCTCGAGGCGGTCGGTCGGCACGGCCAGGGTCATGCGCTCCTGGGCCTCGCTGAGCAGCACCTCCCAGGGGTCGAGGCCGGCGTACTTCAGCGGCGCCCGGGCCAGATCGATGCGCGCGCCGCCGCACAGGGTGGCCATCTCACCCACCGACGAGCTCAGGCCGCCGGCGCCGTTGTCCGTGATGGCCGAGTAAAGCCCCAGGTCGCGCGCCTCGAGCAGGAAGTCGGTCATGCGCTTCTGGGTGATGGGATCGCCGATCTGCACGGCCTGGACCGGCGAGTCGGAGTGCAGCTCCTCGGAGGAGAACGTGGCGCCGTGGATGCCGTCCTTGCCGATGCGGCCGCCCACCATCACCACCCGGTGGCCCGGCTGGACGTCCTTGGTGTCGGCCGGCTCGCCGCACACCGTCGCGGGCATCATGCCCACGGTGCCGCAGTAGACCAGGGGCTTGCCCAGGTAGCGTTGATCGAAGAACTCCCACCCCCGGCCGTAGGGGATGCCGCTCTGGTTGCCGCCGTCGATGACCCCCTTGTGGACGCCGTCGCGGATGCGCCGCGGGTGCAGCAGCCCCTCGAGGATGGGCTCGTCGTGGAACGGAGTGGCCAGGCAGTAGCCCCACACGTTGAACAGCAGCTCGGCGCCGCGGCCGGTGCCGAAGGGGTCGCGGTTGACGCCGACGATGCCGGTCATGGCCCCGCCGTAGGGGTCCAGGGCGGACGGCGAGTTGTGCGTCTCCACCTTGAACACCAGGTTGCGGTCCTCGTCGAGGCGGATGACGCCGGCGTTGTCGTGGAACACCGACACCAGCCAGTCCACCTTGCGCGCGACCACGCCTGTGGTGCCGCGGATGAACGTGTCGAACAGGGAGTCCACCACGTGCTCGCGCTCGCCGTCGTCGTAGCGGATGACCGCGTTGAAGATCTTGTGCTTGCAGTGCTCGGACCAGGTCTGGGCCAGGCACTCCATCTCCACGTCGGTGGGGGAGGGGGGCAGATCCAGCGTCGCGCGGGCCCCGGCCACGGCCGGGCTGGCGAAGTGGTCGCGGATGGTCTCCATCTCCTCCAGCGACAGCGACAGGGTGCCCTCGCGGCTGATGCGCATCAGCTCGTCGTCGTCGCCGGACAGGTCGACGGTCTTCACCTGCGGCTCCGCCTGGGAGCGGATCACCGGCAGGGACATGTCCGCCGGGTCCTCCTCCCAGCGCGCACCCGAGCGCACCGTGAGGGTCTCGATGAGCAGGTTGGCGAGGAGTTCCTCGCCCACGCGGGTCGCCTCCTCGCGGTCGAGCTCGGGGGCGAACAGGTGGTACTCCTGCTCGGTGTACACCCCGCAGCCCTCGGGCAGCCCCCTGCCGATGAGGTCCTCCACCGCCACCTGAGCGCTGCGGCCGAGGTTGTCGGTGACGCCGGGCCGGAAGCCCACCGTCAGCACCCAGTGGGAGCCGGGCGAGGGGAGCCGGTCGAGGCTCGAGACCTGGGTCACCGGATCGGTGACCTCGGCGCGGACGCGCGTGGCCTCGTCGTCGGTCAGCTCGCCGTCGATCTTGTAGATGGTGCGGGTCCTCACGCGTGCGACGGGCAGGTCCAGGAAGGTGCGGATCGAGTCCCGGACGGCCTCGCCCCGGGCATCCACCAGGTCTGCGCGGGAGGCCACCTCGATGCGGGTGATCATGTGTTGGATCTCCTGGGGAGAAGAAGGGCCTTTTGTACTACCCCGAGGCGGTCCTGTCGAGGTCCCCTTGCTTGACCGCCGAGGGCGCCTCGTCCACGCTGGGGGCGTGATCAAGAACAGCGGACTCCTCGGCAGGCTCCGGGGCGAGAACGGACACGCCCTCGCGCTGCTGGGCGTCTTCGTCGCGCTGCACTCCCTGTTCATGCTGCTGAGCCAGGTGGAGCTCTACCACCCCGAGGAGTACCTCAACCTCCGACTGTTCCGTCAGCTGGCCGCCGACCTGCCCCTGGGCGGGCTGGGCGACTACGCGTATGGCGCGGGGACCGGCCTGGACGGCGGCGGCACCGTGGTCCACTCCCTGCTCTACGTGCCCCTCGCGGCGGTCCTGGGGCCGGGGCAGCTCGCCATCAAGACCATGGCCCTGCTGTGGGCCACGGCAGGGGCGGCGCTGTGCGTGCTGCTGGGACGCCGCCTGTTCGGCGACGGGGGTGGACGGGCGGCGGCGCTGGCGGTGCTGGCGTTGCCGCCGGCCTACCTGGTGTTCTCGTCCATCTCCTGGGCCAACCACATGGAGGGATCCGTGCTGGTCCTGGCCCTGCTGTGGGTGTTCGCGTGGACCGCGGACCGCGCGGACACGGCAACACCCCGAGGTCGCGCGGTCGCGCTGGGCGCGCTGGCGGCCTTCGTTCCGTGGTACTCGCCCCTGGCGCTGGTGCCGGTGGGGCTCCTGGCCCTGTCCGCGCCGTGGGTGTTCCGGCGTCGCCTCGTGGGCATGCTGCCGTGGCTCGCCGTAGGCGTCGCCGTCGGTCTGGTGCCGGCGCTCGCCGTCGACCTGCCGGTCGTGGGCGCGGAAGAGTCCGGGACGCTGGGCATGGCTCTGGCCGGTGACCGGGACTGGGGGCTCATCCTGACGTCCCTGATCCGCGTCGAGACCTACGACGTGTGGTGGCCCGGTCGATGGAACATGCCCGGCGCCGTCGTGACGTCGGGCCACATCGCGTGCCTCCTGGCCGCCTGGAGCGGCGTGGCGATGCTCCTGGCGTGGGCCGTGAACCCCAGGATCGGCCCGGGGGGCAGCTGGCGCACGCGGGGGAACGGGGCGGTCGCCGCGGTCGCGGCCCTGACGGCCCTGGTGCTCCCGGTGTTGCTGGCGTTCGCCGGGGGATGGGCCGCGCGCCGGCTCAGCCCGGTGTTCCTGCCGTGGGCCCTGGGCTGGGCCCTGGGCCTGTGCTGGCTGCGGGCGCGGTGGGACGAGCGGCCACGCACCGTCGCGGCGGTGACCGCGGTGGTCGTGATCGCGGCGGCGTCACCCGGACTCCTGCTGACCGCCAGCGGGGCCTTGCCGAGGCCGCCGGTGGAGCTGCACCGCGTCGCGCTGATGCCCCAGGAGCAGCCCAGGGCCGAGGCCACCGTGGGCATGACCGACTTCACCGCCGGGCACCTCGACTCCCTGGACCACCTGCTCGCCGATCCCAGGACCGAGGCGCCCGTGGGACGCATGCAGGCCATCAACGGCCTCGACGGGGCCGTGGGCGGCCCGCGACTGCCGCTGCGGCTCGAACCGGCCCGCTGCCAGGACCGCGGCACGATACAGGCCAACGGCACGCTGCGGTCCGAGTACGTCACCGAGTTGACGTGGGAGTACGTGGGCAGGGGGCTCGCGCTGGGCTGTCCGCCGTCGCACGTCAAGGCGCGCTGCGAGCTCGCCCTGGAGCCCGCCCATCGTCAGGCCTGTCTGGCGGCCGCCGGTCTCTGACATCTGTCGCAGGCGAACGTGCTGCGCCCGCCCTGCACCGTACGCTCCACCGTGCCGCTGCAGCGCCGGCAGGGTTCGCCGTCGCGACCGTAGACCTGGAGGAACTGCTGGAACCCGCCGGACACGCCACGCGCGTCCTGGAAGTCCGAGAACGTGGTGCCGCAGCAGTCCACGGCCGCGCGCAGCACACGCCGCGTCGCCCGGTGCAGGCGGCGGACCTCGGCGCCGGAGAGGCTGCCGGCCGGGCGCACCGGGTGCAGGCGCGACGCGTGCAGGATCTCGGAGGCGTAGATGTTGCCCAGCCCGACGATCCGGTCCTGGCGTAACAGGAAGTTCTTCAGCGGTTGGCGGCTCGTGCCGAGCAGGTCTCGCAGGAGTCGGGCGGTGAAGCGGTCCGACAGGGGCTCCACTCCGACGGGCCGCAGGTCCCCGAGGCGGCGCGTCACCGCAAAGGTGCCGAAGCGGCGCGGATCGTGGAACGCCAGCACGCCCTCGTCGAGGCCGAACCACACCCGCAGGTGGCGCGGCTCGGCGCTGTCGCAGACCGTCAGCCGGCCGGTCATGCGCAGGTGGACGGCCAGCCAGAACGGGCGGGCGTTGTCTCGCAGGCGGAACACCACCTGCTTGCCGAGCCGGAACACGTCCTCCACGCGGGTTCCCGGGATGATGGGGCCGCGGTCGAAGCCGAGCTTGTCGTCCAGGACGTGCAGGGAGCGGATCTCGCGGCCGCTGATCCGCGGCGCGAGCTGACGGGCGACGGTCTCGACCTCGGGCAGCTCCGGCATCGCCCGAGTTCTACGTCCTCGATCAGGCGTCGTCCACCTGAACGTCCCCCAGGCCGGTGCGCGCACGGATCACCGTGGCTGCGCCCGCCTCGTGCGCCAGCTCCTGCGTCACCCGTCCCAGCCCACTGGTCGCCGACGTGTCCGCCGCCGTGTTCGCCGGCAGGTGGACCTCCACGTTGCCCACGCCGGTGCTGGCGTCGATGGTGCCCGCGGGTGCGCGCCCGAACCGCAGGCTGATGTCGCCCGCGCCGGTGGACGCGTGGACCGCGGCGGTCAGGCCGCGCAGGTCGATATCCCCGGCCCCGTTGGAGACGTGGATCACGTTGTCCGAGACCTTGCCCTCGACCGTGCCGGCGCCGAGGTTCAGGTCCAGGGGGGTGCGTAGCTCGCCCAGGGTCACGTCGCCTGCGCCCACGTCCGCGTGGACCGGGAGACCGGCGGGGACCGCCAGGCGGACGTCCACCCGGCACTTGCCGTGGTTGGCGACCCGCTTCGTCTCGATGACCAGCGTGCGTCCTTCGGGTTCGACGCGGATGTGGCAGCTGTCCGAGACCTCGATCTCGGTCAGGGCCACGCCGACCTGGTTGGAGGAGGTGTGGCTGATGAGGAGGTCGGCGGCGTGGAGGTCGAGGCGGATGCCGTCGAGGGTGGAGCGGTCGAAGGTGGAGGAGGCGGGTTCGGCGGCGGCGGAGCCGGCGAGGAGGAAGGTGGCGAGGGCGAGGATGGTGGCGATGCGGTGCGTCATGGGATCCCTCCGGGCCGCTG
>CAZLEO010000364.1:0-8395 GCA_964558555.1 uncultured Rickettsiales bacterium | reverse complement strand
TGCTTTGTGGTGTCTGGCTCTGTCTTTTTTATTTTCTAAATTTTAATTGTTATTGGGCCTTACACCGGCCCCTACTTCAGCGCCGCCAGGTTCGCGGCTAGCTGAGTTCGCAGGTCCTCCCTCAGCTCCTCGGGCACCCCCTGGTGATCCATGAGATCGGCCAGCCCGTTGTAGGCCAGCTTCTCCCTCGTCTCCGCCCGATGCCGGTCCGGATCCTCCAGCAGACAGTCCGTCGTGCCGCACGGCAGCTCGTCGGGGCTCGGCGCGACCAGGTGCACGTGGCGAAGGTCGTCCGTGGCCCACTCGGGCTTCACGGGCACCTCGGGCGAGGGGCTCGTCGCGCGCTCCGGTTCGGTCCAGGTGGAGTGGACGCGCGCCGTGACCTCGCGGCGGGCGCTGACCTCCCGGACCGGGGGCGCGGCCCGAACGGCGGTCTCGGCATCCTGGGTCCAGGGGACCGTGGTCGCCCGGAGCGCGCACACGGTGATCCCGACGGCGGCCAGGGCGACGAGGGCGATTCCGACCCGGCGCTTCATCAGCGGCTGCCCTCGAACGCAGCCATCTCGGCCACGCCTGCGTTGACCACGGCCCAGTGCACGCCGTCGGTGAGCAGGCACACCAGCTCCACGTCCACGGCAAAGGCGCCTTCCATGGCATACGCGTCGTCGCGGTCCACGTTGGATGCGAGGGCGGCCGCGGCGGCCGGGATACAGGCGATGCCGTTGCCGACGCCGATCCCGCCGAAGGCCAGACCCACGGCGTAGAAGTTGCCGTTGTTGTCGCCGTCGTTGTTGTCGAGCATGGCGCCGAACCAGCTCTCGTAGACCTCTCCGGTGAGGTCCAGGGTGATGGGATCCTGGACCTCGGACGTCAGGTCCCAGGTGGACCCGTGCAGACCCGTGTTCCACCAGAAGAACATGATGGGATTGGGATCCACCGTGATCTCCGCGGTCTCGGGCAGCTGGTTGGCCACGGCCACGACCCACCAGACGATGACCTGGTGGGCGTAGGGCACCATCCAGTCGCAGACGCCCGGATCGATGGCGGCGTAGCAGGAGTTCTCCAGCTCGTCGTAGAGGTTGTCCACGTCGGCCTGGGTCGGCTGGTCGCCCACCGCGGGGATCCCCACCTCCAGGCACTGGCCGTTCACGCACAGGTGCAGGTTGAAGCCCACCGCCGAGTAGGTGATGTCGTACACCCCGTCGAAGTCCGTGGCGGGCTGCGTCTCCACGGCGGTGGCGCTCGTGGCGATGATCGAAACGACGAAGATTGCAGCGAGAATGTGTCTCAAGGTCCGGTCCTCCCTGGCGGTTGGGTACCGCCGTTGTTCGTTCGGGGGAGGGAGTCGCCGCGGGGGCCCCGAGGTCACACGGAAAAAAAGCCTGTGACCTTTCGCGCGTCCGCTCGACTTCCCCCTTCGAGGAGCCACTGAAAGGAACGGGAACAAGGGCATGTTAGGATTGGCCGCGGGGATGAGCCGCGAATCATCGAGCCCCCGCCGGGCTGCCGAGAGCAGCCGGGAGCGGGAGGAGACTCTCCGGGGGGCGCTGGCCCGGTTGGACCACCGGGCGGCCGCCCACGAACTCGTGCGCCTGTACGCGGACGAGATCTATCGATTCTGTGTGCACGCCATCGGCAGCCGCCAGGACGGCGAGGACCTGGCCCAGGAGGTGCTGGGCGCGGCGTGCCGCAGCCTGCCGCGCTTCAAGGGGCGATCCACGGTGCGGACGTGGCTGTACCAGGTGGCATGGCACAAGGTGTACGACCAGCGCAAACACCTGGCACGGCAGCCCCACCTGGTGCCGATCGACGGGCTGATCACGTCGGAGATGCTGCGCCTGGGAGCGGGGGGCGGGGCGGATGACGCGCTCGCCGCGACCCAGCGCCACAAGCGGGTGTCGAGGGCGCTGCGGCAGCTGTCCGCGGACGACCGCACCATCCTGTTCATGCGGGTGGCGCAGGAGCTGCCGTTCCAGGAGATCGCTGCGGTGCTGAGCATCCGCGTGGGGGCGGCGAAGATGCGCATGAACCGGGCCGTTCAGCGGCTCAGGGACGAGGTGCACCGATGAGCGAACGGCGAGAACGAGACGACGCCCTGCTCGACGACGTGCGCCAGGTGATGAACGAGCCGCGCGCGCCGCAGGACTTCCAGCGGCGCCTGCACGAGGCCGTGGACGCGGGGTTCCTGGATCCGCCGGCCCGGCGATCCCGGTGGCCCGTTGCCGTGGCCGTGGCGGTCGCCGCTGCTGCGGTCGTGGCCGCCGTGCTGGCGCCGAGGCTGCTCGCGCCGGGCGACCCTGCGCCCGAGCCCGAGGCGCTGCAGATGCGCTCCGGCGAGGGCGCGCCCCTGGCCGTGGACATGTCGGTGCTGGCCGTGGCCGGCGACGCGGAGACCTCGAGCTGGGTGCACGCGGGGGATGAGGTCCAGGCGGGTACGTGGCTGCGATTCCACCTCGAGGCGCCGCCGGGGATCCACCTGGTCCTCGCCAGGAGCGGCCCGGACGGCGACACCGAGGTGTTCTACCGCTGGCCCGAGGAGGGAGGGTCCACCACGCGGGTGGCCCGGGACGGGGACATCTGGTACTCCGTGGAGGAGAGGGCCGGGGAGCAGACGTTCGTCTGCCTGGCCTCGGACGCAGCCCTCGACGACGACCAGGTGGCCGCGGTCGCCGCGGGTGGCGAGATCGAGGGCGTCCGGGTCAAGCGCGAGAACCTCCCGGTGGTGGTGATGGAGTGAGTCAAAGCCGAACGGCTCGATGTGTGCGCACACGCGCAGGCGCGTTCTGTCTGCTGTCGACGATCCTGATCGCCGCCGCGGCGCCGGCCTCCGGCGACCAGCCGCCGGCCGACGTGCTCGCCGCAGCCCAGGGTGCCCTGCCCGGCCGGCACGCATTCGTGGTGGGCATCGACCGCTTCGACGACGCGGGCTTTGCCGACCTGAAGTGGGCCGAGGCCGACGCGCAGGCCGTGGCCGGGAGCCTGGAGACGGGCCCCTGGACGGTGGACCTCGCCACGGGCGACGAGACGACCCGCGACGACGTACTCGCGAATCTGGACCGCTTCCTCGACGGCCTCGGCCCTGCCGACACGGCGCTGGTCTACGTGTCGTCCCACGGGGTCGTGGACTACGTGGACGGCCGGCCGCGCCGTTTTCTGGTGACCTCGGACACGGAGGCGGGGGACCTGCGCGGCACCGGGGTCGAGGTGCAGGAGCTGCTGCGCCGCGTGGACGGGTCGTTGCCCCGCTGGAAGGTGGTGATCCTGGCGACGTGCTTCGGCGGCACCGGGGACGGGCTCCGCTCGTCCGCCGACGTCGGAGCGGACGGCAGGCGCGGCTCGACCCGCCTGACCCCGGTGGACGCGTGGCCGCGGCGCGCCACGGTGGTGCTGTCCGCCTCGTACCTGGACGGCCCGGCCTGGGAGGATCCCCAGCTCGGCCACGAGATCTACACCTACTACCTCCTCGAGGCCCTCTCCCGCCCGTTCGACGACGACGTGGACCTCAACGGCGACGGCGCCCTGTCCGCCTTCGAGGCGCACGGGTATGCCGCGTCGCGCACCGTGGACCGTACGGGCGGCCGCCAGTTCCCGTCGGCCAACCTCGACGCGGTGGGGGAGCGCGACGTGATCCTGCTGGGCGAGCCCCGTGACGCGCCGCAGCGTTCGGTGTTCTGGGCGTTGCTCGGGAGGACGCGCGGAGAGGACCCGGTCCAGGTCTGGGTGGACGGCGAGGAGGTACGCCCCGGCACGCCGGCGCAGGTCCTCGACCCGGGCAAGCACGTGCTCGAGACCGGCTCCGCCGGCCGTCGCGAGAGCGCGCGACGGCTCGCATTCCACGTGCGCAAGGGCCAGACGGTACAGGTGCGGGACCTGGTGGCGCGGGCCGAGGACCAGTGGATCGGCGCGGGCCTGGGCCTGGCGCTGCTGCCCGGCGCGGCAGGGTACAACGACGAGCTCGCGCCACAGACCGACGAGCCGACCTACCGCCTGCCCGCCGCCTCCCCTGCCCTGCGGCTCGCCTTCGAGCAGCGCCTGTGGCCACGTCACCGGATCGGCGCCACCGCTGCGGTGGACCTGGCATGGCAGCCCGGTGCCGGATACGACGGCGATCTGTCGCTGCCTGCGGGTTACGCCGCGGCCGACCTGGCGGTGTTGCTCGAGCAACGCGCCGCGTGGGTATCGCCCGCCGTGGGCCCGGTGATCGCGGCGGTCTACCTGCGGTCCACGGGCCGCGAAGGGGCCATGGCTGCGGCAGCGGGCGGTGTCTTGGTCCGGATCCGCGTACGGCTCGGCGGTCGCCTGGCGTTGCGGCTCGGCGGGCAACTGCTCGCCACACGAGCCGCGCCCCTGGCCCTGCCGACCCAGTTCCTGCTGATGCCGTCGTTCACCGTGGACCTGGGGGTGGAGCTGTGATCCGCGCCGTGCTGTCGCTACTTGTCCTCGCACTCGCCTTGCCGCCGAGCGCCCGGGCGATCCCCTGGGCCGACGGATCGGACGTGGACGTATCCGAGGTGGCCGCGCTGGTGGTCGAGGGGGCGGGCGGTGGGCGCGCCGGATACGCCGTGGCGGTGACCTACTGGGATTCCGACGAAAACCTCGACCTCGTGGTGGCCGAGCCGGGCGCGGACCTCGAGGCGGATCCGTCGGGAGAGGCCGAGGGACGCATCGGCATCTTCCTTGGCCCGCTGCGGTCCGACGAGCTGGGGTCCAGCCCCGGTGCGCCGGCGACGGTCACCCTCGACGAGGCCCACCTCGTCCTCACCGGCCCGTCGTCCGGCCGCATGGGCACCGTGCTGCTGGCCCAACCCATCGGACCGGATGGACCAGCGCTGGCCGTGGCCGTCCCAGGCGCGCTGGGCCTCGATCCGATCCCGCTGGGCTGGGAGGAGGCGGCCTACCACTTCGGAGAGGTCTGGATCCTCGACGGCGGGGTGGATGGCTGCCCGTCGAGCGGGGTCGCAGAGGCCGACCTGTGCGCGACGAACCAGCTGTGGTGGGAGGGCGAGGCCACCCGCGATCCCGAGACGGACGCGTTCAGCATCGAGGGGCCACACGAGTTCGCCTACGAGCTCGCGGCCATGCCCGACCTGGACGGCGATGGCTGGAACGAGCTCGCGGTCACGGCGGGCATCCGCTTCTCCTACGACGAGGCGTCCGGCCAGACGAGCATCGGCGGAGGTGAGGTCCTGATCATCCCCGGCGGCTCCATCGCCGACGGCGACCAGGAGGCCATCGACGAGGGCTGGCGCATGGCCGGCGGCCACGGCGGCGGACTCTCGCTCATCGGCAACGCCCTCGCCGCGGACACGTCCGGTGGTCCCTGGCAGGGCCCGGTCGTGGGCACCTTCGACCACGAGGGCTTCCTCGGCGGCGCGTTCCTGGCGGACCCATCCGTGTTCGCGGCGCCGAACTCCCTCGAGGATCTCGACGCCCCCCCCGACGTGGACCTGCTCACCGACGCGCTGGCCGTCACCGGCACCCAGTGCGCCAGCGTGGAGGAGCGCGAGTTCACCCTCGGCATGGACGTGGCGATGTTCGGCGACGGCTGGCTCGCCACCACGGGCAGCGGCTGGCCCGACGCGAGCGGCTCGACCGTCCGCGCCGTGACCGAGCTGTTCTACGTCCCGGACCTCCTGGCGGAGTACCCCTACGGTGAGACCCACATGGCCGTGGAGCTGTACCCCTGGGTGCTCGTCGGCGCCGAGAACACCGTCGCCGAGTGGAACGACTTCTGGGCATTCCTCGGCCACTGGCTCGACTTCCTCCTCGACCTCGGGCAGGTCATCGATCCCGCCCTGACCTACCTCGAACACTGCGAGGCCGACCTCGAACCCCACCAGGGCGAGGCCTACGCCGCGTGCCTCCACCCCCTGATCCGCGCCGTCGCCCTGACCCACATCGCCCTGGGCGACTTCCCCCGCGCGTTCCACATCCCGGTCACCCACCCCGGCGGCCTCGTCATCGGCGAGCCCCTGTACGAGAGCTCCTCCGGCGCCGCTTACGTCGTCCTCACCGAGGTCCCCACGGGCCCCGGCATCGACTTCTACCTGGATCCCGCCTCCCCCTACATCCCCAGCGGCTGGACCCTGTCCCGCATGCGCTGCAACGAACCCTCCGCCTGGATGGGTCACTCCATCGCATCCCCCGGCGACATCGACGGCGACGGCCACCCCGACCTCGCCCTCGGCGCCCCAGGCTCCTCCGAGGCCGCCGTCGGCGACGACCCCGTCCCCGGCCACGCCTACCTCCTCCTCACCGGCGACTTCTCGGACCGAGACGGCGACGGCCTCAGCGTCGCCGACGGTGACTGCGACGATTTCGACGCCACCAACTTCCCCGGCAACACCGAGATCTGCGACGGTGGCGACAATAACTGCGACGGCCAGGACGACGAGGGGTTGTTGTTCGAGACCTGGTTCCGGGACCTGGACGGCGATGGTGCCGGTGATCCTCGCACGGCGGTAGAAAGATGTGACGGCGCCCCTGGCGACGAGTGGGTCCCGCTGGGCATCGATTGTGACGACAGGGACCCGGAGCGGTATCCCGGCGCGGCCGAGGTATGTGACAGGAAGGACAACGACTGTGACGGCGAGATCCCCCTCGACGAGATCGATGGGGATGGTGACGGCTTCAGCCCGTGTGAGGCCGACTGTGACGACTCGCTGGCCGGGATCTACCCGGGCGCGGTCGAGACCTGCGACGGTGTGGACGAGGACTGCGACGGACGCATCGACGAGGAGACGCGGTGCTCGCAGGGATGCGGGTGTACCGATGCGGGGAAGCAGTCGCTGGCGCTGGCGCGGGTGGGGGTGCTGTTCGGGCTGGGGGGGATGCTGGGGCGCAGGCGCTGGCGGTCTTGAAGAAAGAAACCGCAGATGAACGCAGACGAACGCAGATGGAAACTCGCGCTGATGGCCATCCATCCCAGGCGCATCCGGAAGATGTACGAGGAGAATGCCCCGGAGATCTACTGGGTCAAGCCGGTGTTCTACTCGCTGGGCCACAGCCCGTTGCGCCCACGCTGAGGCCACGTCCTCGTCCCGTAACAGGCCGGTTCTTGCCCTGTCCCTTCCGCCGCCCGCCTCCATAGACTGGATTCCGGTGAGGTGGACATGGCGGCGTATTCGCGCAGCGCGGTTTCTCTCGTCCTTCTTCTACTCGGCGTCGGCTGTCCCGAGCCCGAGCACGAGTGGGACTGGTGCTGGAGCGACGACGACGCCGACGGTGGGGCGAGCCTGAGGCACTTCAACCCGCCCGAAATCGTCGAGGGAACGACGCCCCCATTCCACGCCTACGGCGGGTGTTTCGAGCCGGATACCCAGGTCTTCTTCGAACACACGGTCAGGATTCCCACGACCTTCCATGTCGAGGAGTACCTCGGGAGGACCGAAGACCATGTGTGGGGGGTGATTCCCGCGGGGATGGTGCCCGGGGCGTACTTCGTCGTGGTCACCTGCAACAACTGCTTCGAGCACGAGACGTACTCGACTGGTTTCCGGGTGCTGCCAGCGGGTTCCACGATCTCGGCTCCGGGACCATGAACCGGTGGCACCTTGCACACAGCACTCGGTCCGTAGCATCGCGGAGAACACATGCCCACCAGCAACTCCCTGAAATCCGATCCGACGAGAACCGTGCTCGAGCGGCTTCACGGGGCGGCCAGGCAGGATCGGTATCGGTTCCTGAAGCTGCTCCCGGCACTTTCGCTTGGCCTGGTCCAGAGGAAGACGTTCTCTCAGGCCATCACGCCCGAAGCGATGAAGGATTGCTACATCCCCATCTCCCGCGAGCAAGGTGAGTTCCTGTACGTCACCGCGCGAGCCCTCGGGGCCAGGAACATCGTGGAGTTCGGCACGTCGTTCGGTATCTCCACCATCTATCTGGCCGCAGCCCTGAAGGACAACGGCGCGGGCAGGGTCATCGGAACCGAGATCGAACCGGCAAAGTGCGCTCGAGCAACTCGCAATCTGGACGAAGCCGGCCTCTCCGAGTTCTCGACGGTGCTCGAAGGGGACGCACTCGAGACCCTCCGCGACGTCCCCCAACCCGTGGACCTCGTGTTGCTGGACGGTTGGAAAGACCTGTATCTCCCCGTGATCCAGTTGATACAGCCCCGATTAAGGACGGGAGCCGTCGTGCTTGCGGACAACATCTTCACGTTCCGCAAGGGCCTGCGCCCCTACGTCCAGTACATGCAATCCGAGGAGAACGGCTTCACCTCGACCACGCTTCCGCTGGGCGAGGGGTTCGAATACTCCGTGCGGATCGGGGAGTTCGTCTGAGGGCGCGTTCATCGAGGAGCAAGCCCGTCAAATCCCCAGCACTTCCTCGTACCGGCGGCTGCTCAGCGACAATTACTAATCCCCGAGAACGACAACTACATCTCCCCATCCTG
>CAZLEO010000363.1:0-8405 GCA_964558555.1 uncultured Rickettsiales bacterium | reverse complement strand
GGCGAGATGGCGTTCCCGACCCCGCGTAGCTGGGCCATGGCCAGCGAGGTCTACAACCGCAGCCCCGACGAGCTGCGCAAGCGCGCGGTGGCGGCGTGCGTCGGCGTGGCGGCTGCGGAGAAGCTCGAGAGCTACCTGCGGATCTACCGACGGGTCAACGCCGCGCGGATCATCCGCAAGGGCCAGGCCCAGGACTTCCGCAAGGGCAAGAAGGCCGAGCCCTCTTACGTATACGCGGCCATCTACGCGGTGGCCGCCTGGCTCAATCACGAGGGCCAGGTGCGCGACCGGGACCTGCCCAACGTGGTCAAGTTCCTGCGGTCGCCCGGGCTGGACATGGAGTACGTGTTTCTGTTCCTGCGCCAGGTGAACGCCGAGCTGCGCACCCGGCTCAAGGGGGTTCCGGAGTATCGGGACCTGGCGTCACAGCTCGCCGGCATCCACGCGGGGCTGTACACATGAGCCGCGCAGCGCCCGACCTCGACGCCGTCATCGCCGCCGAGGAGAAGCGCGTGTCCATGCTGCGGATGCAGATGCTGCGGATGCACCCGTTCTGGGGGTATCTGCTGCTGCAGGTCCACGTGGTGCCGGCGCCAGAGATGGAGGGCATCGCGGCGACCGACTGCGTGCGTCACATCTGGTTCAACCCGCTCAAGACACGGCACCTGAGCCACGAGCAGCTCGGCTTCGTGCTCGCCCACGAGGTCGGGCACCAGCTCTACGCCACCCAGGACCGCGAGCGCGGCCGCAACCCCCAGCTGTGGAACTGCGCCACCGACTACGCCATCAACCGGATCGTGTCGCAGATCCAGCACCCGGCGCAGCCGGGCAGGCCGCTGTACGACCCTCCCCAGGGCGAGATCGAGGGACTGGGCGACATCCGGATCCTCCTGGACGCTCGCTGGGACGGCAAGATCGCCGAGGCCATCTACGAGTACCTCGCCATCGAGGAGTTGCCCGAGCCCGTGAGTGTGACGCTGACCCTCGACGTCAAGTCGGGCGGGTCTGGACACCAGGGGGAGACCCCCGGGCAGTCGGGCCGCGTCGTCGTACCCAACGTGACCGACCACGGCGGCGGGATCGATGTCCACCTCCCTCGAGGCCTCACCCCGGCCGAGCGCGAGGAGCTGCACGGCCGCGTCACTGCAGCCGTGGAGGCCTGGTCGCGACAGGAACAGGCAGGGCACCTGCCCGGGGCTCTGGTGCGGGAGATCCAGGGGGCGGGCCAGCGCCGCGTCCCGTGGAGGCGGCTCTTTCGAAGCTATGCCGGCCAGGCCACAGCGCGGGACGACTATTCCCTCTCGCGGCCCAACCGACGGTATCTCGAGCAGGACCTGCTGGTTCCGGGAATCCACTCGGAGCGCGCGGGCTGCGTGGTCGTGGCAGTGGACACCTCGGGCAGCATCTCCGACGCGCTGCTCGACGACATCGCCGCCGAGCTGCATTCCCTGTCCCAGGCGGTCGAGGAAATGACCTTGCTGGTCGCCGACGCGAAGGTGCAGCGAGCCGTGGACGACATGGAGATCGCGGCCTTCCTGCGGCACGCTCGGTTCCGGGGCGGCGGCGGCACGGACCACCGGCCCGTGTTCCGGTGGATCGAACAGAGGCGGATGCGACCGGACCTGTTCGTGGGGATCTCCGACCTGTTCAGCCACTACCCCGATCGCCGGCCCCCGTTTCCGGTGCTGTGGATCGCCCCGCAGCGCCACGGCGAGGTGCCCTGGGGGCGGGTGGTGGAGGTGTGAGGTGCCTGGGGTGGGTCACGGCGACGCTCGCCCGCTGTCCGATCTTCACCGTCGTGGGTTCGCGCCGCGATACCCTCAGCGCCGTCCGCTCGCGCTCGCGGTCCTCGATCATCGGCTCGATGTGACTCCACGGCACGAACAGCGCCGGTAGCCCACGGGGTCTCAGGGCCACGACCGCTCCGGGGGCTTCGGACAGCCGTTGGACCACGGCCGCGCTGAGCGAGAACGTCCACCCGTTGCCGCGCTGCGAGGCGTAGGGGGTCCAGACCATCGTGCCGCCGCTCCCGGCTTCGAACAGCCGCCTGAACCGTTCCACGCGTTCCGGCCGGACGAGCGGCCCCACGGCTCCTGTCATTGCCTCCTCTTCGTCGGCCGTGCCGGGGACCAGCCCCACCCCACACACGCCACATTCGGCCGTGGCCATGGGATCTCCCAGCACGCAGGAACCGTAGGTGCATTCCCCCAGGAGAATACCGAGCTCACCTTCCGGGCTGGGGTAGCCGAGGATGCGAGGAAGCGGGATCGACGTCTCCTCGCACGCGGGGCAAGTCAGCGCCGGTAGCGGTGTCTCGCGTACCACCTCGACACCGACCACGCCGTCTTCGAGGCAAAGCACGGCTTCGATGCTTCCCCGCTGCGGACCGAAGCACCAGCGGCCCCATCGCGCGTGCACCGGGTGGCTGTCTGCGAGGAGTGGTGCAGGTCCGGCCTCAGACGTATGGACGACCCCCTTCGCGTCGAGCGCTTGGAGTAACGCCGCGAAGGTCCGCTCGCCTCCATGGTCGTCGTCCACCGAGATCCAGGTGCGCCAGGACTGCTCTCCGAGGTCGGTTCCCACCTCCTCGTTCCGAGTCCAGAGAGTGGCCCATCCGCGGTCCTCGGCCCGACCCTGCTCGAGCCCGACGGCGTGCGTCAGTGCCGCGACCAGCTTGGCGTAGTGGCGCTCGCGGGCCGTCTGGTCGGGGCCTTCGAGCAGCTCGGCCATCGCCTCCCAGCCGTCCTGGTAGCCCTGGATGAAGACGCGTCGGACCGTGGTCGGTCTCTGGACGAGGATGGTGCGCATGGTCGTTGTTCTCCTTCTGACAGCCGGGCTGGAGTTGGTGTCATTCCTTAGTAGAACGCGACATGTGCGGTTCGTGATCAGATTTCTTTCTCGGGTCGCGAAAAGTACACGAGGTCGCCGGAAACGCCGTACTGTTCAGCCTCTACCGGATAGCCCAGCTCGGATACCAGACGGGCCACGGCCGAGACCACGACATCCGGACGCTCTTCGAACGGGTACCAGCCCGTCGTGCCGCTGATCCGGATGGCCGCGAGCACGCCAGCGGTGTCGGTCCAGACGAAGTGGTCGAGGGCTTCGTCTTCTTCTACGCAGACTGCCGGGACATCCGCGTCCGGGAAGTACTCCTCTACCTCGACTCCGGTGACCAGCTCGTAGGCAAGCTTGATGGCCTGTTCGAGGCTCCTGGCCTTGATGGAGGAAAGGCCGAGAGCCTCTCGGCCACCGTCCGTGATCTCGGCATGCTCGAAGTCCTCGTGGTCGCCCACCTCGATCATTCCATTGCGATGCAACGACCGCAGGGTTTGAACTGCGAAGCCATCTTCGTCAGGCGCCAGGCGCATCTCGACGTCGTAGTCGGGTGCGTACGCATGGATCAGAGCCCATCTCTGGGCGTAGCTGAGCTTCATGACCGGCTCCTTTCTGTCTCACCGTTGTACGGGCCGGGCTGGACAGAGGCTGTCCGAAGATGTGGGTATCTTCGTCGGGACAGTACCCATGAAGCTGTTCGAGAAATCCTCTGACATTTTCGTTCGCGGGATCGTTGCTTTCGTGAACCCAACGGGAGAACGAACATGACCGTCATCCGTCCCAACACGCTCCTGTTCACCGCCGAGACCCTCCACTTCGAGTTCCACGACGATGCCGCCGCAGACGATCACGAGCGCCGACTTCGAGCCCTGGAAGACGCCATGGACGTGTGGGTCGGCGGTAGCGGCCTGGTCCAACAGTCCACTCCGTGGAACCAGCACTGGGAGTACTACTGGGCTCTCGACGGTGTCAGCCCGCCGCGAGCTACGGGAGTCTCTCTACGCGTCGGCGCCTGCTGGGACGACGACAACCCGTGGGGCAAGCGCGGCATCTACCTGGGCGTGCTCTTCGCCGACGTGGACGCCATGGGCCCCCTGCTCGGTGAAGGTCACGACGTCCCCGCACGCGTGCGCGCGATTCTTCGATTAGCCCACGCGGACATCCTGCCTTCTCGAAGCCCGGACTGGTGCCTCAGAGATGGCTTCGATGTCGGATGGGCGAGATCCGCGGTCGCCAGTGGTCCTCGTGACCCCGACGACAGCTTCAGGGAGTTGCGGGAGCGCGTCCGGAAGGCGAGGGGAGACGCTCGACTGTATCCTGCTGCACTGCTGTATTTCTTCCCCATCGAGAACTTGATCGGGCTCACCCTCGAACAGGTCGCGGAGCACCTCGCACCCGCGTTCGTGTTCGGCAAACTCGTCATGGAAGAGGTCGTCCGGCAGGAAGACGCCGTCCACCCGTGGGTCAACGCCGTCCGCAATGGCGGGCGGAACCCTCTGCTCGATCTATCGGCCTACCCGCCGGGATTCCGAATCGAGGACATGGACCTCCCGACGCGACTGGAGTGGGAGATGATGAGGGCGTTTGTCGAGGGATTCGACGGCAGCGGCGCTTCGGAGTGGCCGGTGATCGCCTGGGCTCACCTGTTCACGTTGCGTCGTGAGGCTTCGATGGGGCTGGTTGGGGTGAATGAGCTGGCGGAGCCGCTGCGGTGAATTCCGAAATGGTCCGACGGACGGTTGCCATTCGGCAGAGGAAGGTACGGCGAGAGGTCCGTATGGGAGGACCTTCGCAGGAAGGGCGAGACGCTGACTTCCTGTGAAGGTCCCCTATCCGCTCAAACCTGGTCCACAGGGATCTCGACAAGATTGTCGAGTGTACGGTCGAGGAAGGTGGCATCGATCAGCCTCTCCTCGATCTCGCGAGACATGGCGCCCAGCGCCCGGGCTCGGATCTCGCCGCGAGACAGGAGAGGTGTCGGGTCCAGATAGCCGTGTTTCTCGAGACGCTCGCGAGCGCGCTGGATGCCAACGGGCCCAAGTCCAGAGACGCGCGCGGTCTCTAGACGCAGGAGCAGGGCACGAGCGTCGCCGTTCACCTCGGCGGCGATCTCGGCGACGCGGGGCAATGGCTTGGGGGTGACCGCCGCGGAATCCACCAGCGCCTGCCGATCGACGGGCCGGCCGCGGCCGACACGCCAGTCCTCGCAGACCGCGTGGATCGCCCTGGCCGCGGCTTCGACTCGCTGCTGGGCGCCGGGATCTTCGCCGAGCAGGGGAGCTCCACCTCGGGCCAGCATGTGCTTCAGCGGGCCCCATCGTTGGATACCCTGGACCAGTAGCCGGTGCAGCTGATGAGTATCGTCGAGCAGGTGCCAGACGTGGACTGCGCCGATCGGGCGCCGGGGGTCGATGAGCGGGATCTCGAGCGCGCGGCCGTACTCCTCGTAGCTGCGGTCGCCGGGGGGCTGGACCGGGACGGCCGGGGGCGGCAAGCGGGGCAGCTCTTCGGAGGACTCGGCCTCGGAGAGCCGGCGCACCTGTTGCAAGTCCACCAGCCGGTGGGGGACGTCGCCGGCCTCGGAGAGGAGCGTGCGGAACTTGCCCACCTCGTCGTGCTGGGCGGTGAAGTAGAACACCTGCCGCCCGGCCCGAGCCAGTTCGAATGTGGCTTCGATGATCGCGCGGGCCCGGGCGTCGTCGCTGTTGGCCAGGGTCTCGTCCAGTACCAGCGGTGGGCGTGCGCCCTGCTCCTGGGTCTCGACGAAGGCGACGCGCACGGCCAGCAGCAATTGCACCCGCGTCCCGCTGGACAGCTGGTCCAGCTCCAGCCCTTGCTCCCGCACCGTGTCGAACGCACGAAAGCGCGGCGGGGATCCGTCCTCGATCTCCAGGCGGTACCGGCCGCGGGTGATTGACATCAGAAGTTCCCGGGCGCGGTGGAACACGCGGGGCCGGTCGCGGTCCCGGGATTGCTCGGTCAGCCAGTCCGACAGCACGCCACCGGCCACGGCGTTGCGGTCCTGGTCGCGCCGCTCGGCCAGGGCGTGCTTGGCCTCGCGGAGCGCGGTCAGGGCTTCTTCGACTCCGTGGGCGCGCTTGGCCAGATCTACTCGGTCCTGGATGCGCACGATCTCGTCATGTGCTTCTTGTTCGGCCCGGGCTGCGCCGGAGATCGCGGCCAAGGAGGCCTGCAGATCTTCTTGTGGGCGCTGCAACAGCGCTTCGTCGAAGGCTGGGTGCGCGCGGAGCCGTTTCTCGGCGAGTTCCAGCGATTGCTGGCAGCGGAATGCGGTTTCCACGGCGGCACGGTAGTCCGCCCGACGCTCGCAGCGCTCGACCAGCGCGGCATCCTCGCCGACCTCGAGACCGGCGCGCGCGAACAGCCCGCGGAGTTCGTCGTCGGTAGCTGCAGCCCGGGCATCGAGATCAGCGAGGGCATCGCGGCTGCGTTTCAGTTCGTCGATAGCCCCTTGCAGCACCTTGGCGCGCTCGTCGAGTTCGTCCACGACCCGGCGGGCTTCGATGATGTCTTGCGGGGCCGCGAGACCGAACGGAGCGAGAGCGTGGTTGATCGCCTGCATCTCATCTCGGCGTTTCGCATCGGCCTCCTCCAGCTTCGCGCGGGCAGCGGCCAGATCGGCGCTCGCTTGCCCCCATCTCAGCAGGTGGCTCACCAACCAGTACAGGGAGTGCTCGTCCGTGTCTGGCGCCACGCCGAGCCGCTCGATCAGGCCCGCGCGCCGGGCTTCGAGCTTCGCCGCGCGCGCGTCGAGAGCCTCCAATTCGCCCTTCATGCCGGCAAGACGGTGAGCGCGCTCTTCGTCGAGCATGCCACGTGCCTCGTGTTCCTGATGTCGTGCCAGCAGGTGCTCGACGTTCGCCTCGTCCCAGTGACTCGGCTCGTCGAGGCCTGTCTTGCGGTATTCACGCTGGTGCGAGGCCCGCGCGTCGAACGTCGCCCTGGGCCGTCGCCAGGCGGCGTACAGAGGGATCAGCCCGACCGGGGCGAACACCAACAGCCACGACAGGTCGGCCACCAGGGCGAGCGCGATCACTGCGGCAGCGAGGGTGAGACCCGCGGCGGTGAGTAGGGCCTTCCACAGTGGCTCGACCTGTGGCGCCGACGTCGTGCCTTCGTTCAACCAGCGCCGCAACGCCTGGATCCCGACCCGAACACGGTCCAGGTCCGGATCGGGATCGGACTCGCCGAGCCAGCTCCGCAGCGCAGCAGCCGCCGATCGCTCTGCGTGGAGCTGCTGCGCTTCCCGGGCAAACTCCGACAGATCCTGCAGCCCCCCGAGGTCCAGGGCTTCCAGCTGCTCGTCGGTGAGGGTAGCGCCGATGTGCTGGCGCGCCTCGGTGCGCTGGGCAACCGCCTTTACCACGTCCTGCCGCCTGCTATCCTCCGCCTGTCCGATCTTGAGCAGTTCGTCGAGGTGATCGCGCAGAGCCCGCACGGTGCCGTGGGGCAGGCCGTCTTCTGGAAGCGAACTGGCCGCGACGGTCACCTTGGCGCGGGCCAGGGCAGCCTCTACGTCCCGACGCCGGGAAGCCAGTTCTCGTTGCTCCCCTCGAAGCTTCTCGAGGCGTTCGGCCTCGGTGCCCACGACCCGGTCCATGCCGTCGGGGAATCCATCCAGCGACGTCTTGGCTTCGACCAGCGGGGGGAGCAACTCGACCCGCTCGATGGCCAGGGTCAGCACCGCGGCCCGCTGTTGGTCGGCGCTGGCCCGCTCTCGCTCGGACCGCAACGAGTCGAGCCGGCGTTCCTCGTCGAGGAGTGTCGCGTGGGCGTCCCGCGCCCCGCGGAGCGTTTCACGTCGTTCCTTGACCCGATCGGCTTCCTTTCTGGTCGACGGAATCCTGTCATCAAATCCCAGCGAACGACACGCGCCGTCTACGTCGTACCCCCCCACCGACTCCTGCGCGATGGCCGTGGCCAGCCCAACGCCCTCGCTGCGGACCAGATCGTGCAGCTCCAGACGATAACGCTCCCTCACCTCGGCCGGGGGGAGCGGCGGGAGATCGGTGTCGACCCCCTCGCGCTGGCACGAGACCGCCCCAGCGTCCAGGTCGAGGATCCAGGTCTCGGCATCGAGGAGGAGCCGGCCACGCAGCGAGGCCCGCTCGCCGCGGGAAGCCTTGGGCCACAGCACGAGCATGAGCGCATGCGCCGTACGGCTCTTTCCCGAGGCGTTCGGCCCGTACACCACGTTGACCCCGGGGCAGAGGCCGTCGATCGTCATCCCGGGTGTCGGTATTCCCGGCAGCGACCTCACTTCGAGCCGCTCGAAGTGGACGAAGGGAGCGCTCATGAGGCCCCCTTGCGTTGCTCGAGCAGCTGGCAAAGCAGCCGGTGTCCCTGCGCGACCAGCGCTTCCTTCGCCCGTGTATCACCGCTCTTGCCCTGGTCATCTTCCTCGCGAAGCGAGGTATAGGGTCGAGCACGGTCCACGTTGTCCAGGGCCCGCCGCGCGCGCCGGAGCAACTCCTGCGCCTGGGTGGACGGGGACGGTGGATAGGCATTTCAAAGCACCTCCGAGAAGTCGCCCCCACGCGGTCGTGATC
>CAZLEO010000362.1:0-8458 GCA_964558555.1 uncultured Rickettsiales bacterium | reverse complement strand
GTCGGACAGGTCGTACTCGGTGCACGACAGCACGAAGCAGGCCGCGAACAGGATCACGGGGACGCGCATGTGGACCTCGCTGGCTGGATCACCCGGAACCCATGATAGTGTGAGCGCGAAAGGTGGGTCACCGATGAAATCGAGGTTCATCGTCCGCGTCATCGTGCTGCTGGCGTTGCTGCTCGCAGTGGTGGCCTGCGGCAACGAGTACGATCTCGCCGCGACTCCGGATCCCCACGACCTGGTGGAGTGCGAGTTCGAGGTGGTGGGTGACGAGACCAGCCCCTGGGAGCTGTACACCTGCAACCCGTTCTTCCCGCCGCCGCTGGACGACGGCTGGGATTCCCCGGGCGTCGGCGGCTACGACATCCTGGTGATCGACGTGCTGGGCACGCCCCTGTTCCAGATGTGGTACGGCGGCGGCGACACCGAGCTGGAGATGAACCCCGACACCTCCATCGACGCCATCGGCTACGCCGTGTCCACCAACGGCGTGGACTGGGAGCGCTACGAGGGCAACCCGCTGCTGACCACCGCGGACGCGGGCATGGCGTGCGACAAGATCTACAACCCCACCGTGTGGTTCGACGAGGTCGAGGGCCTCTACCACATGTGGTTCGCCGCGGACGTGACCAACATGGGCACGCAGATCGGCCACGCCACGTCCGCGGACGGCCTCGAATGGGTGGCGGACGCCCACAACCCGGTCATCGGCGTGGACGAGATGGCGGGGACGGACTTCAGCGCGTTCACCCCCGGCGACGTGATCGTCGACTCCGGTGGCGTGATGCACATGTTCTACGGCGGGCTGTACCAGGTGAACAACCAGATCCAGTACGCGGTGGGACACGCCACGAGCACCGACGGCAGCCAGTGGGACCTGCAGGACGGCCGGCCGATCCTGCAGGGATCGCCGGGGCACTGGGACTCCAAGGTGGTGGCGTTCCCCGACGTGTTCTTCCACGACGCCACGTACTACCTGTTCTACGCGGGCTCCTCGACGGTGGCCAACCAGGGCAACTTCTACTACGTGGACGACGCCCAGCTGGGCTACGCCACGAGCACCGACGCGGTGAACTGGACGCGCCAGACCCCGGACGAGCCCCTGCCGCTGAGCTACGTCAACCCCGGTTATCCCCGCGTGTACCACGTCCACGACCGGCTCCACATCTGGTTCACCGACCGCTGGACGACCACCATGCCCGACGACAGCGAGCGCGATCTGGCGTGGCTCAACTACGGGATCATCGACTGGTGAGGAGGACGACCATGCGACATCTACTGGCCCTGTTCGTCCTCTCCATCCCGCTGGCGGTGGCCGCCTGCGGCGAGAGCGGCCCCTACGCGGACGCGTGCGCGGATCTCTGTCACACCCTGGCGATCGACTGCGAGCTGCCGGGGTACGAGGGCAGCGGCTCGTGCACGGCCAACTGCGAGCTCGAGCTGGAGACGGAGCCCGACGGGGACGCCCTGCTGGCGTGTTACCAGGGGGCCGGCTGCTCCACGGTGGAGCTCATCGAGTGCAAGCGGCTCAGCGAGATGGACCGCCTCTGATCACTGCGTGACGGATCCCAGCGACACGACCGGGAACAGCAGCTCCTTGACGGTTGCGCCGGGTGGCGTCCAGTCGCGGGTGGCGTCCATGGTGCCGACGATGGTGTCGTAGTCCACCACGTCCTCGGGGATCAGCACGACGTTCGCCTCGTCGGGGTACTCGGATTTCAGCTGCACCATCAGATCGGTGAGCTCGGTGAACGGGTAGGCGCCGTCGGTGAGGCGGTCGATGGATTGGCCCCTCGCCTCGGCCTCGGGATCACCCTCGAGCAGCGGGCTGTTGCCGCGCACGATGAAGCCCTGGTCGGTGATCGCCACCATCATCCGCAGCTTGTCGGCCTCGACCGTGTCCGAGGGGATGGGCGAGATGGCCGGCAGGGTCGAGTCCACCACCGCCAGGTTCACGAAGGTCACCGACAGCAGCAGGAAGGGGATGAGGATGGTCACGAGATTCATGATCGGGACCAGATCGGGGGCGCCGGCCTTGGGCTGGCGGGATTCGTCCTTGCGTGCGCGCGCTGCGGTCATGGTGTCCTCCGGTGGGTTGCATACTGATAAGTATGGCAATGACACTTGGAAGTGTTTTTCCATTCCCGATCGCCCGGAGATTCTCGAGTTTGTTCGCACGCGATTTGCTTTAGCGTCTGAGGCGCTCTAGATCTCTGCCAAACTCCCCTCGCTGGATGGAGAGATCATGATCCGGCTCGCCGCCCTCGCCGTCGCCGCGCTCCTGGTCGCCACGGGTGCCTCCGCCCTCCCCGACGAGAACCCCCGCCTGCGCCTCGCAACGACCACCTCGGTGGAGAACTCGGGGCTGCTGTCGCAGCTTCTGCCCCACTTCGAGGAGACGTGCGGCTGCAAGGTGGACGTGATCCCCGTGGGCACCGGCCAGGCGCTGAAGCTGGGTTCGGCGGGCGACGTGGACGTGGTGATCGTGCACGCGCCAGCCCTCGAGGCCGAGTTCGTGGAGATGGGCTACGGGGTGGACCGCCGCACGTTCATGGCCAACGACTTCGTGCTGGTCGGGCCGGCCGCGGATCCCGCCGGCATTCGAGGCTCGACCGACGTGGCCGCCGCCCTGGTCCGCATCGCCGAGGCCCAGGCCCTCTTCATCTCCCGCGGCGACCAGTCCGGCACCCACTACCGCGAGATGCAGACCTGGGGGCGTGCCGGCGTCGATCCCGCGGGCGACTGGTACCTCGAGGCCGGGCAGGGCATGGGCGCCGTGCTGACCATGGCCGGCAACATGCCCGGCTACACCCTGACCGACCGCGGCACCTTCCTGGCCCGCAGCGACAAGCTGGGCCTGGAGATCCTCGCCGGCGACGACCCGCAGATGGTCAACCCGTACTCCGTGATCCCGGTCAATCCAGCCAGGCACGAGTGGGTGGAACGCGAGCACGCGCAGGAGCTGTCGGACTGGCTGTGCGGCGAGACCGGCCAGGCGCTCATCGGCGCCTACTCGGTGGACGGCGAGACCCTGTTCCGGCCGACCGCTGGCGCCGAGACCTCCCCCTGAAGGGACCATGGACTACCTCTCCGACGCCGTGATCGAGGCGCTGCGCATGATCGCGGCGGCGGATCCCCACGTGGTGGCCGCCGTGTGGGCGTCGATGCGGTTCTCGGTGGCGTCGACCCTGCTGGCCTCGGTCCTGGGTATCCCCATCGGCGCGGTGCTCGCCCTGGGCCGCTTCCGCTTCCAGCGCCTGGTCGTGGCCGTCCTCGACACCCTGCTCGCCCTGCCCACCGTGGTGGTGGGGCTGTTCGTGTACGCCCTGCTGTGCCGGCAGGGGCCCGGCGGCGAGCTGGGCCTGCTGTTCTCCCCCTACGCCATCGTCATCGGCCAGACCGTGCTCATCGTGCCCGTGGTCGCGGCCCTGTCGCGCAGCGCCATCGCCGCGGTGGAACCTGCGTACGCGCGCAGCGCGTTGACCCTGGGCGCGGGGCGGCTCGGGGTGTGGCGGATCGTGCTGCGGGAGGCCCGCCCCGGGATCCTGGCCGCCTGCGTCACCGCGTACGGTCGCGTCATCGGCGAGGTGGGCGTGTCCATGATGCTCGGCGGCAACATCGCCGGGTACACCCGCACCATCACCACCGTCATCGCCCTGGAGACGCGCAAGGGGGAGTTCGCGCTGGCGCTGGCGCTGGGGATCATCCTGCTGGTGCTGGCCTTCGCCGTGAACCTCGTGGTGCGGCTGCTGGGGGGGAGGGAGCGATGAGCGCCTACACCCTGCGCGGCGTGGCCCAGCGGTACGGCGAGCAGATCGCCCTCGACGTCCCCGAGCTCGACCTGGATCGTGGTCGAGCCGTGGCCCTGGTCGGTCCCAACGGATCGGGCAAGAGCACCCTGCTGCAGATCCTGGCGTTGCTGCAGGCGCCGACGGCAGGGGAGGTGACCCTGCATGGCGAGCCCGTACGCTGGCGCAATGGCGGATCGGGCGCCGCCGCGTCACGGTCCCAGCGCCGGCAGGCCACCCTCGTCATGCAAGAACCCGTGCTGTTCTCCACCACGGTCCGCGCCAACGTCGCCTTCGGCCTCGCAGCCCACGCCGTGCCCCGCGACCGGATCACTCCGCGCGTCCTCGAGGCCCTGGCCGACGTGGGGCTGGAGGGGTTCGAGGGGCGCCGCGCCCGCGCCCTGTCCGGGGGCGAGGCCCAGCGCGTCGTCCTCGCCCGCGCCCTGGCCCTGCGCACCCCCGTGCTGCTGCTGGACGAGCCCACGACCTACCTCGACGCGGCGTTCCGGCCCACCCTGACGCGGCTGATGACCGGCGCCCGCGACCGCGGAACCACCCTGATCTTCGCCACCCACGATCCCACGCTGGCCGGCGAGGTCGCCCACGAGGTGATCACCCTGTCGCGGGGCCGGATCGAGGATCGGGAGATCCTGGCCGGCTGACTCAGAGGTCCTCGAACGTCACCGTGCGGTACAGGATTTCCCCCGACTCCTCGTCGGGCTGCACGCGCATCCACACCACGTGCGCCGTTGCATCGGGCGCCACCGAGACGGCCGGTTGCCACTCGTCCAGGGCCGCGTCCTCGGACACCTGCCGCGGCGCTTCCCAGGTGCCCGCGCCCGCGTCGCCCACCGCGTAGAACACCTGGCCGATGCCGCCGACGAGCTGGTGCCACACGCCGTGCAGGCCCGTCTCGTCCGCTGCCAGGCTGCTCCAGGACCAGTCCGTCGAGCCGGTGGAGATCACGTGCTCGCCCCCCCAGGCGCCGCCCTCCCAGCGCCGGTACTTGACCTCGCAGTCGCCGAAGCGGTCCGTGAACAGCGCGTGCACCGCGCCATCGGGGTCGGCCGCGATCTGGGGCCACGAGTGGTACGAGTCCACCAGCTGGAACGGCTCGGCGAACGCGCTGCCAGTCCAGTGGGTGTGGTGGGGCAGGCAGTTGGCGTAGCTTGCGTCGTCCTGCTCGTAGATCACGTGCGGGTCCTGACCCACCACGGTGAGGTCGGGATAACGCGAGTCCCACTCCGTGGTGGTCACCTGCACGATGGGTTCGCTCCACGCCCCGGCCGTCGCCCGGCGGTAGTACACCTGGGTGTAGTCCTGGTCGTGCCAGAGCACGTGGGGATCGTCGCCGTCGTCCACCGCCACGTTCGGGTAGCGGCCCCCCTCGGGGCCGGCGAGGCCCTCGGGCGCCGACCACGACGACTCGCCGCACGCGCCGGGCCCCATCACCGCGTACAGGATGTCGTTGCCGCCGCCTTGCGTGACCACGAGGTGTACCCGCCCCTGGCCGTCCGCCTGCAGCCGCGTGGACTTGGTGTAGGTCGTCCCCACCTCCAGCGAGTGCACCGCCGTCCACCCCTGGGCGTCCTTGCACAGGTACTGGACGCCCTCGTGGCACCACGCAACCACCACCTTGTCGGCGGTCGCCGCCACCGTCGGGAACGACCCTGCCGCGCCGATCACCTCCACCGCGCAGGGATCGCACTCGCCTCCGCAGTCCACCCCGGTCTCGCCACAGTCGCGCACGCCGTTGGCGCAGTGCCCGTCGCAGGCGGCCGTGTCGTCGTCGTCGCCGGTGTCGTCGTCACCGATGTCGTCGTCGTCCGCTGCGGTGGCGTCGTCGTCGTCGAAATGAATGGTGTCGTCGTCGTCCGCGGACCACTCGTCGCCAGCGCAGCCCGGCACGAGCGCGGGCGCGGCGATCAGCGCCGCCATGGTGAGAATCCGGATCACGGCTCCCTCCCTTCCATTCGATCCGAGCGTATCAACGCACGGAATCCCCCACCAGCCTCGGCTGTTATAGTTCGCCCTGCGGGAGGTGAACGTGAGGGTCTTCCTTTTCATCGGCGCGCTGGCGCTGCTGCTGCCCGGCTGCCACCCGGAGCACATCGGCCCGCAGGGCGGCCTGGGCAACCAGTCCCTCGACGACGACGACGCCACCCACGGCGACGACGACGACGTGGCCGGTGACGACGATGACACGGTGGGCGACGATGACGTGGGCGACGACGACGCCGAGGACGGCCCGGTGGTCATCCTCTACCCCCAGCCCGGCGACCAGGCCCCCGACCCCGTGCACTTCGACTTCGAGGTCAACTCCCCCGACATCCGCACCGTGGAGTTCTACTGCGAGGGCTGGCCGCTGCAGGACGCCCCCATCGACGTCTCCGTGGGCATCCACACCCACGTCTACGACTTCGCCGGCGTCAACTTCGAGCGCGACGTCGAGCTGATCGGCTACGACGCCGACGGCGACGAGGTCGGCACCGACCAGGTCAGCTTCGTCCCCGCCGACGGCATGCTCTCCGACCAGCCCGGCTTCAACCAGTACGTGGTCGACGCCATCAACGACGGCGCCTCCTACCCCAAGGACGGCACCTACCCCTACTGCTGGTCCTACTACGGCGACGAGTGCGGGGACATGTGGGGCCAGATCTGGGGCGGCTCGTACCTCGGCGAGCACGTCTTCGGCGGCGGCCTCGACTGCTTCTGCTCCGGCCACACCCTCGAGGTCTTCCTCGACGCGTACGAACGATGGCAGGCCGACCACAACGCCCCCACCTCCCAGACCTACGGCGATCTGACCCTCGACGACGTGGACGTGGGCGACTTCTACCAGTTCTGGCAGGGCTTCGGCGTCACCTACTACGCCTCCGCCGCCGACGCGTTCGAGTACGCCGGCATCGGCGAGAACGTCTACGAGGAGGACTGGGACGACGTCATCACCGGCGACTTCATCAACCTCTCCCGCGACACCGGCACCGGCCACTCCGTCATCTTCGTCGACTGGGTGTGGGATGGCATGCACCGCTCCGGCCTGCGCTACTACGGCTGCAACGGCTCCGGCGACTCCCACCCCGATCCCGACGACCCCAACAACTCCGGCGGCGTCTCCGGTCCCTCCTTCGTCACCGAGTACTTCACCGACTTCGGCGGCCACGTGCTGACGCAGTGGCTGTTCATCGGGCATCCGTACGACCCCGCCACCCTCTGAGGATCCAGGGAGTCGTCATGCTCGAAGCGTTCGGTTTGGAAGCTACTGCCGCCCAGTTCTTCACCGTCCTGGGGATCGTCGTGGTGATCTGCGGCGGTATCTTCGCGATCGTCTTCTTCGCCAACCGCTACGAGGCCAATCGGGAGGAAACCCTGGCGGCCGAGGCCGAGAAGCTCGGTCTCTCCTGTTCTGTCGGCCGCAGGCGATCCGACTCGATGAACATCCCGCCCATGCGTCTGTTCAGGGAGGGCACCCGCCGCTTCGTCGAGGTCATCATCGAGGGAAGGTTCAGGGGGCGTGACCTCCGCGTCATGGAGTTCAGCTACGACCTCGGCGGCGGGCGGCACGACGTCCCCGTGTCCCAGACCGTCGCCCTGTTCAAGCTCTCGAACTGGACACCGAGTCTCGACGACGACGCCTCCATGGACGACGACGAGGACTGGGACTCCGAGGACGGGGAAGGGGACGAGGACGAGCCCATCGACTGGCACGAGGAGGGAGTTGCCTCGTTCCGGCTCGAGCCCCGGCGCTGGAACACGCCGTTGCCCGGCAAGTACGAGGATGACGTGGTGTTCAAGTCGGACCGGGCGTTCTCCAAGGCCTACCTCCTGCGCGGTCACGACGGGGACTGGGTCCGGGGGACGTTCCGCTCCTCCGTGCGATCGTTCTTTCGCACCCGTCCCGGCTGGACGGTCGAGTGCGACCACTTCGAGCTGATCGCCTACCGCAAGGGCAAGCGCATCCGCGCCAGGGACCTGCAGAAGTTCTGCGAGGAGGCGGCACAGATCTGCAACCAGTTCGAGGCGCCGGCGGGCGGCTGAATGGTGGGGTCATGGTGGGGTCAGACATTGACCGTTGACCTTACTTCTCGGCGCGCGCCGCCGCGGCGCGCACATCGCCGGTAGAGAAAAAAGGGGACGTTGCGAGAAACCGGTTTTTCCGCCCTCCTCGGCTCTGCACCACTGTGCCCAGGTCGCGAGCGTGGTGATATGGTGCGGTATTGAGGGAGGAAACATGCGAATCATCGAAATCACAGTACTGTCTGTAGCTCTGTTCTTCGCCGTTGGATGTCCGTCCGGCGACGACGACACCGCGGGCGACGACGACACGACCGGCGACGACGACACGACCGGCGACGACGACACGACCGGCGATGACGACGACGACACGGGCGACGACGACGACACCACCCCGACCGACGTGGAGGGGGACGAGGCCGGCGAGTGCGACGACGGCGTGGACAACGACCAGGACGGCCTGACGGACTGTGATGACGACGGCTGCGCTGCCGCGACCATGTGCGCGGACGACGACGGCGACGGCTGGACGGTCCTCTGGATGAGATAGCAGCCGAGGGAGGTGCGCCATGCGCAGTTTGCTGCTGTCAGCCGCCCTGACTCTGATGCCGATCCTCCTGGGCTGCGAGCGAGGAGCGATCACGAGCCCCGAC
>CAZLEO010000361.1:0-8470 GCA_964558555.1 uncultured Rickettsiales bacterium | reverse complement strand
TCTGCCCCAACGATCCCGAGAACGCCAACGGCTACGAGGACGAGGACGGCTGCCCCGACGAGGTGCCGCGCAACATCTCCAAGATCGTCGGCGTGATCCGCGGCATCAACTTCAAGGTGGACAGCGACATCCTCAAGGAGTCCAGCTTCCCCACCCTCAACGACGCGTCCAAGATCCTGGCCAAGTACCCCGACATCTGTCTCGAGATCCAGGGCCACGCCAGCGCCGAGGGCGACGACGAGTACAACCTCGACCTGAGCCAGCGGCGGGCCGAGTCCGTGATGCGGTATCTGGTCAACAAGGGCATCTCCGAGAAACGACTCGTGGCCATCGGCTACGGCGAGAGCCGCCCCATCGCCGAGGACAGCCGTGACGGCCGCGTCCTCAACCGCCGCGTCGAGTTCCACATCATCACCGGCAGCGAATGATTAGCCCCTTCGGCTAGCGACCTTCCGGACAAGAAAGCGAGACCACATCGTGAACGACTCAGCCGGAGACGACCGGCAGGACCCCACACAGATCGACACCGCCGAGACCCAACCCGTCGAGCCCGAGGAGAACGCCTTCGCCACGGACACGACCTGGGCCGACCTGGGCCTCTCGGAGCCCCTCCTCAAGGCCCTCGAGGAGATGGAATACTCCCACCCCACGCCGGTGCAGGCGCAGAGCATCCCGCGCTCCTTGCAGGGCAAGGACCTGCTCGTGCGGTCCAAGACCGGCACGGGCAAGACCACGGCCTTCGCCATCCCCATCCTCGAGCGCATCGCCGACGGCGAGCGCCGGGCCCGCGCCCTGGTCCTCGCGCCCACGCGTGAGCTGGCCATCCAGGTCGCCGAGGAGACCGAGCGCCTGGGCGCCCACAGGGACGTGAGCGTCACCGCCGTGTACGGCGGCGTGGCCCTGGGTCCCCAGACCGACGCCTTCGAGGCCGGCGTCGAGGTGGTGGTCGGAACCCCCGGCCGCGTCCTCGACCACATCCGCCGCGGCAACCTCGACCTGACCCACTGCGACATGGTGGGCCTGGACGAGGCCGACGAGATGCTGTCCATGGGCTTCCTCGAGGAGGTCTCCAACATCCTCGACCACGTGCCGCCCAAGCCGCAGATGCTGCTGTTCTCGGCCACGGTCGAGTCCGACCTGCGCGACCTGGTCACCAAGTACGCGTCCGAGCCCGAGGATCTGTTCCTGTCCACGGACACGCGCACCGTCGAGGGTGTGGACCACATCCTCTACGAGACCGTCTCGGACTACCCCAAGCCGCGGCAGCTCATGGCCATCCTGGACGTGGAGAACCCCGAGGCCGGGATCATCTTCTGCAACACCCGCGACGACGTGGCCATGCTGGGCAACTACCTGTCCCGGCAGGGGATCGACGCCGAGTACATCAGCTCGGATCTGACCCAGAAGGCGCGCGAGAAGGTCATGGGCCGCATCAAGCGCAGCGAGGTCCGTTTCCTCGTCGCCACCGACGTCGCCTCGCGCGGCATCGACATCAGTGACCTGACCCACGTCATCAACTACTCGCTGCCCGAGGACCCCGCGTCCTACCTCCACCGCGTCGGCCGCACGGCCCGCATCGGCAAGGAGGGCACGGCCATCAGCCTCATGTCCGGTCGCGAGCTGGCGTGTCGCAAGACGCTCGAGTTCACCTGGGGCATCGAGTTCATCGTCAAGGAGCTGCCCAGCCCCGATGAGGCCCGTGCCCTCTGGGCCAAGCGACACGTCCTCGAGATCCGCGAGGCCATGGACCACGTGGCCTTCGACGCCTACATCAGCATGGCCCGCGAGCTCAAGGACCGCGACGACGGCGACATGCTCCTCGCCACGGCCCTGCGCGGGTTCTTCATCTGGGCCCGCATGGAGAAGCGCCGCCGCGAGGGCAAGGAGGACTACGAGCCCCAGCAGACGCGCTACCACAACCGCCAGGGACACTCCGGCGGTGGCTCCCGCTCAGGCGGTCGCGGTGGCGGCCGCGGTGGCGGTCGCGGCGGTCGCGGCGGTCCCGGCGGTCGCGGTGGTGGCTCCCGCTCAGGTGGTCACGGCGGCGGCTCCCGCTCAGGCGGTCGCGGCGGCGGACGGCCTCGCCACGGCGGCGGCGATCGTCCCCAGGAGCCCCGCCGCGACGGTGACGGCGGCAAGAAGCGCCGGCGCCGGCGGCGCAAGCCCGGCCCCCAGGGCGGTGGAGGCGACGGCAGCTGATGCACTGGGTCAAGGCGGTCGAGGTCAAGAACCCCGAAGAGATCCAGGGGATGCGCGAAGCGTGCCTGCTGGCCGCCGCCACCCTTCGTATGGCCCGCTCCCACGTCAAGGTCGGCGTGGACACCGAGACCCTCAACCAGCTGTGCCACGACTACATCGTCGACCACGGCGCCTACCCCGCGCCGCTGCGCTACCGCGGCTTCCCCAAGTCCATCTGCACCAGCGTCAACGAGGTGGTCTGCCACGGCATCCCCAGCCGCAAGAAGGTGCTGCGCGCCGGCGACATCATCAACGTCGACGTCACCGCCAAGCTCCACGGCTTCCACGGCGACACCTCCGCCACCTTTGCCGTGGGCAAGGTCTCGCCCAGGGCCCACCGGCTGATGAAGATCACCCGCGAATGCCTGCAAAAGGGCATCGACACCGTCCGCCCCGGCGCCCGCTTCTCCGACATCGGCAAGGCCATCCAGCCCCACGCCGAGTCCCTGGGCTGCTCCGTCGTCCGCGAGTACTGCGGCCACGGCATCGGCCGCGAGTTCCACGCCGAGCCCCAGGTCGCCCACTACTTCACCGAGGAGGACCCCCGGCGCATGGAGCCGGGCATGACCTTCACCATCGAGCCGATGATCAACCTCGGCACCTGGGAGACCAAGCGGTTGCGGGATGGGTGGACGGTGCTGACGCGAGATGGGGAGTTGTCTGCGCAGTACGAGCATACGATCTTGGTGACCGAAGGTGGTGCGGACGTGCTGACGGATTTCGCGAAGGTCAAGGGCAGTAAGTACGATAGATAACAGGGAAATTGCTTTCCAACGTAATTGTTGGATAGCCTGTTTTCCCCGGTCTTTCGTCCACTTCCACTTCCACTTCCATTTCCACTTCCACTTCCACCTCTCCCTTTCCCTCTCCCTCTTCCTTTCCCTCGTTCCCACGGTCCCCCGTCCGCGTGCGGCCCAGGGAACGTCTTCTGCGGGCGCTCTGCGCCCTCTCGGATCAATTCCTTGGCGGCTGTGAGACTCCTGGCATGCGGAGGATCTAGCCGCGGCCCATTTGGGGGGGCTGGAGTGACTTTGGGTTGTGGACTCGGGGCTGGCTTGATCGGCGCCCCCGACCTATTGATGGTCCGATGACCTTCCTCCAGCTTGTCCCCGTGTTCCTGAGCTACCTGCTGATCGCGGCGCACTGCCTGCGGTACGGCCACCTGATCCTCGTGATCCTCTGCCTGGCCTTTCCGCTGGTGCTGCTGGTGAAGCGGCCGTGGGCGGCGAGGGCGGTGCAGGCGGGGCTGGTCGTGGGCGCGATCGAGTGGATACGCACCACGGTCCTGCTGGTGCTGGCGCGCCAGGAGCTGGGCGAGCCGTGGCTCCGCCTGGTGATCATCCTGGGGACGGTGACGCTGGTGACGGCGGGGTCGGCGCTGCTGCTGCAGCTACCGCGTCAGAAGAAACGCTATCGTCTCTGATTCCCCCGAACCTTCAACCTTCAACCTTCAACCTTCAACCTAGATCAACCCCATCTGGCGGCCGACGCCGGAGATGATGTCCAGGGCGCGGTCGAGGTGGTCGCGGGTGTGCGTGGCCATGTAGCTGGTGCGGATGAGCGAGCGGCCGGGGGGCACGCCCGGGGGTACGGCGAGGTTGGTGAAGAGGCCGGCGTCGAACAGGGCGCGCCAGGTCAGGAATGCGCGGTCCTCGTCGCCGATGAACAGGGCCACGACTGGCGTGGGGTCGGTGGAGACCTCGAAGCCGAGGCGGCCGAGCTCGGCGCGCATGTACGCGGCGTTGTCCATGACCCGCTGGCGGCGATCGGGCTCGCTGCGGATGATCTCCAGCGACTTGAGCGCGGCGCCCAGCGACGGCGGGGACATGGAGGCCGCGAAGATCATCGCGCGGCCGTGGTGCTTGATGTAGTCGATGACCGCGGCCGGGCCGGCGACGACGCCGCCCACCGAGGCGAAGCACTTGGAGAAGGTGCCGGTGAGGATGTCCACGTCGTCGTGGACGCCGAGCATCTCCGCGGTGCCGCGGCCGCCGGGACCCATCACGCCGAGCGCGTGGGCGTCGTCCACGACCATGGGGAAGCCGAACTCCTCCTTGATGGCCACGTACTCGCGCAACGGCGCCAGGGTGCCCTCCATGGAGAACACGCCGTCGGTGAGCAGCAGCTTGGCCTTGGTCTCGTCGAGCTTGCCGAGCCGGCGGATGAGGTCGGTGGGGTCACAGTGGGAGAAGCGCTTGAGGGTGGAGTAGCCGGTCTGCACCGCCTCGTACAGGCTGGCGTGGTTGCTGATGTCCATCAGCGCGATCTCGCCGCGACCCAGCAGGCAACCCAGCGCCATGTTGGTGGTGTAGCCGGTGGTCAGGACCAGCGCGGCCTCCTTGCCGAGCCAGTCGGCGAGGCGCGCCTCGAGCTCCTCGTGCAGCGACAGGGTGCCGTTGAGGAAGCGGGACCCGGAGCACGACGTGCCGAACTTCTCCAGCGCGGCCTGCGCGGACTCCTTGACCCGGGGGTCCATGGTGAGCCCCAGGTAGTTGTTGGAGCCCATCATGATCAGGGTGCGGCCGTCGATGTCCACCTCGGTCCCCTCGGACCGCTCGATGGCGTAGAAGTACGGATACAACCCGGCCTGCTTGATCTCGTTCGCCCTCGTGAAGCTGTTGCACTTGTCGAAGACGTTCTTGACCACGGGCTTCATCTTCTCGCGCTGTACGACCACTTCTTCTAGAGCTGCACCCATGGAATCTCCTCGCTCTGCGGCTGCTTTGGATCGCACGCGTACCCTCAAGGCTCGATTGCCTCACCATCCACGCCTACTGCGGGCCGCAGCCGGCTGCTCCGCAGCCTTCGACGTTCATGCCCACCGTCTGCGTCCTCGACGTGCTGGGAGCACGCCTTCGGCCGCAGCCGGCGTACCTGAACGCCGCCTGCGACTCCTCGCTACGGCGCGCCTGGTAAGACAAGCGAGCCACACGACCCGGGCCGAAGATAGCCCCGTGGGAATTCTCAGTCAAGTGTTTGTTTTTATTGAGTTTTTACGGCAATTGGTTCACTGGTTGAACCTATGGAGGGGAGCGGTCACTTCCAGGGCCCCTCCTCCTCGTCGCGGAGCTGCTTTTCGCGGGCCTCACGGCGGACGCCGGCGTCGTCGGAGTGGTTGCGCAGCCACTGCAGCACCTCGCCGGCCTCCCCGTGGCGCTCCATCGAGTCCAGGGCGTCGGCGGCGACGAGGAGCCACTGGTGGACGTCGGCGTTGTCGGGGCTGGCCTCGCGCAGGGCCAGGCAGCAGCTGACCAGCTGCTCCTTGAGGCCGTCGGACGCGTCGTCGAGCTCGATCAGCTCGCGCCGCCTCAGCTGGTCCAGGCCGTCCAGGGCCATGGCGGGATCCCCCTCGGCGGCCTTGATGGTGAGCACGGCCACGAGGGTGTCCAGGGACCACGGGTGGTCGAGGCGCGTCGCGACGCGCTTGAAGTCCGTCAGGGTGACGATCTCGCGGGCTCGCGCCGCGGCGAGGATCTTGACGGTCTCGTTCCACAGCCGCGTGTGGTCCTCGTCCCGCCTGGGGTCCAGCCGATCGAGCAGGTACTCCGCGGCGATGGCCGCGTCCGAGTACGCCTCGCGCTGCAGCTGTGCGTAGGCGATCAGGCAGCGCACCTCGTCGATGCGGCTGCCCTGGGGATACCGATCCGCGTACCCCCGATAGGCGTCCACGGCGCCGTCCCAGTCCTCCTGCTCGTACCGCACCCGGCCCAGGTCCTCCCAGGCGCGCTCCGTGGCCGGGTCCGACGGCCAGTCGTCGATCACCGCGCCCAGCGCGGCCTCGGCCGAGCGGTACTCGCCCGCCTTGCGGTGCACGTCCGCCGCCGCGATCAGCAGCGGCGGCAGCCGGTCGTGCCGTGGATCGACGCGCCGCAGCTCCGCGACCCGGTCGAGTAGCGCCGCCTCGCCGGGCTCCCCCGCCTCCAGGTTCGCCAGCAGCACGAACGCCTCGCCCCCCAGCACGTCCCCCAGCCGCTTGCCCACACCCAGGTCCCGCAGCTCCTGGTACGCGTCCCACGCCGCGTCCAGCTCCCCCGCCGCCAGCAGGCACTCGGCCCGCCCGAAGCGCGCCTCGGTGGCCAGCCGGTGATCGGGGTACAGCGCCAGGAAGTCGTCGAACGCGTTCGCAGCGCGGTTCCACGCCTGCGGCGTGTTGCGCTTCAGCGCCTGCACCTGCGCCTTGCGCGCGTCGTCGTAGGTCTCGGTCGCCGACGGCGTCGCCCCCAGGCACAGCAGGCTCGCCGCGATCAGCGCCGTCACAGCAACGGCTCGAAGCACCGGACACCTCCCGGGGGCATCGTACACCGACGTGGAGCTGCGGGTGGACGGGTTGTAGAATCCGGATCAAGGGAACCAATCGAGGGGAGAGCAGCGATGGGCAGCAACAGGAGAGCCGAGATCCAGGTCTGCGGGGACTCGTGGGAGGTCTACACCTACCCCTTCGGCGAGGGCATGCGCGCCTTCGTCCGCTTCGATCTGGGCATCGCGACCTCGGATCTACCCCCCGGGTACGACGACGCCCGCAGCGTCCTCGTGCGCATCACCCCCGGGCACTGCCAGGCCAACGGCCTGCCCACCCACCAGGCCACGGCCGAGCTCAAGCGCGTCGAGGACGAGCTGCTCGCGTTGCTGGAGCAGGAGCGGGTCGACTGCAAGCTCGTCGGCGTGATGACCTACGGCGCCATGCGGGACTTCATCTTCCAGATCGCCGCGCCCATGGCTTTCGACGCCAACGTCGATCGTTACATCGGCGAGTACGACGGCGGTTACGAGCTGGAGAAACGGGAGCTCGACGGCTGGCGCTTCTTCAACGACAAGGTCCGCCCCGGCGCCATCCACTGGGAGTGGATCCACAACCGCCGCGTGGTCGACCAGCTCATCAAGGCCGGCACCGACATGAGCGCGCCGCACGTACTCGAGCACGTCTTCGTCGGGCCCGACGCGGCGCTGGTCCACATCCGCGACCAGCTCGGCACCAGTCACTTCAAGGTCGTGTCCCACGGCCGGGACGGCCTGGTGATGCGCAAGTCCGCCGTGCTGGACCTCGACGACGTGACCGGGCTGACCCACTCGCTGCGGGAGTTTGCGCGGCAGACAGGGGCCAAGTACGACGGGTGGGGGGCGGCGGTGGTGGAGAAGTAGGGGGCGCCAGAGCCGGTAGGGGGCTATTCGTCGTCGAGGGCTGGGGGATCGCACTGGCCCCAGTCGTAGTTGCCACATCCCACCTCTGTGGGACAGGCGTTCTCACAACCCCAGCACTCCAGTTCGCCACCCTTCGTGATGGCACATGCGTAGTTCCCACCGATGCTGACTTGTCGGTAGTCCGTTTCCGTCGGCGGATTCGTTTCCCCGCTGATGTCCCTACCGGCGCAGGCGATCTTCCCGTCGGAAGAGACAGCGCAGAAATGATCCAGGTAGGAACTCACCATCGTATGCTCGCCGGACGGTAAATCGGGACACACGACAGCCCAGCAAACCAACTCCCCGTCGATTGCCGAGACACCGAGGGAATACCAGTCACCTCGGCAATCGATGTCTTTGAAGGTCCCTTCGGGGGCCACATTCTCACCGTGTTCGGCCTCACCCCAGCAACGAACGGTTTTGTTGGAATGAATTCCACACGCGTACGAAGAGTACGCTCCCATTCCGGCCTCAACTCTCTCCATGCCACTCAGTTGCGTTGGCGGACATTGCTCGTCTCCCCACGTGTCGACTTCTCCGGCTTTCGAAACGGCGAAACCACACCAGCCGGTGATGTCGAGGTCCTTGAATAGACCATCTGGGCTGTCCAAGAGACCGAAGTCGTTGTTTCCCCAACATACGATTTCGTCTTCCTGGGAGAGAGCGCAACTGGTCTCGCCGCCAACGGTGACCTGGGTGGCTTTCAATTCTGCTGGAACCGCAGTTTGGTCAGATGTGTTTCGGCCCCAACATTGAACCATGCCGTCACTTCGTACAGCGCAGGCATGGTCTGCGCTGGTATCGATGTCGATCCATCGAGGGCTTGCGGGCTCGGGGCAGCCCGAACTCGCCATCAGCGTTAACAGTGGTGATAGTCGCCAGAGCGGTGAAAAACGTGGGACAGGTGGACAGAAAATGGAAATAAGCTCCCGTTTCATCAAGAATCACTCCCAGCGGTAGAGTTCGACCTCTGCATGTGTCGGTTCTGCCGTGGCGATTTCCTCAGAGCAGCCGCAAAAACTCGATCTGCTGATCGCGCAAACACCAACGTTAG
>CAZLEO010000360.1:0-8569 GCA_964558555.1 uncultured Rickettsiales bacterium | reverse complement strand
TGGAGCCGTAGGCGATGCAGCCGGTGCCCGCGCAGATGGCGATGGCCTCGCGGTTGGGATCACGATTCGAGAGGATATCGTCGCGCTTGCTCTGCAGCGCCTCTGCCGATGCGATACGAGTCATGATCACTCGCCTCCCGTCTTCGGCTCGATCTCGTAGGTCTTGTACACGCGGTCGACCTTCGAGGACGTCATGTTGCCGTGGTACTGCCCGTCCACGATGATCAGCGGTCCGAGCGCGCACGCGCCCACGCAGTTCACTCCCTCGACCGTGTGCTCCATGTCCGCGGTGTTGCCGCGGCCGTCCACGTCCAGGTCGCGCTCGAGCTTCTCCGAGAGAAGCGGAGCCCCACGCACGTGGCACGCCGTGCCCATGCACACCGTCCAGATGTGCTTGCCGCGCGGCTCGAGGTGGAACGCCTCGAAGAAGGTGGCCAGCCGGTACATCCGCGCCAGGGAGACGCCGACGCGTTCGGCGACACGCTCCAGCGCGCCGCGGGGCAGCCAGTTCTCCTCGGCCTGGATGTCCTGCATGATCGCCAGCAGCGAGCTCTCCTCGCAGCCGTACTGATCCAGGATGGAATCAACCTTGACCTGTTCCATGTCTCACACCCCCGCCTTCTCGCGGGACAGCAGGTATTCCCACTCCTCACGGAGCCGCTGCTCGATCGCGGTGATCTGATCGTCGCCGAGGTGCCGGAAGCGCCCCTGGATCGACGTGTAGTCCTTGAGCGACCGCAGCTCGTCGGGCTTGACGTTGACGGTGACCTTGCGGCCGTTCTCGATCTCGTACAGGGGGAACGCGCCGACCTGCACGGCCAGGCGCCCCGCCTCGATGGCCAGCTCGGGGGCCATGCGCCAGCCCGTGGGGCAGGCGGAGTAGATCTGCAGGTACGCCGGACCCCGGGTGTTCTTGGCTCTCTCGAGCTTCTCCATCATGTCGAAGGGGTACGACGGGCTCGCCGTGGCCGCATACGGGATGCGGTGCGCGGCCATGATCTCCACCACCGGCTTCTTCTGCGTGTCCTGGCCGTAGGGCTTGGCCTCGCCGGCGGGGCTGGTGGTGGTGGTGGCGCCGAACGGGGTGGAGCTGGAGCGCTGGATCCCCGTGTTCATGTACGCCTCGTTGTCGTAGCAGACGTAGGTCATGTCGTGGCCGCGCTCCATGGCGCCGGACACCCACTGCAGGCCGATGTCCGCGGTGGCGCCGTCGCCGCCCATGCCCACGAAGTTGAGGCGGCGGTCGGGCACCCGACCCTTGCGGGCCAGCGCCTTGTAGCCGGCCTCGACGCCGGAGCACACGGACGCGGAGTTCTCGAAGGCCACGTGGAACCAGGGCACGTCCCACGCCGAGTCGGGGTAGGACGAGGTGATGATCTCCATGCAGCCGGTGGCCGAGCAGACGATGGTGTTGCGGCCGAAGGCCTTGTGCACCAGCCGCACGGCCAGGGCCTCGGCGCAGCCCTGACAGGCGCGGTGCCCGGAGCACAGGTACTCCTTCTGGGGCAGCAGCCGCGCCGAGTAGACGTTGAGTTTCTCGACGGTCACAGCTCACCTCCGATGACCTGCAGCACGCTGGGCCGCGGCACGTCGCCGCCGGCGAGCACCTCCGCGGCCTGGTCGTACATGGTCTGGAAGTCCTTGAAGAAGGTGTCGCGTCCGCCCAGGCCCACCACGTACTCCAGCACCTTGGGCCGGTCCTCGCGGTTGAACAGGATGGACTTCATGGCCTGGGCCACCGGGTTGCCGCTGGCGCCCAGGGAGAGGCAGCGGTCGAGCACGATCAGCGCCTTGGCGTCGCCGATCGCGTCGAGCACGTCGTTTTCGGGGAAGGGCCGCCACAGGCGGATGCGGGCCGAGCCGACCTTGTGACCGGCCTCGCGGGCCTGGTCGATCCAGGTCATGCACGTCTCGCCGATGCCGCCCATGGTGATGAACAGGACGTCGGCGTCGTCGGCCCGGTAGGTCTCCACCGGGTTGTACCGCCGGCCGAACTGCTCCTCGAACTCGTCCCACGCCTCGACCACCACGTCGTAGGAGTTCTGCAACGCCGCCTCGGTGGCGTAGCGCGCCTCGGTGTACACCTCGGGCACACCCACGGGCCCCATCAGGACGGGGTCGTCCACGTCCAGCCGATGGCTGGGCTGGAAGTCGGGGAGGTACTGCTTGACCTCCGCCGGGGTGGGGACGGTGATGGGCTCGATCACGTGGCTGAGGATGAACCCGTCGAGGTTGCTGATCATCGGCAGGGAGACCCGCGGGTCCTCGGCCACGCGGAACGCGTGCAGCGTCAGGTCCACGGCCTCCTGACCGTTCTCGGCGAAGGTCTGGATCCAGCCGACGTCCCGCTGGGCCATGATGTCCGAGTGGTCGTTCCAGATGTTGATCGGCGCGGACAGCGCGCGGTTGACCACCGTCATCACGATGGGCAGCCGCAGCGCGGGCGCCATGAACATGATCTCGTTCATCAGCACCAGCCCCTGGGAGGCGGTGGCCGTGTAGGTGCGGGCACCCGCCGCCGACGAGCCGCAGCAGCAGCTCATGGCGGAGTGCTCGGACTCCACGGGGATGAACTCGGCGTCCACGTGACCCTCGGCGACCATCTCGGAGAGGTGCTCGACGATGTGGGTCTGGGGCGTGATCGGATAGGCCGCGATGACGTCCGGGTCGCAAGCACCCGCCGCCTCTGCCACCGCGATGGAGACCTCGATGCCAGTGCGCTTGCCCATCAGCTCTCCTCCGTGACCATCGAGATGCAGCTCGTCCAGCATTCCTGGGCGCAGATGCCGCATCCCTTGCAGTAGTCGAGGTCTGCCATCGGCACCAGGGAGTCGGTGTCGAGGTGCTCGGGCTTGAAGTGCGCCACCTGCTTGAGGCCGAACTCGGTCTCACCGATGGGCACCATCTTCAGGCAGCCCTCGGGGCAGAACACGGTGCACATGCCGCAGGCGATGCAGCCCGTGTCCTTGCCGGCGTAGACCCAGATCGGCCGGCTGGAGCGCCAGTCGCCGGTGAGGAAGTTCCGCGCCGAGCCCGCGTGGGCGGTCATGCCCAGGTTCAGGCTCTGCCACGGCACGTTCACGCCCTGGCGGGGCTTGTTGCCCGGTGTGACGATGGGCTTCGCGTCGCCCTTGTCGGGGCGCTCGTACGTACCCGGGGCGACCGCGTCGTCGATGACCGTCTCGTCGAAGGCCCGCAAGAAGGCCTTGATGTTGCGCGGCGCGATGGGCCCGAAACGATTCGTGATCATCTCGGCCAGGGTGTCGCGCTTGACGGTCCGCGTGGCCAGGAGGAACGCGCCGAGCATGGTGGTGTTGGTGATCACCCGGCCGATCTCCTCGCGGGCGATCTTGTTGGCGTTCACCACCGCCAGCTTGCAGTTGAGACCAAAGGTCTCGCGCAGCTCCTGGGGCGTACGGTTGGAGTTGATGACGGCGATCCCGCCGTCCTGTAGTCCCTTGTCCACCTCGACGATGCCGGGCAGAGCGGGATCGAGCACGATGACGACGTTCGGCTCCTGGATGGCCGTACGGTTGCGGATCTGCACGTCGCTCAACCTCAGGTAGGCGACCACAGGCGCACCGCGGCGCTCCGGACCGAAGCTGGGGAAGGCCTGGGCGAAGCGGTCCTCGGCGATGGCGGCCTGGGCCACCAGCTCGGCCGAGGTCACGGCTCCCTGACCTCCTCGTCCGTGAAAGCGAACTTCCAGCATTTACACGAGCCTCCAATACTCCGTATTGATCGGAGCGTGGAGGGTAGTCGGGCGGTCCGGGGGTGTCAACGGAACTGAGGGGAAATCACGAAGTCACTGCAAAGCTTGACCCGAGCGCCCGCGGGGTACTAGAGATCCACCCCGGCATGTTGCCCCAACCGCCCCTTGCAAGGAGCGCCCCATGGCCATCGACTCCGCCGTCCTCAATCAACTCCGCGAGATCGCCGGCGCCGAGAGCGTCTGTACCGAGCCCGAGGAGCTGGACGCGTACTCGTACGACGCCACCAGCATCTGGGTCCACCCCCCCGATGCCGTCGTGTTCCCCACCAGCACCGAGCAGATCTCCGCGATCCTCAAGCTGGCCAACGAGCACAAGGTCCCGGTGACACCGCGCGGCGGCGGCACCAACGTCAGCGGCGGCTCCGTGCCCATCGAGGGCGGCATCGTGCTGGTCACGACCCGCATGAACGCGATCCTCGAGATCAGCAAGGAGAACATGATCGCCATCGTCGAGCCCGGCGTGGTGCTCATGAACCTCAACGTCGCGCTGGCCCAGCAGGGGCTCATGTTCCCGCCCGACCCCCAGAGCTTTGTCGGCGCGACCATGGGCGGTGTGGTCGCCGAGAACTCGGGCGGCCCCGCCGGACTCAAGTACGGCGTGACCAAGCACTACGTGCTGGGCCTGGAGTGGGTGCTCCCCGACGGGGACGTGATCGACATCGGCGCGACCACGACCAAGAACCGTACCGGCTACGACCTGCCGCAGCTGTTCACCGGCTCCGAGGGCACGCTGGGCATCATGACCAAGGCCATCCTCAAGCTGATCCCCATGCCCCCCGCAAAGCGCACCATGGCCGCGGTGTTCGGCGACGTGGCCGAGTCCGGCTCGCTGGTGTTCAAGGTGCTCCAGGAGGGCATCGTCCCGGGCAAGATCGAGCTGCTGGACAACTGGGTGATCAATCGCATCGAAGAGATGATGCCGATGGGCCTGCCCACCGACGCCGACGCCATGCTCTTGTTCGAGCTCGACGGCCACAAGGAGGCGGTGGATCAGGAGCTCGAGCGGGTCAAGGAGATCTGCATGGACAACGGTGCGTCGAAGGTCATGGTGGCCGAGGACGACGCCGAGGCGATGAAGTACTGGAACGCCCGCAAGGCCGGCTTCGCCGCCGTGTTCGGCAAGTCGCCGACCACGCTGGCCGAGGACGTGACCGTGCCGCGGGACAAGATTCCCGACCTGATCCGCGTCTGCAAGGACCTCGAGAAGGAGACCGGGATCACCATCGTGATCATCGGCCACGCCGGCGACGGCAACCTGCACCCGGCGATCCTCACCGACGAGGAGGACGCCGAGCACTTCGCCAAGGCCCAGGAGACCATGCATCGCATCTTCGACGAGGCGATCGAGATGGGCGGCGTGGTCAGCGGCGAGCACGGGGTCGGGCTGGAGAAGCGCCAGTTCATGACCAAGGCGGTGTCGCCCCGGGTGCTCGAAATCATGAAGCAGATCAAGGGTTTGCTGGACCCCAACGGGATCATGAATCCCGGCAAGATCTGGGAGTAGACGCATGGCGACTTCCGAGCTGGAGAAACGCCGCGACATCTCCCGCAAGTGCATGAAGTGCGGCTTCTGCGCGTTCTTCTGTCCCGTCTACCTGGAGGATCTCACCGAGTCCTCTGGATCGCGGGGACGCCAGATGTACGTGCGCAAGATGCTCAAGGGCGGCCAGGAGCTGACCCCCGCGCTCGCCGATCGTTTCAACCGCTGCACCCTGTGCCGCCTGTGCGAGTTCATGTGCCCCTCGAAGGCCCCCACCGCCGAGCTGGTGCAGGCCACGCGCGCGGACATCGTCGAGAAGCACGGCCTGCCGTTCTCCAAGAGCGTCGCGTTCAAGGCGTTCGTGCGCAACCGCGGCCTGATGGGCGCGTCCCTCAAGTGGGCGTCGTGGTTCCAGTGGCTCGCCCCGGCCACCGAGGGCCGCGAGGGCAAGATCCGCCACCTGCCCACCTTCCTCGAGGGTCTCTCCCAGGGCCGGCAGTTCCCGTCGCTGGCCTCCAAGCAGCTGCGCCAGCTGCTGCCCGACGTCATCGAGCCGCCCCCGGGCGTCGAGACGAAGATGAAGGTCGGCTTCTTCAGCGGCTGCGCCACCGAGTTCATCTATCCCGAGTCGGGCGAGAAGCTCGCCCACACCCTCGCCGCCCAGGGCTGTGAGGTGCACTTCCCCAGGGGGCAGGGGTGTTGCGGCACGCCGGTGGTCACCAGCGGCGACTTCGAGCTGGGCCGCGAGCTGGCCGACGTCAACCTGAAGGCATTCGAGGACTTCGACGTGATCATCTCCGGGTGCGCGAGCTGCTCGTCCACCCTCAAGGAGTACGACAAGTTCCTCGCCGACACGCCCGAGCGCGAGGAGGCGTACGAGGCCTTCGGCAAGAAGGTCCGGGGCGCCACGGAGTTCTTCTTCAAGGACCTCGATCTGGATCCGACGAAGTTCAAGGTCAAGGCCGAGTACCGCGGCAAGAAGGTCACCTGGCACGATCCCTGCCACCTGGTGCGCTACCAGGGCATCCGCGAGGAGCCCCGCAAGCTGCTGAGCTCCGTGGACGGCCTCGAGTACGTGGAGATGCCCAACGCCGACCGCTGCTGCGGCATGGGCGGCACGTTCACCCTGTTCCACTACGACACGGCCAGGGGCATCACCGGCAAGAAGGCCGACGGCATCACCGCCACCGGCGCCGACCTCGTCGTCACCGAATGCCCCGGCTGCATCATGCAGATCTCCGACGTCGTCGCCCGGCGCGAGATGCCGGTGAAGGTCATGCACTTCCTGGAGCTGTTCGAGTGAAGCGCGTCAAGATCGAGACCACGGGCCTGATGAAGCAGGTCATGGGGGAGTACTTCCAGGGGCTCAAGGCGGCGTCCGCGCATCCAGACCGCAAGGTGGCGTGGTGCACGTCCGTGGGACCGGCGGAGCTGCTGGTGGCCCTGGGCTTCGAGGTGCACTTCCCCGAGAACCACGGAGCGATGCTGGGATCGACGCGGATGACGTCCGAGACCATCCCGGTGGCCAACGCCCACGGGTACTCGCCGGACATCTGCTCGTACCTGACCGCGGACGTGGGCTCGTACCTGTCGGGCAAGACGCCGCTGAAGCGCGCCTACGACATGGGGGTCCCGAAACCGGACGTGCTGGTGTTCAACACCAACCAGTGCCGCGACGTGCAGGACTGGTTCTCTTGGTACGCGCGCGAGCTCGACGTGCCCATCGTCGGCGTGGCCAGCCCCTTCAACGTGGACGCCCTGAGCCCGGCGCACTTCGACTGCGTGGCCGACCAGCTGCGCGACATGGTGCCGGTGCTGGAGCAGGCTGCCGGGCGCAAGCTCGACATGGACCGCTTCGCCGAGGTCGTGGGCCTGTCCCGACGGTGCAGCGAGCTGTGGAAGGAGGTCCTGGAGCTCAGCGCGACGAGGCCGTCGCCGTGGACCTTCTTCGACCACACCATCCACATGGGTCCGGCGGTGGTGCTGCGCGGCACGCAGGCCGCCGTGGATTATTACCAGACGCTGCTGGCCGAGATGACGCAGCGGATCGCCGACGGCGTCGCCGGGGTCCCGGGCGAGCAGTTCCGGGTCTACTGGGAGGGCATGCCCATCTGGGGCAAGCTGCGCGACCTGTCCGAGCAGTTCTACGACCTGCAGACCGTCGTGCCGGTGTCCACGTACTGCAACAGCTGGATCTTCACCGACTTCGACGAGGCCGACCCGTTCGGCTCCATGGCGCGCGCCTACACGTCCATCTTCATCTGCCGCTCCGAGGAGCCCAAGCAGGCGATGATGGAGGATCTGTGCCGGCAGTTCGCCATCGACGGCGTGCTGTTCCACGACGCCAAGACCTGCCCCAACAACTCCAACAACCGCTACGGCATGCCCGGCCGCCTGGAGCAGTCGCTGGGTATCCCCACGCTCACCATCAACGGCGACCTCAACGACCTGCGCCTGTACTCCGAGGAGCAGAGCCGCACCGCGATCGAGGCGTTCGTCGAGCAGCTGGGTCAGTAGCCCCCGCGACCGACCGTCGTCGCCGGTTGGCGAAACCACAACGCCCGCCATGTCCCAGGGACAACCTGACCGGGATCCCTGGGGCGTCCCACGCCTCCGCCACAACTCGCCGCCTCGCCAACCACGATCTCTTCATCAATCAAATCAACTACTTGCGACGAGTTCGCGCGTTTTTTCAGCCCGCATCCACCGGGCTGGCACGGCGGCTGCAAATACCCCCGAACGACATTGGCAATGACGCTTCGAACGAATCACAGGAGGAACGATACGATGACCACTCGCAACACCTTCGCCGCCATCCTGACCGCCATCGCCCTGACCCTGAGCCTGGGCGCGACCGCCCATGCCGACGACGGCGCCGAGCCCACCGACCAGGCCGCCATGGACGAGGCCGCAGAGCGAGGCGCCGAGCGCGCCGCGAAGCGCGCCGAGCGAGCTCAGCAGAAGGCCGAGCGCGCCGCCGAGCGACAGATGCGGGCCGAGATGAGAGAGCGCGCGGCCAAGGACTGGCGCGCGCAGATGCGTGAGCGTACGCAGCAGGCGCGCCCCGATCGCGAGGGCCCCTCCTCCTTCTGATTCCCCTGCAACCACGGCTGCTCGCTCCCCCACACCTTCCTTACCCGCTCCTTACCCCGCGCCAACAACATGGGAAAACCTCAGGAATTTTGGGAATGTAGCGGTTTTCTCGAACCCCCCTGCATCATTGGTCACAGCCTTGCTTCTCGCGTAAGATTGGCGTGCCTGGACCCCTGTTTGACAGGTGCTACGCACATGGATCCGAAAAACGCAGGTAGATCGCT
>CAZLEO010000359.1:0-8603 GCA_964558555.1 uncultured Rickettsiales bacterium | reverse complement strand
GCGTCGGCGTCGTCGTCGTCGCCGGTGGCGTCGTCGTCGTCGGCGATCGACGTGGTGTCGTCGTCATCACCTTCGGGATCGGGACAGCCCAGAATCAGCGAACTCCCGAACAAGAACAGGACCATCCAGCGAGCAGACATGAGCACCTCCCTGCGCGTTGCGCGTTCCCCAGTGTATCCTCAAAATCCCCTCGGTTTTGGGAGCAGCGATGCGAACGCAAATCGGAATCGGCCTGACCCTCACCCTGATCCTCGCCTGTGGCTGCAAGGGGGGCGGCAACGTCGAGACCATCCATCCCGAGGCTCGCGGATCGGATCGTCCCAACATCCTGCTGTTCACCCTCGACACCCTGCGCGCGGACTCGCTGGGCTGCTACGGCAACCGCAACCCGACGACGCCGACCCTGGACCGGCTGGCGGCCGAGGGCACGCGATTCACCCGCGCCTACACGGTCGCACCCCTGACCATCCCGGCCCACTCTTCGGTGTTCACGGGCCTGCTGCCGCCGCGGCACGGCGTTCGCGACAACGGCGACTTCTTCCTCGACGACGGGGCCGTGACCCTGGCCGAGCTGCTGGCCGACGCGGGCTACGACACCATGGCGTCGGTGGGCGCGGAGGTGACGTCCCACCACTGGGGCTTCGACCAGGGCTTCGACGCCTACTTCGACGACATGGGCCTGCCCGACCCCAAGGACCCCAACCGCTGGCACGTGCAGCGGCGCGGCGACGCGGTGATCGAGGACGCGCTGGCGTGGTTCGAGGCGCGCGAGTCGGACGCGCCCTGGTTCGCCTGGGTCCACCTCTTCGACCCGCACTCGCCCTACGACCCGCCCGAGCCGTACGCGTCGGAGCTCAAGGGCAAGCCCTACCTGGGCGAGGTGAAGTACACCGACGCGCAGGTGGATGTACTGCTGCGGGCGCTGGACAGCGATCTGGCCGACACGTGGATCGTGGTGGTCGGCGATCACGGCGAGGGCCTGGGCTCCCACGGCGAGTCCATGCACGGCGTGCTGCTGTACGACGCCACGACCCTGGTGCCGTTCATCGTGCGCCCGCCGGCAGGCATCGGGCAGCCGCAGGTGATCGACGCTGCGGTCAGCGTCGTGGACGTGATGCCGACGGTCCTGTCCGCGGCCGGTGTGGCCCTCCCCGACGACCTCGACGGTGTGAACCTCCTGCACGAGCTGGCCTTCGGGAACACGCCCGACGCGGATCGCGAGGTCTACGTCGAGAGCCTGTACGCCTACCGCCACTACGGCTGGGCCCAGCTGCGCGCGCTGGTCGGCCCGGACCGCAAGTACATCGACTCCACCACGCCCGAGCTCTACGACCGCACCGACGCGGGAGAGAAGCGCAACCTCGCCGGCGACGACGCAGAGACCCTCGCGGCGATGGAGGGGCGCCTCGACGCCTGGGTCGCGCGCCTGGAACCCGCCGATGACGTGTCCGGATCCGCCACCCTCAGCGCCGAGCGCCTGGCGCAGCTCGAGGCGCTGGGATACATCACGGCCCTGCCCGAACCGCCTGCCGCGGACGCGGGTGACCTGCCCGACCCGGTGGCCCGCATGCCCGTCCTCGGCGACATGGAGAAGGCCCGCCTGGCGTTCCAGTCGGGCGACCTGGACGAGTCGCGGCGCCTCGTGGAGTCGGTGGTCGAGCGGGAGCCAGGGTTGCACGAGGCGAGGGTGCTGCGGGCGACCGTGCTGTGGCGCGCGGGTGAGCTGGACGCGGCCCTGACCGCCCTGCAGGAGGTGGAAGCGGACCGCCCCTCCACGGCCACCCAGGCCCTGCTGGGCACCCTGCTGGTGCACATGGACCGGCTGGACGAGGCGCTGGTGATGCTGCAAGGGGCGCTGGAGCGGGATCCGTACCTGGCCAGCGCATGGGCCTCGTACCTTCACGCGCTGTTGATGACCGGGGACCTGGCGCGGCTCGAGGAGGAATCCGCACGGGCGCGTGGGCTGCTGCCCTACTCGCCCGAAGCCATCGGCATGGAGGGGATCGTGCTGGTGATGCGCGGCGACCTCGACCGCGCCGAGCCGGCCCTGCGCGAGGCCCTGGAGCTGGACCCGGAGCAGCCGTTCGCCAACCACGCCCTGGGCATGCTGGAGGTGCTGCGCGGCAACGAGGTGGAGGCCGAGGCCCTGTTCCACGAGGAGCTCAAGCGCTACCCCGGCGCCGTGGAGTCGCGGCGCAAGCTCGTCGAGCTGTACGCGATGCAGCGGCGCTACACCGAGCAGCTCGAGCAGCTGGAGATCATCGCCTCCCTCGAACTCCCCAACGTCTTGACCATGCACTCGCGCAGCCAGTGCCTGTTCAACCTGCGGCGCTTCGACGAGGCCCACGCCGTGGTGACCGAATGTCGTGAGGCGGCGCCCCGGTATCCGGCCTGCGCCATGCTCGAGGCCAACGTGCTCAAGAAGCTGGGCCGGGACGCAGAGGCAGAGGCCGCGTTCATCCACGCGGTGGAGCTGGCCGAGGGTCGGGCTACAGGGCGGCGGAACGAGCCGTGAGAAGGGCGGAGCGGGGGGCTACTGGGTGATGGTCCCGGTGAGGGAAACGCTGGTCACCTTCTCGGCGTAGGTCGCGATGTCGTCCTGAGCCAGCACGAGCATCGGGTCCTCTTCGGCATCGACGCGGATCACGTACTCGCCGATGGTGCCGTCCACGCACTCGGTGGGGTCGTAGGTGTTCTCGTAGACCACGATCTGGTACTCGCCCGCCGTGGCGCCGGTGAGCTCGTAGGAGGGGCAGGCGTAGGTCGGCGGCGGGAAGGAGCAGTCGAAGTTGTCGTCGGCGGTGACCAGGTAGCAGCCGTCGGGGTCGTTCATGTGGAAGGTGGCGTCGAACGCCGTGCCCGCGGCGATGGTGTCCACGGTGATGGAGTAGGTGGCGCCCTCGACGGCCTGGAAGGTCCACACGTCGGCGGACATGGCGTCGCAGGCGATGTCCTCGGTGATCTCGAAGTCGCCCGCGTAGGCGTATTCGGCGTAGGACCACTCGCTGATGCCGCAGTCGTAGGAGTAGGCGCCGAGGTACACCGAGGCGGTGCTGTTGAGCGTCCACGCGATGTCGTCGCCGGTGCGGGTGAAGGTGGTGTCGCCAGAGGAGCCGTCGTAGTGCAGCGTGGCGAAATACGGGCCCACGTAGTAGCCGCCGCCGTACATGGTGTAGTCGATGGCCACGCCGGAGCGGAACACGTTGCTGTAGGACCCGTAGTAGGACGAGTACTCGTTCCAGTGGATCATCAGCCACGGCACGTACGGGCCGCCGTCGTAGTACCAGGTCCAGTAGTCCACCTGGTCGCAGGCGTCGGTGCTCTGGTCGTCCACCACGGTGGCCTCGGTCTCGAACGAGAAGTCGCAGCCGTCGCAGTACCCGGTGTACTTGCTGCCGACGATGTCCACGGTCAGGTCGCAGGCGGCCTCGCCGTCCACGGAGTCGGTGTACTCCACCGTGGCCGCGACGCTCGCGGGCAGGTCGGCGGTGTCGTCGTCGCCGATGGTGTCGTCATCGTCGTCGTCGTCCGCGGGGGCGTCGTCGTCGTCGCCCGGGGTGGCGTCGTCGTCGTCGTCGCCAGCGGCCGAGTCGTCGTCGTCGTCTCCAGAAGGGCAACCCAGCAGCAGGATCGGGACCACGCCGAGGGTCAGCATCAGCAGCATGCGCAGTGCGAAGTTCATGGATGTACCTCCGTGTTCTTTTTGGAATTGCGGCACAGCATGCACGCCCTCACGCGAGTGCGCAAGGGTACAAAGATGCAGCGGCTGACGATGTGGGCTAGAGGTCGCGCAGCTCGGGGATGTCCGACAGGTCGGCGAACCCGAAGCGCTGCGGCGCGAACGTCTCGCCGATGTCCCGCCCCGTGAGCTTGCCGTCGACCATGTACTCCTTGCCGAGCACACCCTGCGCCCAGACCAGGATCTCGTCCACCGTGGGGGTGGGGACGTCGCACAGCAGGGCGAGCCCCTTGATGGTGGAGAAGTTGCAGGGGATGTCCTCGGTCAGGTAGCGCTCGGAGAAGTTGGGCGCGTACCCGCCCTCCACCTCGAGCATGGGGCAGGTGAGGCCGTAGTAGGCGGTGTTGGTGGAGAACCGCTTGCGCAGCGTCGAGTCGTCCTCGATGTACTTGCCGTAGGCGCGGGTGCACCAGTCCCAGACGTGGTGCACCGCCGAGAAGTCCGCGGCCGGGTAGCGGGCGCGGATCGCCTCGCACACCGCCGCGATCTCGTCGGAGACGCGGTGCATGGAGTCGGCGGTCTCGTCGCTGAGGCCCTGGTAGAACAGCGGCTTCTCGGCGTAGGGCGTCTCCCCGTCCCAGTCCTTGAAGAAGCCGTGCATGATGCACGGGTGCAGCACCTGGGTCATGTTCGACAGGCCCACGCCGAGGAAGCCCGACGGCACCGGCGGGCACGGCACGTGGATCAGCTCGCTCATCACCGCGCCGATCTCCTCGACGCGGTCGCGCGGCCGCGCCGTGATCTCCATGAACGTCTTGGCGCCCAGGACCGCGACCTCGACTCCGTAGTCGTTGGTGCGGCAGGCCCACGGCAGGTTCTGCAGCGCGAACACGCCGTAGCTGTCCGGCGCCCGTCCGGCAGAGGCCATGCCCGCGTCCACGCACCAGTCGAAGCCCTGGGACGCGCATATGGTGCCGATCATGGCGCCCTGATCCACGTATGGCGCCGCGGCGCGCACGTTTTCTTCGAAGGCCTGGGCGGGCAGGCAGAGGATCAGCACCTCGCAGCCGGGGATCACGTCCTCGGGGTGCTTGGACACCTTCGCGGGCACACCGTGCACCACCCGGTGGTCGTCGTCCGGGCCGTATGCGGCGCGTATCCCGCCGCGCTCGATACCCTCGCGCCACAGCTGGGCGCGATCCTTGCGCGGTGCGTAGACGTGGCATTCCCAGTCGGGCAGGGACGCCACGAGGGCGGCGGTGGTGTGGGCCGAGTGGCCGGCACCGAGGACACAAGCTCTTCTCGTCATGCGGATTCTCCCAGCCCTCGAATCTGCCCCATTTGACCCGCTTTTCGCCAGCCCTTACGCTCGACGGCGAGAGGGAGGCGTATGCAGCACGACCCGGATCCAGCGCCGTTCGACGTCGAGTCCGAGGCGGAACCGAGCCTGATCAACGACGACATCGCCCCGACCCCGGCCTCGGCCCGCCGGTGGTCCGTGTTCAACATGGCGTCGTTGTGGATCGGCATGGTGGTGTGCGTGCCCACCTACATGCTCGCCGGCGGGCTCGTGGAGATGGGCATGAGCTGGTGGCAGGCCGTGGGTACGGTCATGCTCGGCAACGTCATCGTGCTGGTACCGATGGTCCTCAATGGCCACCCGGGGACCAAGTACGGCGTGCCCTTCCCGGTTCTCACCCGCGCCAGCTTCGGCATCCTCGGCGCCAACATCCCGTCGGTGTTGCGCGGCCTGGTGGCCTGCGGATGGTTCGGTATCCAGACCTGGATCGGCGGCTCGGCCATCTACCAGCTGCTCAACGTGCTGACCAAGGATGGTCTCGTCGGCGCCGACCTGCCCGTGCTCGGCATCAACCCCGCGGAGACCGTCTGCTTCCTGATCTTCTGGGCGATCCAGGTGGTCATCTTGCTGCGGGGCATCGAGTCGATCCGGATCCTCGAGACCCTGGCCGCGCCGTTCCTGATCCTCATGGGGCTGGCGCTGCTCGGGTGGGCCTACGTCAAGGCCGACGGCTTCGGGCCGATGATGTCCACACCGTCGGCGTTCGCCGAGGGCGGCCCGAAGGAGGGGGAGTTCCTCAAGGCCTTCTTCCCTGCCCTGACCGGCATGGTGGGCTTCTGGGCCACCCTGTCGCTGAACATCCCCGACTTCACCCGGTACGCCCGCTCGCAGCGCGACCAGATCCTGGGCCAGGCCATCGGCCTGCCCACCTTCATGACCCTGTTCGCCTTCATCGGCGTCGCCGTGACCTCGGCCACGGTCGTGATCTTCGGCGAGGCCATCCCCGATCCGACGGTGCTGCTGGGCAAGATGGGCGGCGGCTTCGCCGTGGTGATCTCCCTGCTGGCGCTGTCCGTGGCCACCGTGTCGACCAACCTCGCGGCCAACGTCGTGTCCCCGGCCAACGCCCTGATCAACGTCGCGCCGCGCGTCATCAGCTTCCGCGCCGGCGCGCTGATCACCGCCGCGCTCGGCGTGGCCATCTTCCCGTGGAAGCTCATCGAGTCCACCGAGGGGTACATCTTCACCTGGCTCATCGGCTACTCGGCCCTGCTCGGACCCATCGGCGGCATCCTCATCGCCGACTACTACCTGATCCGACAGACCCGCCTGCGCCTCGACCGCCTGTACAAGCTCGGCGGCCCCTACTGGTACTTCGGCGGGTTCAACCTCGTCGCCATCGGCGCCCTGGTCCTCGGCGTGGCGCCCAACGTCCCCGGCTTCCTGCACGCCGCCGGATTCGTCGAGGCCGTCCCTGCGTTCTTCGACGCCGTGTACACGTATGCCTGGTTCGTCGGTTTCCTGCTCTCCGGCCTGCTCTACGCCCTGGGCATGGTCGTCTTCGGCCAGATCCACAAGGAGTAGCCGCGACCTGGATCAGCCCTCCGGGTACGCCTGCGGCAGCTCCATCGAGACCTCGATGGGAATCCTGCGCCCGTACTCGTCCTCGTACGTCTCGGCCACCACGATCTCCGCCACCGCGATCCGCTCCACCCGGCCCCAGCGCTTCCCGATGAAGTCCCCCTGCTGCACGATGTGACCCTTGCCCTTGGGGTCCTCCACCATGGCCATCCGGTCGCCGTTCTTCTTCAAGATCCCCACCACCCGCAGCTGGTCCAGCTCCCACCGCTGCAGCTCCGACAGCTCCTGCGACGGCGGCTCGATGATGTCGCTGTACGCCCGATACGGGTCGCGCTTGCCGATGGGGTCGTACGCCCACGCCGGTGACGCCTCGGCCGCCGGCGCATCCACGGTCCCCACGTCCTGGATCGACGCAGCGACCTCGACCACCACCTCCTCCTGCGTCGGTTCACCTCCCGTGCATGCCGTCAGCGCCACCAGCAGCGCCGCCGCGGACACCGTCACCCTCGGCCAGGTCTCGATCCCTTTCATCCGTGACCTCCTTTTCCTCTTTCCCGAAAAGACCCACTTTCCCTAAAAACCAGGATACGGAAGTGTGAGGCGGGGAGGCAAGGACGGAGTGAAATAGCCTCAGCCGCGACGATTTCAGTGATAGGCTCGACGAGTCGAGGGAAAGGGGGGCTTCCGATGAGCTTCGAGGTAGGTCGTTATTACTCGCCGTCCGGCAACCTGCCGCCGGGCGGGCTGGTCATCACCGTGGTGGGGGGCGCGGCGGCAGCGTCGATCGTCGGCGCCGTGTACGCGGCGCTGACCTTCTTCAATCCGTTCATCTACTTCAACATCCTGGCGACCTTCGGGTACGGAATCGCCGTGGGCTGGGTGCTGACCCGGCTGGGCGAGACAGGCAAGCTGCGCGCGCCCCTGGTCTTGCACGGGCTGGCGATCCCGGTCGGACTGATCGGCCTGTACGTGCACTGGATGGTGTACGCGTTCTTCGCCTATGGACGCGAGTTCCTGCCGATCCTTCCCATGGACGTGGCCTGGGCCCTGGTCTCCATCGCCGAGACGGGCGTGTGGAGCTTCAAGGAGTGGACGCCGACCGGTGGGGTGCTCTACGCGCTGTGGACCATCGAGGCCCTCATCGTGCTCGGCGCGGCCCTGGTCCGGTCCCGTATCGATCGGCCGTTCTGCGAGAGCTGCACGGAGTGGGTCTCGGAGCAGCCGGAGATCCTGACCTTCGGCGGACCGAGCTGGGACGACCTTCGCGGAGCGCTCGAAGGGGGCGACCTCCAGCCGCTGCTCGACCTCGCCAAGGAGGGGCGCCTCCCCGACAGGGCCCTCAACGTGGAGCTGCGCCACTGCCCCCACGGCCGCCACGGCACGCTGCTGTCGCTGGTGGCCGTTCGCGTGGTCACGGACAGCAAGGGCAGGGCAAAGCCCAAGTCCACCATCCTGGTCCCCAACCTGGGCATCTCCGAGGACTGGGTACGGCGCATCCAGTCGGCGCGGATGGCCACGGAGCTCACGTTCTTGGAGCCGGGGGAGTAGAAACGTCCCTTTTCTGTTCCACGTTCACACGCGGCGACGGAGCAGGCCGGCGGCCAGCGCGATCAGGGCGATCAGGGGAGTGGCAGCGGGCCGGGTGTCGTGGCGACACTCGCACTGGCCGCTGCCGATGTTGATGTCGCCGCCGGGGGTGTGGAGCGTGTCGTCGTCGTCGTCCGCGGTGTCGTCGTCGCCGCCGGCGCCGTCGTCGTCGTCGTCGTCGGGGGGGGGGGGGGCGGGGGCGGCGGCGCCGGGGGGGGTGGCGGGGTCGGCGGCCGCGGGGGGTGTGGAGCGTGTCGTCGTCGTCGTCGGTGGTGTCGTCGTCGTCGGCGGGGGTGGTGTCGTCGTCGTCGCCGGGGGTGACGTCGTCGTCGTCGTCGTCGCCGGGTGTGGTGTCGTCGTCGTCGTCCGCGGGGGCGTTGGCCTCGGCCACGTCGATCTGGACCTCGACGGGGCGCAGGTTGCGGCCGGTGGCGGTGAGGCGGACGACGGTGTCTG
>CAZLEO010000358.1:0-8631 GCA_964558555.1 uncultured Rickettsiales bacterium | reverse complement strand
GGGCCCAGCACAGGGTGACGAGGTTGGCGAGTTCGTGGGTGCCGCCCTTTGAACGTGGGGCGAGGCGCAGACCTCGTAGAAACCCACGTCCATGCCCGCGGGCAGCACACCCTCGATCCGCTCGGACTCGCGCACGGTGTACTCCTCCACGGTGCGCTGTGAATACTGTTCGCTAGTGAAGTAGACCTCCGTCTTGCACGGGACGAAGTACCCGGTCATGACGAAGGTCTGATCGGACGACCAGGTCTCGAAGGTCATCGGCTCGAAGGAGTCGATGGTGGCGATGGGATCGGCGTCGTCGTACCCGCCGCACCAGGTTTCGTGGTCGAAGAGGGCGTCCACGCAGGAGGTACACCCACCGAGCGCAAAGCTGAGGGCGAGAATCAGCCAGGGGCTGACTCGCCGGGCCAACAGTGCGGATACAACAAGTTGTTCGTACCAATTCTTTCCTGCGTCGCGCCCGCTTCCCCCGTGGCGCCGTTGCGTGATTCTCCCCTTTCCCACCTCACTCACTCAGCGCCTGGTACGCCTGCGCCATCAACTCCATCGCCTCCGCAATGTTCACGCTCTGACCACCCTCCAGCTCCACCGTGGTCGGCCAGCGGTCCGTGGCCGTGGCCGTGTCGCGGAGATCCCTGGCGACCTGCAACACATCCTCGAACGGGACCTCCACCGCCGACGCCGAAGCGCTCGGCAATTCGCCGATGGGCCCCAGGAGCATGTACGGGTGGACCGGATCGAGCAGGCTCCCGTGCACGGCGTACTCGGCCAGGGACTGCGCCAGCGCCGACAGGACGATCACCAGCGGCCACGCCCCGTCCTCGCCCAGATCCACGTACTCGGGTGGCCTGCCGTCCCAGGCAGCCAGGAGAGCGTCCACGAGCACCCCCAGCTCGTCTGCTGTGAACATGGGCTCGGTCTCCAGGGGCTCGAACAGGGCCGGCAAATCGCCGGTGCCCACGACATACGCGGGTTCGTGGTCCGAGAGGTGGGTGACCAGGTAGTCCAGGGCCTCGTAGAACGCCGAGAAATCCGTGGGATCGGACTGCAGGCCGCCGACGGACATCACGACGTACTGGGGCTGGGTGCGGTCCAGGCCGTCGAGGGTGGCGCCCGGGTCGGCCAGGTCCATGTAGGTGTACCCGTGTCCGGAGAAGGTCTTCTCCTGGAGCTTGCCCATGTACCAGAAAAAGCTGGTGTCGCCGCCAATGCCCGCGGCCTCCTCGGCCAGGTCGGGCAGGTCCAGGTTCACGGCCCAGTACTTGCCGCTGAGGATGCCCGTGGACTGGAGGACCGAGTACGACCCCAGCGCGCCGAACGCCTCCTCGGCGGCCGCGACCTCGCACGAGTGGGTGGTCACGACGTCCACGTCCCGGCCGTAGGCGGACTGTACGAGCACGAGGCCGCCTTCGCGGGAGGGATCGGTGATGCCGTGCTGGAGCGAGGGATCCAGCATGGACAGGCCCTGGCCGGTGTCGGTCAGCGCGACCTCGATCCCGTGGGAGTAGCGGTGCTCGATGGCCTCGACGGCCTCGTCCCAGTCCATGCCCTCGACCAGGCTGGGGCAGAGCGGTGACGTGGCGTCGGCGACGATGCGCGGCTCCGGGCCGTGGTCCTGTTCGCCGTGGTAGCCGAGGTGGAATCCCAGCGCGTTGAGGTGGTCGAAGAAGTCCGGGTCGTCGGTCTGGGCCAGCTCGGTGGCGATCCCGTCGGTGTAGAAGGTGAACGGCAGGCCGCGTGCGGCGATCTCGTCCGCCATGGCCCGCAGCACGTCGGTGTCCGTGTACGCCCCGCCGCCCCCGGCGTAGTGGTGTCCGTAGGGGAGGATGTAGACGGGCTGGTCCCCGCCTTCGGGCAGGTCCGCGTACACCGCGGGCGCCACGGTCCACAGCTGCATCCGCGCCGGGTCGAAGATGGAGGCGTCGTGGACGTAGACCTGCGCGTAGTCGTCGTAGCGGTCGCCCCAGGCGGGATAGGGGATCGAGGGCGCCAGGGTCAGGGAGTCCGGGACTCCCACGGGCGTGCTGTCGTCGTCGCCGGTGGCGTCGTCGTCGCCGGTCGTGTCGTCGTCACCGATCGCGTCGTCGTCCACGGACCCGTCGCCGGTGCAGCCGCAGGCGAGGACGAAGGCTCCGAGGATCAGTCCCAGGCACGGGATTCTCATGGGCTCGTCTCCCCTCTGCGGCGAGTATATCGGGGACGATCCACCCGGACGGGATAAGCTGGTGGCGAGCAAGACCCGGTCGGCCGGCTCCGGAGGTGGTCCATGAGATGTGCTCGTCGCGCTCGGGTGTTCGCGACGGCAGCGACGATGCTGCTGGTGCTGGCCCTGGGCGGAATCACGCCCGCGGCAGCCCAGGACGCCAACGGCACCTTGCGGGACGCGGGTGACCATCGGGTGCTGCACGTGTGGGGCACGCACTGGGAGATGGGCTACGCCCACGGGTTCCTGCTGGGCGACTCGATCCTCGAGCTGGCCACGGGCTACGCGCTGGAGCTGTTCGGCCTGAGTCCGGAGGAGTACGAGACGTTCCGCGGCTTGCTCGTGATCCTGCTGCACTTCCCCGACGCGATGGAGGAGGAGGCCGAAGGGCTGATCGAGGGGATGCGCGACGCGGGCGTGCCCCTGTACCGCGAGGAACTCGGGCGGGAGCTGGACGCCGACGACGTGCTGCTGATCAACGCGGCGGCGGACCTGTTCGGGCTCGATCTGGGGTGTTCGAGCGTGTCCGCCTGGGGCGCGGCCACCGAGGCTGACGCCGACCTGGCCGGCGAGCTGGCCATCGCGCGGGACCTGGACTGGAGCTGGCGCGGGGACGAGGCCGACCTGCGGGACCACTCGGTGGTGTTCGCCTTCGAGCCATCGGGTGCGGATCAACAGCGCTGGGTGTCGGTGGCCTTCCCCGGGTTCATCGGTTGCCTGTCGTGCATCAACGAGCAGGGGGTCGGGGCGCTGCAGAATCAGGGCAACCACCCCAGCTCGATCGCGTCGCTGGACCTCACCGAGTCGCTCGTCCCCATCCACCTCTCCCTGCGAGAGGGCATCGAGACGCGCGACTTCGACGGGGACGGCCAGGCGACGATCCACGACGCGGTGGCAGCGGTCGAGGCGCAGGGCCGCCTGGGCACCTACGACATCCACCTGGTCTCCCCGGCCGACCGGACCGATCCCCCTGCCGCGGTGCTGGAGTGCAACAACACCGGCCTGGCCCTGCGCGAGCCGACCGCCGATCCCCTCTCCCACCCCGACTGCCTCGCCGCGACCAACCACGACCGCCTCCTCCACCCCCCCGAGGCGTGCTCCCGCTACGCCACCATCGAGGAGATGGTCGAGGACCACGACGGCCAGCTCGACCTGGACAGGTTGTGGGAGATCGAGCGCGCCGTGACCAAGGACTGGGGCAGCGGCGGGACGATCCAGACGATGCGGTTCGTCCCGGCGGAGCTGCGCATCGACGTCGCCTTCGCCGACCAGACCGACCTGGCCCCGGACAATCCCATCACCTCGTACACGTTCGCCGAGCTGTTCGAGGACGAGGTGCCGGGGGACGACGATGACGACGACGACGTGGGCGACGACGATGACGACGTCGGTGATGACGATCTGGGGGACGACGACACGTCGGAGGGAGCCGAGACGGGGCCGGATGTGAGCATGGGTGGGGACTGTGCTTGCCAGGTCGATGGGCGGGTTCTCCCGGCTGGGGGCTTCGCCACGGTCTGGGTGCTGGCGTGGGTCGTGGTGCTCTCGCGACGGGCTCGGCGCTGATTCCCGGAGACGTCGGGGCGACTCGAGGCTCCGACGGGAGATCGCCCCCCATCGGGCCCGTAACTTGGGCTCTATCCCAAGTTGTCGCCGAGATGACCGCCATCGGGCCCGTAACTTGGGCTCAATCCCAAGTTGTCGCCGAGATGGCCGCCATCGAGCCCGTAACTTGGGCTCTATCCCAAGTTGTCGCCGAGATGGCCGCCATCGAGCCCGTAACTTGGGCTCTATCCCAAGTTGTCGCCGAGATGGCCGCCATCGAGCCCGTAACTTGGGCTCATTGCTGGGAGGAGTGCCGAGGTTCGAGTCATCCAGCGCTCTCCAACCCCTCGCCCAGCCCCTCGAGGTGCGTCACCACATCTTCCCAAGGCACCCACGTGTTGGTCTCGTACTCGCCACCGCAGGTGGCCGCGTTCCAGCACAGGTTCCACAGCACGACGCAGTCGGCCTGCTCGTAGGTCGTGGGGATCTGGTGATACGTGCTGGGATCGACCCAGTAGGCGAGGCGCACGCCGTACTCCTCGGCCTTGGCCGCGGTCTCGTCGAAGCGGTTGAACCCGGCCAGGTACCACTCCAGGGCCACGTAGTCGGGGGTGCCCCCGGCCGAGAGCAGCGCGTCGAGCTGGCTGAGGTAGATCTGCGTGACCATCAGCCGGATGTGCGGGTTGACGTCCCGCAGGTCCTCCTGCAGCAGGTTGAGCTCGTCGGCCTGCAGCGCGCCGGCCGCCCCGAACTCGTCGAAGTCCACCCCGTCGATGCCCCCCTCGGCCATCTCCAGGAGGATGTCGTGGAGCTGCTCCCACGACGTCCACGGCTCGTTCCACTGGGCCACGTCCACGTACACCAGCAGGCCTGCCGCGTGCAGGGTGTCGATCAGATCGGTGTCCACCAGGGTCGTGACGGTGTCGTAGACGTCGAAGGCGGCCAGCATCACCGCGCGGACGTTGCGCGGGTCGGCGGCCATGGCGTCCACCGGGTCCTGGGTGAAGCCGCCGATGTAATACGTGGGCAGGATCCGGGGCCACGCGTCGGGGTGACCGATGATGACGACCTCGGCGGGGGAGCCCTGGGGTTCGCCGCCTCCCGCGGCCTGGTACGTCATGGTGATCTCGTAGGCGCCCAGGTGGATGTACTGGTGCTCCACCATCGCCGGCGGTCCGAAGTCGAGGGTGTCGCCGTCGCCGAAGTCCCAGGCGACCTCGAGGTCCTCGTCGGGCAGACCCGTACCGGCCAGCTCCGGGGTGAACTGCAGGCGGGTGATGGTGTCGAGGGGGCCGTCGATGGCAAAGCCGGGCGGGCCAGGGGCGGAGTCGTCGTCGTCGCCGGCCGTGTCGTCGTCGCCGGCCGGGGCGCTGTCGTCGTCAGAGGGATCGCTGCAGCCGAGGGTGACCAGGGCCAGGATCGTGGCGAGGGCCAGGTGTCGGTTCGTCTCGGTCACGGGATCGCTCCGGTTTTCTCGACCGTGGGTAGGCCGGGTCGTCTCTCCCGCTCCCAGGTCACGTGGCTTCATTGTACCCCTGTCAGGTCTTCTCTCCGTCGGGAAGGTGCGGGACCATCAGCCGGTGAGCATCCCGTCGCCGTCCACCCCTGCTATCCTGACTGCAGGGGAGAGGATGGACCTCCAGACCACGATAGTGTCGCTCCTCGCCGTCGCCGTCGCCGTCGCCGCCGCCGGACTCGCCGGCTGCCCGTCCACGGACGACGACGACATGGACGACGACGACATCGCTGCCGACGACGACCACGCGGACTCCCCCGACTGGGACGGCGACGGCTACACGCAAGATGGCGGCGACTGCAACGACGGTGATCCCGACATCCACCCCGACGCCGCCGAGGAGTGCAACTTCCTCGACGACGACTGCGACGGGGAGGTGGACGAGGATCTGCCCACGATCTACTCGTTCCGGGACGGGGACGGCGACGGCTACGGGGATGTCGGCGAGGGCCGTGTGGGCTGCGACATTCCCGATGGCTTCGTGACCGACAGCACGGACTGCGACGACACCGACGCCACGATCCACCCCGGCGCCACAGAGGTGCTCTGCGACGGCGTGGACAACGACTGCGACGGGAACGGCGGTGAAGCCGCTGCGGCCGAGCACGGGGGCGTGGAGTTCGGATCCATCCAGGACGCGGTGGACGGTGCTGCTGACGGGGACACGGTGCACATCTGTCCGGGAACCCACACCGAGACGCTTTTCATCGGAGTGGATCGGGTGCTCACGCTCACGTCGTGGTCGGGCTCGGCCGCGGACACCGTCCTCGACGGCGAGAACGTGCGCACACCCCTGCTGGTCGCGACGAACACCGAGGTGTTGCTGGCCGACCTGAGCTTCATCAACGGATTCGCATACTGGGATGGCGGCGCCATCGCCTCCGAAGGGGCGTCCCTGACCGTCCAGCGGTGCGTGTTCGAGGGCAACTTCGCCACCGTGAACGGGGGGGCCATCAGCGTCTTGCCGATCTGGGACGACTTCGAGGTCGTGATCGAGGCCTGTTCCTTTGTCGAGAACTGGGCCGGCTGGAGCTACGGCGCCATCGGCCTGAACGGTCACGGCTCGAGCACGCTGACCGTCCGTGACACCACGTTCGAGCGCAACACCGCCATGAACGGGGACGGGGGCGCGATCGGCAGCGGGTCGTGGGACCCCATCGTCTGGACCATCTCGGACACGACCTTCACCGAGAACGCAGCGGAGAGAGGCGCGGGAACGGTCTCGCTCAACGGCGACGACGGGGCAGACCTCCAGATCACCAACAGCGCGTTTCACGGGAACACGGCCCACTCTGGAGCCGCCATCGATCTGGGCCAGGGCTTGAACCGGATGACCGTCACGGAGGTCTGGTTCGAGGGCAACCAGGCCGACGACGGCGGCGCCATCGACATAGGCGGACGGGACGGCGCAGAGGTGGAGTTCGCGAGCTGCACCTTCTCGGGCAACATCGCATCAGAGGCGGGCTCCGTCTTCTGGATCCACGGCCAGGTACCGTCCCACAGGATCGTCCTCAGCGGCACGACGCTCGACAGCAACACCGCAGGCCACTGCGGCGCCATCTGCTGCGACGGCGACGGGATCGACCTGACCCTGACGGCCGGCGCCGTCACCGGGAACTCCGGAGGCGGCGTCTTGCTCGAAGACGACACGGTGCTGACCAGCGATCTCGTGGACTGGGGGACCGGAGCCACGAACAACGATCCCTACGACGTGAACACGGGTGCCCAGACCTACGACTTCGGCGCGGGCGCTTCTTTCGTGTGCCACGGCAACGGTGAGTGTGGGTGAGCTGCCTACAGGAGGGCCGCTATTCGCCCGCCTCGCACCCCCGTGCCCGGTGATAGCTTGGTCGGCACAGGGACAGGAGGGGTCATGGGCACGGCAGGAGCACACGCGCACGGGTTGATTTCTGCTGCGGTGGTGTGTGGATTGGTCTGCTCTCCCTGCTGGGACCACGCGTGGGCGGCGGGACACGTCCCGGTCGAAGCGGACGCGTCGTTTCGGGGCGAGGCGGAGTGGGACATGCTCTGGGCGGCGGCCCATGCCGGCGACATCAACGGCGACGGGATGGACGATCTCTTGATGGGTGCGTCCAGTGCCTCCATGGGCGACGAGTACAACGGCAAGGTCTACATCTTCTTCGGGCGGCCGGACCGCTGGGGTTCGAACACGTCCGCGGCCGCCGCAGACATCACGTACTGGGGAGAGCAGGCCGGCGACGGCGCGGGATTTGGCGTCGCCAACGGCGGTGATCTGGACGGGGACGGATTCGCCGACGTGATCGTGGGGGCGGCCTACAACTCCCAGGGCGGGGAGCATGCCGGCAAGGTGTACGTCATCTACGGCCACGTCGACATGGAACCGGGCGGATACTCACTCGCAGAGGTCCCGCACTGCCTGGTGGGTGAGTGGCCCGGAGACGTGGCGGGAGTGTCCGTGGCCAGCATCGGGGACGTGAACGGCGACGGTCTGGACGACATGGCCGTCGACTCGCTCGGCAACGTCGAGGGTGGCAAGGAGGCGGGGCAGGTCTACGTCATTCTGGGCAACGAGGTGCGACTCGGGGACTCGGTGGATCTGGGCGACGTGGATGCGTCGTTCCTGGGGCGACCGCGCGACTGGTTGGGTTTCCGGCTCTCGGGGAAGGGCGACGTGAACGGGGACGGCCTCGACGACCTGAGCCTCGGAGCGCCGGAGCAGGGTATCGGTCGTGGGCGGGCCTACCTCGTCTTCGGCAGTCACGGTGGCTGGCAGATGGATTCCTACGTCTCCGACCTGGATTGTTCCTACCAGGGGGAGGCGCTCGAAGACGCCTTGGGGGTGTCTTCCGCCATCGTCGGCGACGTCGACGGCGACGGGCTGGACGACTGGGTCATCGGAGCGTCCGGCAACGGCACACTCTTCAGTGACAGCGGACGTGTCTACCTGGTGTACGGCCGGACACAGGGATGGTCCGACGACGGGGCGATCCAGGACCATGCAGACGTGATCTTCGACGGAGAAGCCAGCAGCGACTACCTCGGCGCGTACGCGGCCGGCATCGGGGACTTCAACGCCGACGGCTTGTCGGACTTCGCGTTCAGCGCGCACGGAAGCAACGACGGAGGCACGTATTCCGGGCAGACCTATCTCCTGCTGGGGCGGCGAGCCGGGTGGGAGGGCGGTACGCTCTCTGCGTCCGATGCCGACATTTCCCTCGCCGGTGAGGACCCGGAAGACCTCATGGGGGCCGTGTACGGGGGCGGCGACCTCGACGGTGACGGTTTCGCGGATCTCGTGACATCGGCACCGTACAACTCGGACTTCCACGAAAACGCAGGTAAGGTCTACGTGGTGTACGGCTCGGCCTGCTGGGACGTGGACTGG
>CAZLEO010000357.1:0-8653 GCA_964558555.1 uncultured Rickettsiales bacterium | reverse complement strand
CGACATCGCCGTGGGGGCCTACCGCAACTCCAGCGAGGGGGAGGACGCGGGGGCGGTCTACGTGCTGTACGGGCCCGTGATGGGCGACGCCAGCCTCGCCGACGCCGACGCCAAGATCGCCGGGGAGGCCGAGGGGGACTGGGCGGGCTCCGCCCTCGCCGGCGTGGGGGACGTGGACGGGGACGGCTACGGCGATCTGGCCGTGGGCGCGTACCGGGAGAGCTCGGGGGGGACCTGGGCCGGGGCGGTCTACCTGGTGTACGGCGCGCCCAGTGGCGACGTGTCGCTGGCCGACGCGGACGCCAAGTTCACCGGCGAGGCCGACACGGACCAGGCCGGGGCCGCCGTGGCGGGCGCCGGAGACATCAACGGCGACGGCGTGGACGACCTGGTGGTGGGCGCCATGGGTGCGGACGGCGGGAACGCGTACGGAGCGGCCTACGTGATCTACGGCCCGGTCTTCGGCACCCAGAGCCTCGCGTCGGCGGACGCCAAGATCACCGGCGAGATGGTCGCAGACTACGCCGGCGGCGCCGTCTCCGTGGTCCAGGACACGGACGGAGACGGCCGGGCCGAGGTGCTGGTGGGGGCCAAGTTCGAGGACTCGGCGGCGGGGAATGCCGGCGCCGCGTACGTGCTGCACGGCTCCGTGTGGGGCACCGTGGACCTCGGCACCGCCGACGCCAAGCTCACCGGCGAGGCACCGGACAGCTACGCGGGCTCCGGCGTGGCGGGCGTGGGCGATGTGGACGGCGACGGGCTCGGGGACTTCCTGGTGGGCGCCAGCGGCGACTCCAGCCAGGGGGTCATCTCGGGCGCGGCCTACCTCGTCACCGGCGCGGTGAGCGGCACGTCGAGCCTCGCCGGCGCGACGCTCAAGCTGGTGGGTGAGGCGGACAACGACTGGGCCGGCTGGACCGTGGCCCACGCCGGGGACTGCGACGCGGACGGGCTGGGGGACTTCCTGATCTCCGCGCCGCGGGAGGACGCCGGCGGCCTCGATGCGGGCGCGGTGTACGTCTACTACGGCGCCGGGCTCTGATCCTCCGCACGCAGCAGGTCGCGGACCGCCGCGACCAGCCCCCTGGCCTGGAACGGCTTGGTCAGCATCGAGGCGCGAGCGGCCAGGCCGTCACAACAGCGCGCCACGTCCTGCTCCGAGTACCCGGTGACGAACAGCACGCGGAGGGAGGGGATCTCACCGACGAGGAAGCTCGCCAGCTCGATGCCGTCGACCTCCGGCATCACCACGTCGGTCACCAGCAGGGAGAGGCTCCCGGTGTGGGCCGTCGCGATCTCGACCGCGTCCCGCCCGGACGAGGCCTCCAGCACGTGGAAGCCGGCGCGCTGCAGGACCTCGGCCATGAACCCCCGCACCGAGTCGTTGTCCTCCACCAGCAGGATCGTGGCGCCGTCGTGGGCCTCGTCGTCGTCGGACCGGCGGCGGGGGGGCACGGGGTCGTCCGGACCGGTGGCGCCCGCGTGAGCCGCCGGCGCCGCGGGCAGCTGGATGCTGAACAGGGTGCCGGCGTCCGAGCTGTCCACGGTGACGCTGCCGCCGCTCTGGGCGACGAACCCGTGGACCATGGCCAGCCCCAGTCCGCTGCCCTCGCCACGCGGCTTGGTGGTGAAGAAGGGCTCGAAGATGTGCGCCAGGGTCTCGTCCGGGATCCCCTCCCCCGTGTCCCGGACCTCCAGCACGACGTCGGCGGAGTCGGTCCGGGAGGACCAGCGGGTGCTCACGAGCAGGCGGCCGCCGTCGGGCATGGCGTCGCGGGCGTTGGCCGCCAGGTTCATCAGCGCCTGCTGCAACAGGACCGGATCCACCTCGACGTACAGGGGATCGCCGGTCAGGTCGGTGACGAGGGCGACGTCGTCGCCGAGGATGCGGCCCAGGGGATCGGCCACCTCCTCGACGAGCTGGTTGACGTCCACCACCTCGGTCGACAGCACCTGCTTGCGGCCGAAGGCGAGCAGCCCCTTGGTCAGGGAGCCGGCGCGGTGGGCCGCGTGCAGGATCTCCTCGACGCGCCGTTGGGCGTCCCCCCCGTCGCCGAGCTCCTCGATCAACAGACCGCAGTACCCCTCGATGACCGACAGCTGGTTGTTGAAGTCGTGGGCGATGCCCGCGGCGAGGCGCCCCACGGCCTCCATCTTCTGGGCCTGGTGGTACTGGGCGGACATGCGCGAGAGCTCTTCGGTGCGGATGCGTAGCCGCCGCTTGAACAGCAGGTTGGTCGCCAGCAGGACCGCGGCGAGGCCGGCGATGACCAGCATCACCCAGCCGGCCCAGGTCGGGAACACCTCGTGGACGGTGTCGGTGTCCAGCCAGCGGTCCAGGGACTGGTAGTAGACCGACCCGTGCTCCTCGCGCGCCACGGCCAGGTACGCGTCGATGCGCGAGAGCACCTCGGGATCGCTGTGGCCGGGGGCGGCGAAGCGGAGCTCGGAGGGGCAACAGACGACGGGGCTGCGGGCCACGTCGTACTCGGCCTCGTGCTGGGTGCCCACGAGGCGGCTGACCAGGCCCGCGTCCACCTCGCGGCGGGCCGCGAGGCGCAGCACCTCCTGGAACGAGTCCACCTCCACGAAGGTGCAGGCGAGCCCGAACGCCTCGGCGGTCTCGCGGAAGCGGGCGTTGTAGATGTCCTGGGCGAGGACGGCCACGGTGGCGCCCCGCAGGTCGATCAGCGACTGCACGGCCGAGCCCCGCGGTACGTAGAGCTGGCCCCAGTTGGTCAACAGCGTCTCGCTGGTGAAGCGCCAGCGCTGCGCGCGCTCGTCGGAGTAGGCGATCCCCGTCATCAGGTCGATCTCGGCGCGGTCGAGCCGGTCGAGGCACTCGGGGAACGCGCCGGGAACCCACTCGAGGTCCCACCCCTCTCGCAGGGCCACGTCGCGCAGCACGTCCGCGTAGATACCCTGGACCTCGCCGTCTTCGTCGACGAAGACCATGGGGCGATCCTGGTAGACCCCCACGCGCACGGTGCGCGCCGACGCGGGCGCCGCCGCGAGCGCCGCGATCGTCACCAGCAGGAGCAGGCACGCCCTCGAGTCGCGCATCCGGGTCCGTTCCTCCGACGACAGGCTTACGCTCCGATCCCCGTGACAGTCAACTCTTGCCATGGTGGACACCGGGAACATGCCCAGCAACCCGATCTAGCGTCGCCGCACCAGCAACAACCCCACCAGCAATCCGATCGCCGTCAGGGGCGAGGCGGTGCCGGACGCCGAGCACCCACACCCGTCGTCCCCCTCGGCCATGATCGGCTCCGCGGAGTCGTCGTCCCCGGCGCCGGCGGTGTCGTCGTCGTCGCCGACCGCGGAGTCGTCGTCGTCACCGGCGGAGTCGTCGTCGTCGCCCCAGGGCTCGGAGTCGCCGCCGGTGTGGTCGTCGATCCAGCTTGCCATGGCGTCCACGGACATGCTCACCCCGTACTCGCCGAAGCCCCACGAGGTGACGCCGGTGACTCTCAGTCCCTCACCGAAGTCGTACATCGCCGGGCCGCCCGAGTCGCCGTTGGCCGTGCCGCGCACGGGGTCCTGGTAGTAGAAGACGTCGAACTCGAAGGGGTAGACGTCGGCCACCTCGATGTCCACGTAGCGCTTGAGCCCGTCGATCTCGGCGTCGGCGGTGTCCTCGTGCAGGCCGAAGCCGACGAAGGTGAACTCCTCGCCGACGACGGAGTCGTCGAGGGTCTCGCGGTGGATCGGCGTGGGCTCCACCGGGGACATCTCCTCGAGGTGCAGCAGGGCCACGTCGTTGATGGGCACGCCCCACATGGAGCCGTAGTCGGGGTGGATCCACACCTCGTCGAACTTCGCGGTGTGCGCGTCGGGATCGAGCATGTCGTGGCCGAAGTACACGGCGCTGCGCTCCAGGGAGTACCCGTCGACGGGGCAGTGGGCGGCCGTGAGCACCCACTCGTCGTGGATCACCGTGCCGGTGCACAGCCCCCCCTCGAACCGCGACACGTAGAAGAACAGCCCCACGACCTGGGGGTACAGATCGTCCTCGTCCACCTCGCCGCCGAGGATGGGGAAGTGCTCGACGTAGCCGCCGAGGTCCGGCAGCTCGTCGGCGTCGTGGCACCCCGCCACGGCGAGTGCGGCGACGACGACGAGCGATGCAGCGATGCGTCCCATGGGGACCTCCCGGAGAAACCCTACCGTAACGGCGGCGAAGATCGAATCAGTTCCAGCACATGTGCCCGGCGTCGTCGTGGACGCCGCACGACTCGCCGAAGCCGGAGCTCACCAGGTCGAAGCTGCCGGCGGGGCTCGTCGTGGCGATGTCCCCCCAGCAGGCCGCGCCGCCGTCGGTCCGCACGGCGCAGGAGTGCTCGTGGCCGGCGCTGACGAGGGCAAAATCCCCCGCAGGGGGCGTGGACTGGCCGTCCGAGTCGTCGCCCCAGCAGACCAGGTCGCCGCTGGTCCGCACCGCGCAGCTGTGGAGGTAGCCGGCGGCCACCTGGGAGAACGAGCCCCCCGGCGGCGACGCCTGGCCGTTGCTGTTGCCGCCCCAGCACTGCACGGCGCCCGATGACGCCACGGCGCAGGTGTGGATGTAGCCGGCGCTCACCGAGACGTAGGCCCCGCCGGCGGTGACGCACTGGCCGTGGTCGGCCTGGCCGCAGCCCCAGGATTCGATGGAGCCGTCCGTGCGCAGCCCCACGCTGTGGGTGCCGCCCGCCGAGACCTCGGAGAACGACCCGCCGGGGGGCGAGGACTGGCCGGCCGCGTCGTCTCCCCAGCAGCGCACGGCGCCCGACGTGTCCACGGCGCACGAGTGGCGGCTGCCGGCGGCGATCCACTCCAGGGTTCCGCCCGGGGGCGAGGACTGGCCGAAGCTGTCGTCGCCCCAGCACTCGGCAGCGCCGTCGGTGTGGATGCCGCACACGTGGGAGGAACCCACGGCCAGGGCGAGCCAGCAGTCCGCGTCCGTCGCGCCGTCGCAGTCGTTGTCCAGGCCGTCGTCGCACACCGCGGGGAAGCCGAGCCCCACGGTGGGGTCGCCGTCGTCGCAGTCGCCCGCGCACACGGGCTGGCCGTCCGCGTCGGCGTCGATCTCGTCTGCGGGCAGGTCCCCGTCGCAGTCGGTGTCGGCACCGTCGCACACCTCGACGGCGTCCGGGGAGATGCCGGCGTCGGTGTCGTCGCAGTCCCCGTCGCATCCGCTCGAGCCGTCGCCGTCCGCGTCCACCGGGGCCGCGTCGGGATCGGCGTCGTCGCAGTCGCCGTCGCACGTCGTGTAGCCGTCGCCGTCGGCGTCCAGGCCGTCCAGGGTGGGATCGGCGTCGTCGCAGTCGTCGTCCAGCGTGCCGTGGTTGCCGTCCGCGCCGCAGGTGGTCGAGCCGTCCCCGTCGGCGTCGAACCCCTCGTCGATCCGGCCGTCACAGTTCTCGTCGACGCCATCGCACGTCTCGGGCACGCCCGTGTGGACGGTGGCGTCCGCGTCGTCGCAGTCGTCGCAGGCGGGGTAGCCGTCGGAGTCGTCGTCGCGCTCCTCGTCGGCCAGCAGGGCGCCGTCGCAGTCCGTGTCGAGGCCGTCGCACGCCTCCTCGGCGCCGGGGTGCACGTCGGCGTTGGCGTTGTTGCAGTCCCCCTCGCCCGTCTCCCAGCCGCAGGGCGAGTACCCGTCGCCATCCGTGTCGAGCTCGTCAGGGCCGCGTGAGCCGTCGCAGTCGGTGTCCCGCCCATCGCAGGCTTCCGGGGCGTCGGGGTGCACCGCGGCGTTGTGGTCGTTGCAGTCCCCGTCCGCCTCGGTCCAGCCGTCCCCGTCCGCGTCCACGCCGCCTCCGGCGCAACCGTTGAGCATGAGCACCAGCCCGACCACGGCCGCGGCCACCGCCAGGCCCAGGCCGGCCACGATCCACGGGAGCTTTTGCTGGAAGCGCGTGGGATTGACGTCGGCCAGCTGGTCCCAGTCCTCCTCGGAGAGGTCGGGGCGGAAGGGCCGGATACGTGCGAAGCCGGGGCCTTCAAGGACCTCCTCCACGAAGGTCAGCACCTCGGTGATGATCAGGTGTGGCGGCGGGCCGTCGAGCATGGTCGACGAGGCGCCGGTGAGGGAGCCGCCGGCGAGGGGGAAGTGGTACGAGACGCTGGTCTCGGAGCCGGTCATGGTCGGCTCGGTGAAGGGCTGGGACAGGAGCTCCTCGAGGCCCGTGATGAACACCTCGAGGCGTTCGGCGTCCACGAGGCCGCGCGCATGGAAGTGCCGGCGCGGCTTGGCCTCCCAGCGGCTGGCGATGGTCAGCTCCACCTTGTCGTCCATCGGCACCAGCTCCACGTTCAGATCCCCGGGGGGGATTCGACTGTGGGACAGGTGCATGCGGCCGGGGCCGACGAGGGCGTGGCTTCCCATGGGTCCAGCGTGCCCCAGCCAGGTGTCCCTGACAAGGTCGCCTGCGGACGGTTTCGGGGGGGCGCGATGGGGCGCACGCACTTTTTTTCGTGCCGTGACGGAACCATGACAGTCCCCCTCTAGCTTGGATCCCATCCTCAATCCCAGCGGAGCAATCATGTCGAGTTCCCCCAAGCGCATCCTCCTCTCCGGGGTGTTCGGTCCGTTCGGCGTCGATGACGAGTTCGGGCGCAAAGAGAACATCATGGAGCTGTTCCACAACCAGGTGACCAAGGCCCAGGGGGTGGCGTCCTTCCGCTACCACCACCGCTCCTTCGGCCTGTACTTCATCGCCGAGAACATCGACGCGGACGTCACCGTGCTGGACTTCCCGTCGCGCAAGCGGTTCGAGCGCGAGGTGGCCAGGGGCTACGACGTGGTGGGCATCTCGTTCATCGCGCCGAACATGATCAAGGCCCGGGAGATGGCCCGCATCACCCGCGAACGGGCGCCCGGCGCCACGATCGTCGTGGGCGGCCACGGGGCGGCCATCGAGGGCATCGAGGAGCAGATCGACTGCGATCACGTGGTCAAGGGCGAGGGCATCCGCTGGATGCGGCGTTTCCTGGGCCAGGATCCGGACGCGCCGCTGGTCCACCCCAGCCTGCCGAGCACCGAGCGCACGCGGATCATGGGCATCCCGGTGCCCGGCACCACCGCGAACCTGCTCGTGCCGGGCGTGGGCTGCGTCAACGGCTGCAACTTCTGCTCCACGTCACACTTCTTCGGCAAGTGCTACACGCCCTTCCTGTCCACGGGCCGCGAGATCTTCGACACCTGTTGCTCGCTCGCGGAGCAGCGGGGCACCGAGGAGTTCTTCGTCATGGACGAGAACTTCCTCAAGGACCGGGATCGCGCCCTGGAGCTGCTCGAGCTGATGGAGCGCCACAACCGGACGTTCTCCTTCCAGGTGTTCTCGTCGGCCGAGGCCATCACCGCCTTTGGCGTGGACAACATGGTGCGGCTCGGCGTCGGCTTCGTGTGGATCGGCGTGGAGAGCTCCACCGAGCAGGGCAACTACGACAAGAACCGCGGCGTGGATCCGCGCGCGCTCGTCGCCCAGCTGCGGTCGCGGGGGATCATCGTGCTGGCCTCGGGGATCCTGTGCCAGGAGCACCACACCCCCGACAACATCGGCCGTGACATCGACTACCTCGTGGATCTGCAGTCGGACTTCGTCCAGTTCATGCTGCTGACCCCCCTGCCCACGACCGCCCTGTACGAGTCCCAGAAGAGCCGCGGCCTGCTGCGCGACGACCTGCCCTTCGAGGAGAACCACGGTCAGAAGTACCTGGCCTACCGCCACCCCCACTTCCCCGGCGACGCGCCGGGACGGTGGATCGATCGCGCCTTCCGGCAGGACTACCTGGCCAACTCTTCGTCACTACTGCGCGTGATCCAGACCTCTCTGTGGGGGTATCGGCGCCTGGCCGCCATGCAACACCGCGACCTGATCCTCGACGCCCGCAAGGACTCGTACGAACGCCAGGTCCGCGAGTGGTCGCTGGTCTTGCCCGCGCTGGCGCGCTTCCCGGCCAATGATCTCGAGCGCGAACGCGCCCTCGACCTGATGGACGAGTGCGACCGCGTGTTCCCCCCCGGCCTGGCCCAGCGGGCCACGCGGCTGGCGGCGCCGGCGCTGGCGGCGCGGTGGAAGCTGCGCATCGCGCTTGTGGGGGACATGATCCAGCCGCCGACGATCGTGACGAGGTACGAGGCGACGAGGGTGAAGAAGGGGCAGCGGTTGATCGATGGGCCGACCATCGGCGACACGACCGGGCGTGGCGACATCGAGCACGTGGCGGCGGCGGTGGGGGTGACGACGTAGGGGGGAGAGATTGGCGTCGCGAACGGGGGGTAGGTGGGGGCAACCGTGGGATACGTCGCCTGGTCAAGTCTGGACTTGCGACTTTCGGTTGCGAAACCCATCCCCCCGCAACCGGGAGGTGTGAACCGTGGCCATGGCCCACTGAGAACCGGAAGAAAGTCGGCAAGATCCAGACGTTGACCAGCGTTGACGCCTGATCGAGGCTTGGGTTGCCCGTCCGGCACCGCAACGCGTACCGCCGAAGGGGGGACGAGCAGCAACTCGACCGCCAGCGAACCACCGCGCAGCGGACTCGCCACCAGACCTGCCCGAAGGGCATCCCCAGCCTCGATCAGGCGTCAACGCGCAGGCGGCCGATACAAACCGTGGCCCCCCCCCCCCCCCCCCCCCCCCCCCCCCCCCCCCCCCCCCCCCCCCCC
>CAZLEO010000356.1:0-8677 GCA_964558555.1 uncultured Rickettsiales bacterium | reverse complement strand
CGCCCGAGCCCGCGCCCGAGCCCGCGCCCGAGCCCGAGCCCGCGCCCGAGCCCGACCCCGAGCCCGAGCCCGCCGATGGCGCGGCCCATCCCGACCCCGAGCCAGAGCCCGAACCAGAGCCAGAGCCAGAGCCCGAACCAGCCGATGTGTCGGACCATCCCGATCCCGACGCCGAGGAGCTCGAGCTCGATCTCGCCACGGCAGAGGAGGTGGCCGGCCCCGGGCGCCTCCTCAGCGCGACCGAGCTCGCCGACAAGCCCCTCGGCCGCAAGTACGGCTACTGCCCCGTGTGCAGCGCGTGCCCACCTGCCGAGGCCCGCTTCTGTCCGGTCTGCGGCACGGGCCTGGAGATCCACGCCTCGGACTTCCTCGTCGAGCGCAACCTGCGCATCATCGCCCCGGCGGAGGCCCCCGGTGAGGGCCACTTCCTGGTGCATCTGGACGTGGGCGGGCTGGAGCGGGAGGTCCCCGAGAGCGTGGCGGCCGCCGCAGCCGAGGGGGTCGCCCTTCCGGGGCAGGTCTCCCCCGAAATCACCGTGTACCTTCGGTCGGCCCACCTCAAGGTGTTGCCCGCCGCCCCCCTGCGGGTGACGTTGCGCGACGTGCCCTCGATCAAGCTGCCGCTCACCACGACCCAGGCGAGCGCTCCCGAGCAGGGCCCCATCCGCTGCGCAGTGGACGTGTACCACTGCGACGAGGCCCTCTACCACGGCACCTTCGACCTGCCGCTGGCCGGCCAGGGCGGCGAGGGTGATCAGTCGGTGCGGCTGAGCAAGGTCTTCCCTGCGTTCATCGCCCGGGCCTGCAGTAACGCCACGGAGCGGGCTCTGGACGAGGCGGGCGCCGCCCCGGACACGGGCCTGATGCCCGCGCCGGTGTCGATCCCCGGCTTCCTGCTGGAGACGGTGCGGACCAACGCCGAGTACGCAGCGTGGATCCCGCGCGTGTTCGAGGCCTTCCTGCGCTACCACGTGTGCATCCTCACGTCCGTGGTGGAGGGCGCCGACCTGCCGGACGTCCAGTCCCTGAGCGACCTGCGCGAGGCGTTCCACCGCTGCCTGGACCAGCCCGGGATCGAGGAACTGGTGGAGCAACAGCCCTACCTCGCCGACTACCGCAAGCTGCACTACCAGCAGCTCACCCAGAGCCTGGTGGACTACCAGCTGCGCGTCTGGCAGGACTCGGCCACCTTCCCGTCCGAGGAGCAGTGCGCGGAGCTGGCGCACATGTACCGTCCCAAGCTCAACGCCCTGCTCGGCGGCATGGTCAGCCAGCCCGACGCCTCGACCGCCCGGCTGGTGGTCAAGGGCGGCGACGGCGCCCTCCTGGTGATGCCCGGCGTGCCCGACGACGCCCTGGCCGGCCTCGACGCCGACGACCTGGAGGGCGAGGTGGTCTACCTCTGGGCCGGCGAGCGTCTGTTCCCGCTGGCGCCGGCGGTGCAGTGGCAGCTGTGCGACAAGTGCGGCGGCCGCCACGTCTTCTTGTGGGCGGGTCGATCCGGCGCGGAGGAGTTCTACACCGAAGTGGCCGGCAGCTGCCCGCTGGTGCAGCCGGCGGACGTGGTGCGGTAGGGCGGCACGGCCATGGAAACCGACGAGCACAGCGATCCCCCCGTCAGCCCTCGTCCGCTGCCGTACCGGACGAGCCCGTGGTTCGCCGCCTTGCTGATGACCGCGGTCGTCGCGGTCTCGCTCTGGTACAACCTCGAGCGCCTGGCCACGTCCACCGAGGAGCAGGCGCGGGTGCAGGCGCGGGCCGCCTTCGAAAAGGACCTGCTGTACCGCCGCTGGAACGCACGGCACGGTGGCGTCTACGTCCCGACGGACGCCGACACCCCGCCCAATCCCTATCTCGACCTGGAGCGGCGGGATATCCACCTCCCCCACGGCAAGATGCTCACCCTGGTCAACCCGGCGTACATGACCCGTCAGGTGCACGAGCTCGGCGCCGAGGCCGATGGCGTGACGGGCCACATCACCAGCCTCGATCCCATCCGGCCCCTCAACGCGCCGGATCCGTGGGAGGCCAGGGCCCTGGAAGCCTTCGCGACCGGTCAGACCGAGGCCAGCACCCTCGCCACGACCGATGACGTCGAGGTGATGCGCCTGATGCGGCCCCTGGTCACCGAGCAGGCGTGCCTGCGCTGCCACGAAGCCCAGGGGTATGCGGTCGGCGACGTGCGCGGCGGCATCAGCGTGGCCGTGCCCATGGCACCACTGCGCGCGGTCGAACAGCATTCCCGGCGGACCATGCTGCTGTGGCACGGCGTGCTGTGGCTGTTCGGGGCCGCCGGGATCGCGTTGTGGAACCGTTCCATGAGAGCGAAGCTCGCGGAGCTGACCCGGTGGGAGACGGCGGTCGCCGAGCACGCCGAGCGGTTCGAGCAGATGTTCGCGAGCCACCACGCGCCGATGCTGCTGACGTCTCCTCAGGACAGCAGCATCGTCGACGCGAACCTCGCCGCGGTGAAGTTCTATGGATATCCACGCGACGAACTCCGCGGAATGAGCGTGCTCCAGCTCAACCAGCTGCCGCCTGAAGAGGTACAGAGACTTCTCCAGGCTGCGGTCACGCGAGAGGCCAACCGGTTCGTCGTACCGCACAGGCTCGCCAGCGGCGAGGTGAGAACCGTCGAGATCTACGCCTCGATGATCCTCGTGGGGGGGAATCAGCTGCTGTTCGCCATCGTCCACGACGTCACCGACCGCGTCGAGGCAGAGGAGAAGCTGCGCCAGCGTGAGCAGCACCTGCGGTCCATCCACGACGGCGCCGACTCGGTGGCATTCATCACCACCGATCTCGAGGGCACGGGCGCCCGCATCGTCGACTTCAGCCCGGGCGCCGAGAAGATGTTCGGCTACACGGCAGACGAGGTGCGCGGCGTGGAGGCGTCCATGCTGCGGCCGGAGGAGTCCCTCGAGGACCTGGAGGAGGCCCACCGCGCCCTGCACGAGGGAGCCGAGGCGCGCGGTGGCGAGACCACCCTGGTGCGCAAGTCCGGGGAGACTTTCCCCGCCATGTTCACCATCCACCCCCTCACCAGTGCCGAGGGCGATCTCGTGGGTGCGCTGGAAGTGGCCGTGGACATCGAAGACCGAAAGCGCGCGGAGGAGGATAAACTCCTGCTCGAGCGCCAGCTGGTCCAGTCCCAGAAGATGGAGGCGGTGGGCCAGCTGGCCGGGGGCATGGCCCACGACTTCAACAACATGCTCACCTCCATCCTCACCAACTCCCAGATGGCGTTGATGGACGTGGGCCCGGGCGAGGCCGGGCACGCCGAGCTGATGGATATCGTCGGCGCGGCGGAGCGCTCGCGGGACCTGACCGGCAAGCTGCTGACCTTCGCCCGCACCGAGCGCCTCGACGTGCGCACCCAGCGAATCAGCAAGATCGTCGAGGACCTGGAAGGGCTCCTCGGCCGGACCCTGTCGAAGAAGCACCGTATCCGCACCGTGGTGAAGGAGGACTGCCTGGTCGCCGCCGACGCCACGCTGCTGCAGCAGGCCATCCTCAACATCTGCATGAACGCCGACGACGCCATGCCCGGCGGCGGCGAGCTGACCATCGAATGCCGCGAGAGCAGCGGCGACGACGAGGTCTCCGCGGCCGATGACGAGCGTCTGCCCACCCGGCACTGCGTGGTGCAGATCTCGGACACGGGTGTGGGCATGAGTGACGACACCGCGCGCAAGGTGGTCGATCCGTTCTTCACCACCAAGGGCCAGGGATCGGGGCTCGGCCTGTCGGTCGCTCACGGGATCGTGCACAGTCACGAAGGGTACCTGCGCGTCTCCAGCATGGTGGACGTGGGCACCTGCGTGACGATCCATCTACCCATCTCCGACCGGGTCGAGGAGGGGCCGCCGGTGGGCGTCGAGCCGGTGATCCCGGGTGGCGACGAGACCATCCTCGTGGTGGACGACGAGCCCAGCCTGCTGCGGGCCGCACGGCGTGTACTCGAGAAGAAGGGGTACACGACGGTCCTCGCCGACCGCGGCGAACGGGCGGTGGAGATCTACCGCGAGCGCGGCGACACCATCGATCTGGTCCTGCTGGACATGGTGATGCCGGAGATGGACGGCGGCGAGGTCTTCAGCGCGCTGCGCGAGATCCGTTCCGACGTCAAGGTGGTGCTCGCTTCGGGGTACTCCAGCGGCGAGCGCGCAGGCGAGCTCCTCGACGAGGGGATACGCGCGTTCGTACAGAAGCCCTTCACGGTGGACACGCTGTGTGCGGCGGTGCGGCGGGTGCTCGACCAGGACTGATCCGCGCGCGTCAGCGCTTCCACCCGGTCCCCAGATGCTCGTCGAGCCGCGCCGCCTCCGCGGCCATCTCCCCGTCGTCGAGCAGGTCGGTCAGCGGGTGCAGCTGCGGCCCCCATCCATCGTCGACGAACGCCACCCCCGCCCAGCCCACACCGAGGGGATCGAGATCGACCGAGGCCACGATGCCCACCTCGAGGGGCAGGCCGACCTGGGGCGTGCCGAAGTTGCCCAGGCTGTACAGGATGGCCGCGTCGCGCGGATCGCCCGCCTCGTCGCGTACGCTGCAGGTACCCACGCCGGGCACCACGTCGGGCCGGTTCACCGCGCAGATCTCGGGCGGCTGGACCACATGGGGGCCGTGCCCCACGACGAGATCGGCACCGGCGCTGACGATGCGGCGCCCCAGTACCAGGAAGTGTGGGTCGGGGTAGTACTCGTACTCGAATCCCCAGTGCACCAGCACCACCACCAGGTCGGCGCCCGCGGCCCGGGCGTCGGCCGCGTGTCCGGCCACGGGCGACAGGTCGAGGTCCTCGTCGAGGTGGCCGAACGGGAGGATGAACAGCTCGCGCTCGGGCTCGACGTCGCGCTGGTTGAGCCCCCAGGTGTAGGAGAGCAGGGCCACGGTCCGGCCGTCGATCTCCACCGTGGCGTGTCCGTCCACTCCGGTCTGCTGGAGACCGCGGGCCGCGACCTCGTCGAGGGTGTCGGTGAGGCCGTCCTCCCCCACGTCGAGGCTGTGGTTGTTGTTCAGCTGCAGCAGGTCCAGGGGCAGTCCGTCGAGCATCTCCGGCGGCGCGTTGAACGTGTAGCTGCCCAGCTCGGCGAGCACGTGGGGGTGGTTCGGCGAGGTGGGCGTCTCCAGGTTGCCCACGCGCAGGTCGCCGTCGAGTAGCGGCGCGGCCCCCTCGGCGTAGGCGTCCCAGTTGTCGCCCACCCACATGACGTCGCCCACCAGCGACAGCAAGGGTGCCCTCCGCAGCGGCGGCACGGCCTCGCGCATGGCGGCGAAGTGCTCCAGCGACTCCACGGGCGCGCCGGGCCGGTGGTAGGAGGACTTGAGCAGGTACTGGCCGGCCATGTCCAGGTCCTCGGCCGGGTCCCAGGTCTCGGTCTCCCAGCGCACCTCCTCGTAGGATTCCAGGTCGGTCTCGGGTGTGTAGACGTGGGGGAAGTACGTGCCCTCGGCGGGCCAGTGGGCGTAGGGGTCGTCCTCCGTTTCGGGGTCGCCGCAACCCAGCGCCAGCGCCAGCGCCAGCGCCGCCAGCGCGAGCGAGGCGTGGCGGGGGATCACCGGCGCCTCCGGGATCGCCCGCGCGGCCTGGGCTTGCCCCGGATCACGTCCTCACGGCCCATCTGGCGCAGCAGCCGGGATCCGCGCTCGCGGTACTGGGGCAGGAACCACTGGAGCACCGCACGCTGATCGGTGCGGTCGCGATCACCGCGGCACGGGTGGACCACCTCGCGGGTCAGGGGATCGATGCCGCACACGTGCTGAGCGGTGGACACGGTCATGGGCGTGGGGGTGAAGTCCTGGACCTGCCGCGGCTTCAGCCCCAGGTCGGCGAGCTCGGCGGCCAGGTCGGCCATGTGCTCCAGCGTGGTGCCCGGGTGGCCGGAGATGAGGTAGGGCACCAGGTACTGCTCCTTGCCGGCCTTGCGGCTGACCGCGTCGAAGGCCCTCTTGAAGCGGCGCAGGCTGCCCGCCGGTCCCTTGCGCATGGCGCGCAGCACGTCGGCGGCGTCGTGCTCCGGTGCCACCTTGAGCTGCCCGCCCACGTGGTGCCGCGTGAGCTCGGCCAGGGCCTGGGGACGGGCCAGCAGCAGGTCCATGCGCACGCCGCTGGCCACCCGCACCAGGCGGACGCCCCGGGTCTCCCGCGCCCCCTTCAGCACGCCGAGCCAGGGGTCGGGATCCATGTCGAGGAGCTTGCAGGGGTGGGGCCACAGGCAGCTGCGGCGCCTGCAACGGGCCTCCTGCGCCGGGTCCGAGCAGGCCAGGCCGTACATGTTGGCGGACGGGCCGCCCAGATCGGTGATCTCGCCGCGGAAGTTCGGATCCCGGGCGATGGCCCGCACCTCGGCGAGCAGCGACTCCCGGCTGCGGGAGACCACGGTGCGCCCCTGGTGCTCGGCGAGCGAGCAGAACGAGCACCCGCCGAAGCAGCCGCGGTGGGTCTGGACGGACCAGCGCACCGTATCCAGGGCGGGCACGGGGCCGGGCGTGGAGGGGTGCACCTCGCGGGTGAACGGCAGGCCGAACCAGCGGTCGAGATCCTCGCTGGACGGTGGCGCAGCCGGCGGTGTGTGCACCAGCATCCGGGTCATGTGGGGTTGTAGCAGCGGTGGATCGCCGGGTAGCTGACGGCACACCTCGCGGGTCACCGTGGCGATGGGCTCCACGAGCGCGGCACACTCCTCGAACGAGGGCAGCATCACACCGTGGCCCGTGTGGGCGTCGACCTCGCGGTGGCCGAGCAGGTGGCAGGTGGAGGGCAGCGCGCGCAGACCCTCGACGCCGTCGCCGCGGTCGAGGGTCCGCGCCACGTCGAGCACGGCGCGTTCGCCCATGCCGTAGACCAGCAGATCGGCCTTGCTCGTGGCCAGGATCGACGGCCGCACCTTGCGGCTCCAGTGATCCCAGTGGGCGACGCGGCGCAGGGAGGCCTCGATGCCGCCGATGATCACGGGGACGCCCTTGTAGGCCTCCCGGCAGCGCTGGGCGTACACGGTCGTGGCGCGGTCGGGGCGGCAGCCTTGCCGGCCGCCGGGGCTGTAGGGATCCTCGCTGCGGCGTCGTCGCCGGGGCGTGTAGTGGGCCAGCATGGAGTCCACGTTGCCCCCGCTGACGCCGAAGAACAGGCGCGGACGGCCCAGGGCGCGGAACGGATCGGCGGAGCGCCAGTCCGGCTGGGCGATCACCCCCACTCGGTATCCCTCGGCCTCGAGCACGCGGCCCAGGATGGCCGCGGCAAACGCGGGGTGGTCCACGTAGGCGTCGCCGCTGACCAGCACCACGTCGATCTCGTCCCAGCCCCGGGCGCGGGCCTCGGCGAGGGTGGTGGGCAACAGCGGCGTGAGCGGGCTCATGGGGGAATCGTCGCACGTACGGGCGCTCGTGCCCACCGGCGATCGGCCCGTCTTTGATCGGCCCGGTCGCCGCCGCTACACTGGGTCGTTCCAACGAGTGGGGACCGGACTCCACGGTGATGAAGGGGTGACCATGGCCAAGTACGACGACTTCGACGCGCCCAAGACGGGCATGCACATCGCCTCCAAGCTGGGCTGCGGCTGCGGCTGCCTGCCGGGGCTGTTCCTGCTGCTGTGCGGCATCGTGCTGATGGTCCTGGTGATGATGGGCAAGTTCAACTACTCCCTTGCCGGGACCATGAGCCTGGTCAGCTACGCCCTCGAGGGCGTGGGCACGCTGATGGGATTGCTCGGCGTCCTGCTGCTGCTGGTGGGGTTCATCCTCAACAAGCGCAAGAAGGCCGAGGAATAGCGCCGGGGGCTAGTCCGCCAGCGGATCCCCCGCGTCCAGGCTCAGCTTCCGACGTAACCGCTGCTTCTCCGCTGTCGGGCTCCTATTGGCACTCCTGGGTGCGGCTGCTGCCGCCGATCACACAGGAGAAGCCGTTGTGGGTGCAGCCGGTGATCCAGAATCCGTTGTGGGCGCACGCAGGGACCGCTCCGGCCCAGCCCACCGCGAGGGTGCACACGCCGTCGACGTCCGTACAGCTGCCCATGTCGGTCCACTGCTGGGTGGCGACCCCGTCGCAGTCGTAGTCGAAGGATCCGTCGCCGCGGTGCTGCGCGTACCAGCCCGTGGTGCCGGGGAAGGCCAGGGCGTTGCCGTCGTAGCAGTCGTCCGTGTTGGTGACCTCGTGGGGCCACACCGGGGCGCACGTGCACACCGAGCTGGCGGAGCTGCCGTAGGTGTCGCCGTCCACATCGGCGTAGAAGACGGTGCAGTCCTCGGCGTCGGGGTCGTCGATGATGGAGTTGCAGTCGTTGTCGTACCCGTCGCACCACTCGTCCGCGCCTGGGTACATCACGGCGTTGTTGTCGTCGCAGTCGTTCTCGCAGACCATGAAGCCGTCCGCGTCGATATCCGCCTCGAAGGTGCCGCTGACGCCGTTGCAGTCGTTGTCGATGCCGTCACAGAGCTCGGTGGCGCCGTGGTAGACGAGGGGGTCGGTGTCGTCGCAGTCGTCGGCGCAGACCATCACGCCGTCCGCGTCCGCGTCCACCTCGTCCGCGCCGGCGCTACCGTCGCAGTCGTTGTCGATGCCATCACACTCCTCGACGTGGCCGGGGTGGACCGCGGCGTTGGTGTCGTCGCAGTCGTCGTCGCAGATCATGTAGCCGTCGGCGTCTGCGTCCTCCTCCTCGGCATCGGGGGCGCCGTC
>CAZLEO010000355.1:0-8699 GCA_964558555.1 uncultured Rickettsiales bacterium | reverse complement strand
TCGGAGGGGAAGTCGATCCAACCGAACGGCCCCAAAGCAATTTCCTACCGTAAGCGAAAAGCCGGTCTCGTTGTTCCTCGAACTGCTCGCGGGTGATCAAGTCCTCTTTGAGGAGTGCTGCGAGATCCTTGAGCTGTTCGGTGACAGACGCCATCTAGTCGATGCCCCCCAGTTGGTCCTGTTTCTGGATCTACTCGAAGCCTACCACGTCATCAGCATGCAATACCTCCTCAGAACGCCACTGGGTGCGTTCGCTCATGATGGGGGAAGGGAGACCTCGGTAGAGGCGGCGTCGTGATCGCAGTAATATGCACTTGAGGGGAGCGTTGCCGGTCCTTCGCGTCCCTCCTGGGGCTTCCAACCATGTCTCAACTCTTGCACACCTTGGTTCCGATGGTGCTGGCGGCCGTCGTGTCGAGCGGCTCGTTCGAAGCACACTCGAAAGAAGAGGACAGCGTGCGGATAGTCTCCATCACGCCCTCGAGCGGGGTGCAGATCGGGGTAGGAACTACGTTCACGGTGGTGGTCGCCTACGACTTGAAGACCGCGGACCAGGCGGATATCTCGCTCTGCTTCAACGACCACGAGCACGACAGCTACTCGAACTGCGACGGTCCAAGAATCCAGCGCGGTAGCGGGGAGTTGACGCTGACGAAGCGTGCCGTGCCAACCTTCTGGGGAGAAGACGCGGAGTTCAACGCGTGGGTGTTCATGGACTACTACCCCGACACCTACCGGTATCTGCTGGACAGCGTACATGCATCGATCGGCGTAAGCTCCGCGCCCCGCTGCATGAATCGGTACGACGTGCCCGGCTCCCACGACGATCCCGCGAAAGAGAGTTTCGTCGGCCTGCACACACCGCGGTTCCTTGGCGCGCTGGACCGCAAGGACCTCGACGCGGAGATCTGCGACCAAGTTGAGCCCTTGCGCGCGTGCCTGGCCTCCGCCCGGGAGCGCGGCATCACCTCGTCCGGGGTGGTGGTCGCCCGGACGCTGATCGCCCAGGATGGGTCGGTCTACTCGGTAGACCTCGCGGTCAACTCGCTGCGCGACAGCGCCCTCGGCGCTTGTGTGCAGGACCAGCTGCTGTCCGCCCGGTTCGCCGCGCCACCGGGCGGCAGCGTCGTCGACGCGTGGATCCCTGTGAGCTTCGGCTACGTACCCGGCGACGCGGTCAACTTGGCGCTCGATGCCGCCGCGAACGGGCAGAGCTACGCCTACCAGGACGAACACCTCGAGTTGGGCGCCGCACCTGCCGCGTTGCCCTCGGTGAGCGGGGACACGGCGCCTTCCGCGGGTTCAGCGGACGTGGACTGGGGCGACCCGCAGGCCCGCGACTCGTCGTCCGCGGGCGACCCGATCATCCTCGGCGCCGTGGAGGCCGAGGACGTCCACGCGGTCATCCACGAACACCTGTCGCCGATCCGCGGTTGTTATCAGGAACAGCTGACTCGAAACCCGAACCTGTACGGCAAGGTGGTGGTGAAGTTCGTCATCGCCAAGGACGGTTCGGTGTCCTCGGCCAAGATCAACAGCACCTCGATGAACAACCCCCTGGTCGAGAGTTGCCTCTGCCAAGAGTTCATGACCATGCGGTTCACGCGGCCAGTGGGCGGCGGCATCGCCGTAGTCACGTATCCATTCGTTTTCAAGTCCACTTGATCCCGATCGGTCAGGGATCGGTGTAGGCGTCGAGCTCTTCGCGGATCTCACGTAGGTCGTTGATCACGGTGTGCGGCACATCCAGGTGCGTGGTGTACATGAGCGTGCCGTCCGAGCCTACTGCGCGGTGGGCCAGCAGGGTCGCCGTGACGTCGATCTGCAGATAATGCACGTGGCCGTTGCGGATCTCTCTCATCCGCTCGTTGTACTCGCCAAGCTGCCCAGCTGCCTCAAAGCGGTTGTAGTAAGAGCGGAGCCTATTCTCGACCAGTTTTCTGCCGCGCACGGCGTCGGGCTCGGCTATCTGGCGGTAGCTGTAGCTCGTGATGCGGACGATGGCCTCGTTGGTAGCCTCCTTCATGGTCAAGCGCCGGACGACCTGGCTGCGCTCAGCCTCGTCGATCAGGATGTCGCCCTCGGCGAGTTCGGTGCGGCCCCGCTTCACCGTCACATCGATCCGGGGCTGGATTTCAAAGGCCTGCCACCCCGCCCGTTCCTTGGTGATCTTGCTGTCGCAGACGCGAAGGTTCGACACGGCGCTCCGGTACTGCCGGCCGAAGTGACCTTCGACCCAGACCGTCTCGTCCCACATGTCGCGCTCTACCCGGATGATGATCCGGTCGGGGGAGGCTCCGCCGGGGTCGCGCACCCCCTCGTACTCGGGCATTACCACGATCTGATCGTCACGCAGCACCGCCTTGGAAGCCGTACGCTGCTCGCGACACTCGGCCTTCCATTCCTTGTCGCTACAGGCGCAGTCCTGGGACGCCGCGACCACGTGGTAGATGTACTCATTCCAGCCCATGGTGGCCTGGCCGGACAGGTCCTGCCAGAAAACGGCGTCGAGGATCGAGGGGGCCTCGTCCGCGTGCCCGGGTGTGGGAAGAACTGCGAGCGCGACCAGCAGGATCAAGAGATGGACTGACCTCATCGTCGTCCTCCTCTCTCCATTTCAGACACCGTCTTGCGGACCTCGGCGTCGAGTTCGTCCTCCTTCCCGGCGCAATCGCGCAGGGTCTGAAGCGCCGTAGTTCCCTCGAACGAGAGATCGCCGGCGATGGTCCGCAGCGCCGCCAACGCCGGAAGACGAGACTCCCGACTCTCGGCGGGATTGGACGCCAACTTGACGAGGGCCGTGATCTGCTGGTTGCGGTCGGTCAGGGCGGCTCGGATGACGCGGATCTGGTCGCCCGCCTCGCGGTACGCGCTCTGGCTTGCCAGTACGGCGCCCCGGTCGACCTGCAGCTCGCAGCGGCGCTGGATGCACCGGTAGGCCGGCACGAAGCTCAGCTGTTGGGTCAGGGAGGTCGAGAGGTCGAGCAGGGCGTCGGGACTGCGCAGATCGCTGAGGATGCGGGTCAGCATCTTCTCCGCAGTTCGCTCATCCACCTCATACATCGAGGCAAGCAGCGCGTGGTGCCGCTTGCTCAGCTCACCGTGGTCGATGGCGTCCTCCAGGAGCGTCCGGCTCCGGGGCAAATCTACCGTGGGGAGGAATAGCGCGGCCTGGAACACCAGTTCGTCTTCCTGCTCCTGGACCAATATCTCGTCAACCAGCTCGACGAATGTCTCCCCGTCGGCGCCCTCCACTCGGTAGATCGCCTCGAGCAGTCGCGCCTCCAGGCGAGGCGTAACGGAGTCCTGGTAGGCCTCGACGAGGGTCTGCAGGTCCGCAGGATCGGTGTCGTCGAAGCGCGCGACGACCGACGAAGACCGCTCGTCGTCGGTGTGGCACAAGGTCAGCTCGGCGATGAGCATCGGCGTGCGGATCCGGGGATTCCAGGCGTCACGGCCGGTTACCGCGTCGAACAGCGAGTCACGGACGTCGGCGCGGGTTACGGCCGTATACCAGCCCAGGTCCATCGCCGGGAGGTCGGTTCGCGTCGATCGGATCTCGGCGAGCAGCCCGGCCTCGTCAGCCGGGACCAGCCGATCGGCCGCGAAGAGGCTGAAGATCCGGAGCCACCCTGGCTCACCCAGGTCGGCGGCCGCGCGGTACTCTCGGTCCAGGATCGCCGCGTCGACGTGGTCGGCCGGATGGGTCGCCGTCCAGCCCAGCCGCCGGAGCAGGTCCAGCTGGGCGACGTTGGTGCCCCTGTCGGCCAGCATCAGGCCCTCATCCGACAGGAAGCTCACGAGCTGGTCCGTGGGCACGGTCGGGCACGCCTTGCCGGCGTACTCCTCGAAAAGCGGAGCCAAGTACTGGACGATCTCGGAGGTCAAGCCTTCGCCGGCCTCGTAGTACAGCACCGCCGCATCGACGTTGCTGCACTCTCGCGGCTGGTTCATGAGTTCGCGGAGCAGATCCCACTTGCGGTCCGTGCCTTCCATGACCGCTATGGCCACGGGCCTAGTGGCGCGCTCGGCAAAGAGGTCGGCGACTAGGTCTAGGACCGGCCGCGCACAGGCGTCCGGCACGTGGGTCACCAACGCGTTGGCCACGTGTGTGATCCGCTCCGAGTGGTCGTTCGACGCGCGGAAGCTTCGGTCCAGTTCGTCCAGCCAAGCCTCCCCGAACCGGCAGCCGAGCGAGGCCGCCGCGCGCGCTCGCTCCGGATCGCCCGAGGTCAGCCCCTGCTCTAGGACGGGCCAGGCGTGGTCTCCCAGAGTCACGAAGTACTCCACCAGGCACTCGTGGTTCCACCGCCCGGTTGCGAACGGGCTCAGTTCGAACGCCAACTCCGGATCCGCGTCCACGTGGTGCCAGAGGAAATCGGCTACGGTGCACTGGTTGGCCGGGTTGTGCAGTTCGCCCAGCACGCATGCGCGCCCTCCGGGCAGGTCCGACGCCCAAAGTGCCTCAGCTGCGACCCGACGCACGTCCAGATCCCTGTCGGCGACCAGGGCGGCGCACAAGGCCTCCACCTGGCGCTCGTTCGGGCTCTGCCCGAGCGCCCGCGCCGCGTCCATCCGCTTGTGCGGATCGGCATGATTCTCCAGCTGCCGGAGGGCGCACCCTGGCCAGCAGCTGGCGCCGATCACCAGAACGAGCATTACGTTTCTGACGACGTAGAATCGGTCGCGCACCGGGGCCCCTCCTTCCAGCATTCGATGCTTCATTGTACTGGTTTACGACGTGTCCGGATGGGGCGATTCGGCGCTCCAGTTATCCCGGACTTGCACCGCCCGGAGCAAGTCCACGCAGCTCGGTGATTACAAGGATGCCCAGCGATTCATCGAGCGCATCAACGACGCCGAGTCTCGCGAGGACATGCGGAAGATCCGGGAGGCGGAGACGGAGTTGGATCGGCTCGACCGTGAGCTGGACGCGTGGTTTAGGAGCGAGGGGCTCTGAAATCCGCGACCTATGCGGGGTCAGGTTCCTGGGTAGAGGAGCTCTCTCAGTAGGTCGTCTTCCAGGGTTGACGGATGACCGCGCCACACGACGATACCCGAGGGAGCGATGAGGGCTGCCGCGGGTGTGCCGCCGAAACCATATGGTTGGTGGGCTGTGGACTCCTCCGGGAACACCGCATTGGGGAACTCGATCCCCTGTTCCTTCAAGTAGCCGGAGACCGTCTCATCCGTCTGGCGCCACAGATGCCGGGTCCACCCTACGATGCGGATCTCTTGCGGAGTATAGGTGCCCGCAATCTCGGCTACTCGTGGCATCGCGGCCCGGGAGTGGTCGCAGGACTCATTCCAGTACAGGAGCAACGTGTGCTCCGAGGATGACCTCGTGATGTCGACGGAACTCCCGATCCAGTGGTCAGGATCCATGGCCGGCGCGGGTTGTCCGACCAGGCGGACCGATGTTAGGAACGCATCCACCGCTTCGGTATTGACCACCTCACCGAATTCGTCGAGCAGGCGCTGGTAGAGGCGTGCGGCAGCCTCGTAGTCTTGACGGACCCAGGCGCGCCCGGCGGCCTTCGACAGCAGGTTGACTGTCAGGTAGTGCGATGGATGGGCGCTGGCCATCTCGTCGCAGATCTCGAGAGCGGCCTCCTCGAGACCGAGATTCAGGTACACCCAGTACAGCCCGTAGAGGGCCTCCCCAGCGCTTCTCTTGTCCTCCCAATGGAAGGTTAGGACACCGCGCAACGTGGCTTCCGCCTGCCAGAGGCGGCGGGCTGCTTCACCCGAAGCGAACGCTTCGTCGCCACGAAATACGCTGCTCGCCATCAAGTAGCCTCGACCGCGCGTCACCTCAGCCCGGGGCAGCAACCGGCTTCCAGGATGGTCCTGGACCCAGCGATCGATGGCCTGTAGAAACTCGGAGTGAGTCTCCTCGTCGAAGAACGTTCGGGCCAGTAGCAGGCTGGCCTCTTCTTCGTAATCCTCTGCGTTGTCCAGCGACACCAGCTGCTTCAGGGACTGTCGAGCTTCGGCGCGGTCCCCCTCTGCGAGCTTGTCGACCGCCATCTTGTACAAGTTGGCGGCCTTCGCGTCCGCGGTGCGGTACTTCTCCTCGGCGACGGAATCGAGGTAGGGGTTGAGGACCTTGGTCGCCCGCGGGCGCGCAAGAAGGCCGAGGGCCATGTTCGTATATTCCGGAGAGAAGGTGCCATCGAAATTCTCGAAGGGGCCGCATTGCCCCGACGAGTTGTCTCCCCAGCAATACAGATTGCCGTCGGCTTGGATTCCGCAGCTGTGTAGGTGGCCCGCGTCGATCTGGGTCCAGTCGCCATGCAGGGTGGTGCACTGGCCGAGATCGATCGATTGGCCACCGAACATGCCCTTGTTGTCCTTCTGGTACCGCACTACAACCAGCTGACCATCCCGCATCTCTGGATCTCTGGCGCTCCACCCGCAGCCCCAGCACTCCACGAACGGGTCCGGCGTCGCCTTGGTACGTTTCACGATCCCGCAGGAATGGTATCCTCCCGCGCTCACCGCAGAATAACGCCATCCGGGAGGGGTGGACTCTCCGAATCCATCCGCCCCCCAGCACTCCAGCGAGCCATCCTCCTTGAGTCCACAAGTGTGGCCGGAGCCAGCGCTCACCTGCTGGAGACGTCCCATCTCGCCGCCGCTCCAAGTCTCTACAGGCACGTACGACTGGCCGTGGCCAGATGTCTCCCAGTACAGTTCACCTTCGCCCCAACAGTCTGTGTTCATCTTCGACGATCCGGCGATCACCCCAGCCATGTCGATCTGTTCCACGTAAATATCGCTGGTCGTGAGCCCGCACACATGGGCGTCGCCAGCATCGATGCTCCCGAACGCCGTCTCCGGGATATCCGTAGGATGATTGCCCCAACAGAGAACCCGGCCATCTCGTCGCAGTCCACAGGTGAACGTACTGCCTGCCGTGATGTCCACGAATCGTTCGTTCTCCGGGGGGGAAGACTGGCCGTGGTCGTTGGCCCCCCAGCACACGGGCCGGCCGTCGGTGAGGAGGCCACACGTGTGCCACCAGCCAGCGGATACCGCCCGGTACCTGCCAGCGGTGGGTCCGTTCCAGTCAGGAGGCCAGTCGGCGTGGGCAGACGATTGGCCGTTGCTATCGTCTCCCCAGCAGCGGATCGTCCCATCCTTGGCGAGTCCGCATGTATGGAGACGGCCCGTCGACACGTACGTCCAGTGGGTAGTTCGGTCTTCTGCCCGTGCGGTGGCGGGCGGTAGAAAGGCTAGATACCCACCCCAAGCGATCAACGTGAACGCCGCGACGATATGATGTGCTTGGGAGAGGCCGTGTTCCTTGGCAGTGGCTCGCATCACGCTACTCCCCACATGTGTGACGTATCTGGAAGGGGAAGTGCTGCGGTGGGGCCTCGCTATCAATGATGACGGCGAACCAGGTGTCACCACCGTTCGGCTGACATAGCTCGTGCTCCAGGACGCCCACGAGGTGCCCGTCCTCCTCGAGTGTCCAGGAGGGCTCCGCCCCGCTCGGTTCCGCCTCCACGCCCGTTCTGAGTAGAGCCAGTCGGGCCTGAGGGGGCCGCCCCTCCTTGGCGGGCAGCACGTGGATCGAATCGAAATTCGGAGAGACGGCCTCTCCCCGCGGTTCATTGGCCAGGAGCACAGACTGGAACCTCCTGGTCTGCGTGTCGACCAGGTACACGAGCGCCTTCATGCCATGGGCCCGAACGCGGGCCTCGAGCGCCCTGGGGTGGGACGGGTAGTCGTCGGTGAGCGCCATCAACGCCAGCGGTCCACCGCCCTCTGCTTCGCGGAACAGCGCTTGGTGCCAGCGGCTTTCGGCCTCGTTCCGGCGCGGATGATTTGGCCAGGTGTCTAGGAACGATCGCCACCGCGCCGAGCTGTCAATCTGGGCAGCCTCTTCGAAGAGCGCACCATTCCACCGCCGCTCAGCTTCGACCTTTCGGGGGTGGTCGGGCCACGCGTCCAGCAACGCTCGCCATGCCGGCGGAGTATTGGCTCCCTCGGCCTCGCTGAAAGCCAGGTCGCGCGCCCGGACCAGAGCGAGGGCGCCTTCCTGTGTCTGCGGGAAGTACTGCGCGAATGCCAGAGCTGCCGCGGATGTCCCTGCCGCCTGTGCTTGAGCCCACAAAGTGGCGATCGCGGCCCTTCCCGCCTCTGTGTTCAGGACCCGCAGCACGACGGGCCATAGTTGCATCGGGTTGTCACCCGCGCGCTCCACCATGAGTCGTGCGCCGTCTTCACAGGCACCGACGGGAGCGGGTGTATGGCACCATGTGGCCCAGAAGTCCGCCAACTGGCCCAGTTCGAGGCCTGCGGGACTGGCCGCCGACAGCCACGCCAGACGAGCGTTTGCGCAGACGGCATACAAGTCGGGTTCCAGGTATCCAGCCTCCTTCTCCAGCGTCTTGGCGCACAGATCCCAGGCCTTTTCGGAGTTTCCGTTTCTGACCAAGCGGTCGACCTTGTCGGCGCTGGGCGCCGCGGAGGCGGGAGTCGCAGCGAGGGAGATCATTAACGTGAACGTCAACACGTGGCCTCGTCTACGCCAGATGCTGTCCATGGTCCACCCGTTCGCCTTCCCCTGTGTCCGGTAGAAGGACCCCTCTGAGGCTGGAGCGACGAGAGCCGACCAGCTGGTGTTGGTTCCAGTGGAGTCTATCTCCTTGCGCAGCCTTCCCACAAAGGGCCAGGACGCAGCCTGG
>CAZLEO010000354.1:0-8762 GCA_964558555.1 uncultured Rickettsiales bacterium | reverse complement strand
GAGGTGTTCTCGTCCGTGCCCGCGGCGGCCTACATCGCCCCGCTCGACCACCTGAGGCGGGGGGCGCGCCCCGGGGCGCGGCTGGCCTACTGGAACATGATGGTGCCGCGGTCGCGGCCCGAGGCCCTGGCCGGACGCCTCGAGACGTTCCCCGATCGCGCGGCCGAGCTCCACCGCGGTGACCGCGCCTTCTTCTATGGCAACTTCGTGCTGGAACGGGTGATGTCATGACGCTACGCATCGTCGAGGCGCTGGCCCGCGCGCGCTGGTTCGTGGTCGTGGTGCTGCTGGGGATCGCCGGCGTGGGCGGATACCTGGCCACCGGCGTGGGCGTGGACAACTCGCTGGAGTCGTGGTTCCTCGAGGGGGACCCCACGGTGGAGTCCTACCACCAGTTCCAGGAGGACTTCGGCAACGACGAGGTGGCCGTGGTGGCCCTGGTGCCGGCCGGCGGGATCTTCACCGGCGAGTTCCTGCAGCTGCTGAGCGACCTGACCGCCCGCGTCGAGGCCGTGGACGGCGTGAAGCGGGCCACGTCCATCACCTCGGTGGACGACATCCGCGCCGACGCCTGGACCATCGAGGTGGGGCCGCTGATGGAGGAGGTCCCGACGGACGAGGCGGCGCTGGGGGCCTTCCGCGACCGCGTGCTCGGCGACCCCCTGCTGGCGGGCCGGCTGGTCTCGGCGGACGGCTCCACGGCGCTGATCCTGGCCCAGATGGACGACGCCGAGGACATGGACCTGCGGCGCGACACCGTGCTCACCGAGGTGGAGACCGTCCTGGACGAGGCCGTCCCCGACGGCGTGGACGTCCACATGGCCGGCCTGGGTGTGGTCTACAACGCCCTCAACCGCATCTCCACGCGGGACTCCACCCTGTTCATGAGCGTCTGCTACCTGGTGGTGGTGTTCGTGCTGGTGTTGATGTTCCGGCGGCTGGGGCCGGTGGTGGTGGCCCTGTCCATCGTGCTGGTGACCATGCTGGCGGTGATGGGGCTGTACGGCGCCGCAGGCCTGGACATCAACATGATCACCATGGTCCTGCCCACCATGGTCGTGATCGTGGGGGTGGCCGACGCCATCCACATGCTGTTGCACCAGGCCGAGCGCGGCGGCCGCGACGCCGACCGCGAGAGCACCCTGCGCAGCCTCGCCTTCATCGTGCGTCCCTGCCTGCTGACGTCCGTGACCACGGCGGTGGGCTTCGCCTCGCTGATGACCGCGCGCACCGAGGTCATCCGCCAGCTCGGCGTGTTCGCCGCCATCGGCGTACTCCTCGCGTTCGTGGTCACGGTGGCCACCAGCGCCGCGGCGCTGTCCTCGCCCCGCTTCGCGCCCCGGCCCACGCACGTGACGGACTGGTGGCTGTCCAGGCTGCTGACCCGCCTTTGCGCCTGGTCGGTGGCCAATCGGGCGATGGTGCTCGGCCTGGCCGGCGTGCTGGTGCTGCTCGGCGGCTACGGCGTGTCCCGCGTCCAGGTGGACACCTTCTCCATCGGCTTCCTCAAGAAGAGCCACCCGGCGCGGGTCGACTCCGACCGCATCGAGGCGAGCTTCGGCTACTACGTGCCGCTGGAGTTCACCGTGGAGGCCACCGGCCCCGACGGAGTGCGTGACCCCGATCTGCTCGGCCGTATCGACACCTGGCAGCGCGCCCTGGAGGCCGACCCCCGCGTCTCCTGGACCGCCGCGCTGCCCGACGTGGCCAAGCGCCTCAACCAGGTCCTCATCGACGGCGATCCGAAGCACTTCACCGTGCCCGAGACGCCCGAGGCCCTGGAGCAGTCCCTGCTGCTGTACGAGTCGGACCCCGACAACGACATGGTCCACCTCACCGACGCGCCCCAGCGCCGCGCCCGCGTCACCGCCGGCGTGCAGATGACCACGGCCCAGGGATTCCTCGCCGTCATCGACGACGCCACCGCGCTGGGTGAGGAGGCCATCGGCGACGCCGGTATCATCCAGCCCACCGGCTACCTGCCCCTGTACTGCCAGATCATCGACTACGTGGTGGAAAGCCAGATCTCGAGCTTCTCGCTGGCCTTCGCCGTCATCTTCGTGCTGATGATCGTCGTGTTCCGGTCCATCAAGCTCGGCGCCCTGTCGGTCATGCCCAACGTCTTCCCCATCTTCCTCACCCTGGGGATCATGGGCCTGGTCGGCATCCACCTGGACCTGGCCACCGTCACGATCGCCGCGGTGGTCATCGGCATCGTCGTGGACGACACGATCCACTTCCTCTACCGCTACAAGGTCGAGCTGGCCGAGTCCGGCGGCGATCACGAACACGCCGTGAAACGCACCTGCGCCACCGCCGGCGCCGCCATGACCGCCACCACCTGCATCCTCACCGCGGGTTTCCTGGTGCTCACCCTGGCGGGGGTGAAGTCCGTGATCTACTTCGGCCTGCTCACGTCCACGGCCATGATCGCCGGCCTGCTCGGCGACCTGATCATCCTGCCGGCGCTGCTGGTGACGATCCGGCCGCGGCTGTAGTTCGACCGCCCAGCCAGGGTCCAATCAGCATGGCCAATACCGTGTCGATGCTCGGTCTGGAGAATCACGCCACGACGCCACGACGCAGCGGCGCCACGCCGGAACGGGATCTCTTGTGGTCGTCCGAACAGCTACCTCAGATCCCAGACACAAAACCAGCTCCCTGGACACTTGCCTTCCGTGGCGTCGTGGCGTCGTTGCGTCGTGGCGTGCTTCCCACCGCTGACGTCTCGCCAGATTCATCCGCCCTCGAATGGCCATGACTCAGTGGATTGACTCGAGCCGACCCGGTTCCTGCTAGAGCAACCACCAGTCCACCAGATCCTGCGTCAGCTGCGCCGACCACCCGTGGCCGTTGCCGCCGAGCTCGTAGTCCCCGAACACGACCTCGTGGCCGTGGGCCTCGAGCTGGTCGACGAGGTGGACCGAGTAGGAGTAGGGCACGATCTGGTCTTCGGGGTCGTGGGCGACGAAGAACGGCAGCTTGGGGTCGGGTTCGTCCGCCGGGTAGTCGAAGCCGGCGCCGCCGATGCCCGCGGAGATGACGGCGATCTGGGGCGCGTTGCCGGGCTCGTACAGGCCGTACCAGGCGGCCATGTGCCCCCCGGCGGACTGGCCGGCGAACAGCACGCGGTTGCGGTCGATGTCGAGCAGAGCCGCGGCCTCGTCGATCATCGCGTTGACCTCCGGGACCTCGTAGGCGCTCCACTGGTGCTGCACGTGCTGCGCGTCCTCGAGGTAGGGCACCATCAGGGCGAAGCCGCGCACCTCGGCCTCGGCGGGCAGGCCGGTGCCGAGCTGATCGTTCCACATGCCGCTGCCGTCGGGGAGGGTGCCCCCGGGGCTGGAGCCGCCGTGGCCCAGCAGGATCAGCGGGGCGCAGGGCAGGACGTCCTGGGGGACGTACAACCAGGTGCTCGCTCCGGAGACGGTCAGGAACTCGCCCCCCACGGCTGCGCCGCTTCCGCCGGAGCAGTCCTGGGCGTCGTCGTCGTCGCCGGTGGTGTCGTCGTCGTCCCCGGTGTCGTCGTCATCGCCGGTGACGTCGTCGTCGTCGCCGGTGGCGTCGTCGTCGCCGGCAGCCGAGTCGTCGTCCCAGTCGTGTTCGTTGCTGCCGGAGTTGTTGCAGGCCGCCACCGCCAGACCCAGCATCCAGATCAGCGCTGTACCCATAGCCGTGCGCGCGAACGTCATGATGTGTGATCGTGCCATCGGGGGGACCTCCCGGTCCCATTATGCCACCGGCGCAGCGGTGGTTCCCGGGGCGTTTCCGGCCGGTCCGGATCGGTTGCCAGTCCGGTCTTCATCGGCTACAACTTGCACGCGCGTCGCGGAGCGCGCGTTCCACATGGGGCACCCGACGCTCGAAGCTGACAGGAATCATGACACTCCCATACCCATGCATCGACGGACCTAGCCGGCACGGGCGCTCGTGGCCGGTCCTGCTCCTGGCGCTCGTCCTGTGCGCCGCGGGCTGCGACGACGAGGGCACGATCCCCGGCGACGACGACGACACCACCAGCGAGGACGGGATCACGGTGACCCGCAGCGAGGTGATCCCCACCGTATTCACGGTCGAGTGGACCCCCGCCGGGACGCCGGACAGCGCCTACGTGGAGTTCGGCCTGGACACGGACTACGGGGTCCAGGCGCCGGCCGAGGACCAGGGCGACGGCACGTACCAGGCCGTCCTGATCGGCCTCAAGGCCGGCTCCGAGTACCACCTCCGCACCGCCGAGGTGACCTCGGACGGCACGGTCACGGGCGAGGACCACACGGCCACCACCGGCGCCGTGCCGCCGTCGTTCCCCTCCCTGGACATGGTCATGGCCTCCCCCGACGAGAAGCACGAGGGCTTCATGCTGACCACGCTCCTCGCGCAGCCGCCCGTCCCGGTCATCCTGGACACGGACGGCGACTACATCTGGTGGTACAAGCACACGGAAGGTCAGCCCCCCGCCCTGTCCCGCTTAACCTTCTCGGTGGACCGCGAGTCGTTCATCCTGCAGCTACCCGCCGAGGACACCGAGTTCGAGGATCCCGACGACCTCGTCCGCGTCAGCCTCGACGGCACGTCGTTGGAGGTCATCGAGGGCGGCATCGAAGGCCACCACGACTACGTGGAGCTGCCGGACGGGACCATCGCGATGATCAAGTACGACACCAGGATGGTGGAGGACACCGAGACCGCGGGCGACGTGATCGTCGAGCTGCGGCCGGACGGCTCCGAGGTGGAGATCTGGAACATCTGGGACTGGGAGGAGTACCCCGGTCTCGGCGACTACATCGTCAGCTGGAGCCACGCCAACGCCCTGGACTACGATCCGGTCGAGGACTGCTACTACATCTCCATCCGCAACCTGCACTGCATCTACAAGATCGACCGCGCCACGGGTGAGCCCGTGTGGAAGCTCGGCACCGAGGACAGCGACTTCCTCATCAACGGCCACGGCTGGGACTTCTCGTACTACCAGCACCAGTTCCAGGTGCTCGACGACGGCATCCTGATCTTCGACAACGGCGATCCCGCGGATCATGTCTCCCGAGTGGTGCAGTACACCCTCGACGAGGACACCTTCAACGCCTCGGTCGAGTGGGCCTACCACTCGGTTCCGGAGCTGTACAACTACGGGCTGGGCGACGTGCATCGCTTCGATGACGGCAACACGCTGGTCACCTGGAGCACCGCCGGACAGCTCGAAGAAGTGAACTACGATCGCGAAGTGATCTGGCGACTCAACATCGACGAAGTCGGTGCTGGGTTCTCCTATACCAACTGGCTGGAGTCCTTCTATGACACCCCGTAACGGACTGCTCACGCTGCTCGCCCTGTGCCTGACCGCCCTGATCTCCGGTTGCCCGCAGGAGGGTGACGACGACGACGACGTCTCCGGAGAGCTGGTCCTCTCCGACGCGCACAACTACAGCTTCAACGGCGATATGAACATCTCGGCGTACTCCGTGGACGAGCTCACCGACGTGCTGATCGACTGGAGCGCCGTGGACACGGACTTCCAGACCCACGCCATGGATCCCGCCGCGGACGTGGACACCATGTCCCTGGTGGTCTTCACCTACCTCAGCCACGAGGAGGTGGAGATCGGCCTGAGCCAGAACACGCTGCAGCAGGCCGACGTGGGCCTGTACCTGTTCACCGAGGTCACCGGCCAGACCTCGGAGATGATGGGCAACTGCACCCTGTTCGGCACCGACGTGGACGTGGAGACCTACTTCGAGCTGGACTACGGTCAGTCGTGGCTGATCACCCTGGCCAAGGGGAACACCCCGGGCGTGGGCACGGTCATGGCGGCCTTCCTCGATCCCACTGCGGGCGCCGACACCTCCGAGGTCGTGCTGGACAACACCAGCACCACCCTGACCGTGGACGTGGACATCACCTCGGCCACGCCGCTGCCGGCGCCGGTGGACACCGCGCTGCTCATCGACTGGTCCGGCCTGACGCTGGACGGCCAGGGCAACGAGATGAAGATGGGCGACATCGACCAGGTCATGGTCGGCTACTACGCGGACCTCACCCCGGCCGACCTCGAGGACAACCTGCTGGACCTCGAGTACATCCACGACGGCATGTGGTACCTCGACCTGACCGCGGGCGGCACCGCCGCCGACCTGACCACGCTGACCGACGACAACGGCAGCCCGTTCAGCGGGATCACCGCCGAGGGCACCTGGCTCCTCGCCCTGCGTTGCACCACCTGCGCCAACCCCGCGCCCCCGTTCCTGACCGTGTTCGAGGTCTCCGCGAACTAGGACAGCCCCCATCATGACCAAGCTCCACACCTCCACCGCGCCGTCGACCCGGCTCGGGTGGACCCTGTCGTGTCTCCTGCTCCTGCTCGGCGCGCTGCTCGTGCTCGGCTGCGACGAGGAGGCGGACGACGACTCGGCCGGCGACGACGACACCACCGCGGACGACGACGACGACACCACCGCCGGCAACGCGGCGCCCGAGTTCGAGCCCGTGGACCCGGTGGATCTCCGCGAGGGCGACGAGACCGAGCTCTCCATCAGCGCCACCGACCCCGACGGGGACGACGTCGCGCTGACGCACACGGGGCTGCCCCCCTTCGCCGACTTCGAGGCCGAGGGCGGAACCGGCACGCTGACGCTGGCGCCCGAGACCGGCGACATCGGCGTGTACGACCTGACGTTCATCGCCGACGACGGGCTCGACACCACCGACCTCGAGGTCATCGTCACCGTGGACGAGGCCGCGATGGTGACCACCTACGTGGGGTCCCCCGGCGGCGCCGGGATCGGCGACGGGATCGGCACCGACGCGTACTTCTTCCACCCGTACGGCGCCGACTGGCACGACGGGCTGATGTACGTCAGCGACGGCAACGGCAACACGATCCGCGTCTTCGATCCCGTGTCCGGCGAGGTGACCACCCTGGCGGGCACGCCGGGGGTGTCCGGCCACGCCGACTCCGACGAGGGCGACGTCCTGTTCGCCTACCCCTGCGGCCTGGAGATGGGCCCCGACGGCCTGATCTACGTGGCCGACCGCGAGAATGCCCGCATCCGCACCGTGGATCCGGACACCGGCGACGTGGACACGCTGGAGGTGCTCGGCGGCGAGTTCGACGCGGGCGATCCCTTCGACGTCACCTTCGACGCCGAGGGCGTGCTGTACGTGTCCGACCTGGACAACTGCGTCATCCGCCGCGTCAACATCGACCAGGGCATCGGGGACATCATGCTCGGTGTCGAGGGTACGTGCCGCATCTCCGACGGCTACGCAGGCCAGGCGCGCATCGGCAAGCCCCGCGGCATCCTGTACGACCCGGACGGCTACCTGTGGTACGCCGACCGCCACGGCCACAACGTCCGTCGCATCGACGTGGCCGAACGCCACATCGTCACCCTGTTCGGCAGCCCGGACGGCGAGACCGGCCTGGTGGACGCCACCGGCCAGGACGCCCGCTTCTCCTACCCCACCGGCGTGGCCCTGGACGACGGCTACCTGTTCATCGCCGACTCGGACAACGACTCCATCCGCAGGATCCGCCTGGACGTGGGCATGGTCACCACCGTCGCGGGCATCGGCGTCAATGGCAACGCCGACGGTCCCGCCGACGAGGCGTCGTTCAGCTGGCCCATCGCCGTGACCGTGGGCCCCGACGCCAACCTGTACGTGGTCGATCCCGGCGGGCACGCCATCCGCCACATCGATCTGGCCGACGACGATCTCACCGTGTCCACCGTGGCCGGCGCCGTGGACAACTCGGGGACGGACGACGGCGTGGGCACGGACGTGCGCATGAGCGAACCGCGCGGCCTGACGCAGGGCGACGGCTCGGACGTGTGGCTGATCGACACCCTCAACTCCGAGATCCGGCTGCTGGACGCCGACACCGCCGAGGTGGTCACCATCGCGGGATCGGCCGAGTCCTTCGAGCACCTCGACGGCATCGGCACCGACGCGAGGTTCACCAACCCGTCCGCGGGCGCCTGGGTGGACGGCAAGCTGTTCGTGGTCGAGACCGCCATGCACGTGGTGCGCACCGTGGACGGCACCACCCACGAGGTGATCACCGTGGCCGGCGAGCCCGGCGACTCCGGCTACCTCGACGGCACCGGCGCTGACGCGCGCTTCAACCGGCCCCGGGACATCGTCCTGGCCGAGGACGGCATGCTCTACATCGCCGACAACTCCAACCACGCCGTGCGCCGCATGGACCCCGAGACCTTCGAGGTGACCACCCTGGTCGCGGTGGACGACCCCCACAACCCGTTCACCGACCCCGAGGGCATCATCGCCGATGGTGGCGGCACGCTCTACGTCACCGACTACACCGCCTGCACCCTGGTCGCGGTGGACATGGTCACGGGCGAGACCGAGATCGCCGCCGGGGACCGCGACGACTGCACCGAGACCGACGGCGTGGGTGAGCTGGGCAAGATGCGCAATCCCCTGGGCCTGGACATCGACCCGGCCACCGGGCTGATCTACATCGCCTCGTTCGGCGGACGAACCGTCCGGCAGTACGATCCGGACTCCGGCCTGCTGACCACCTTCAGCGGCGACGCGGACGTGATGGCACCGGTGGACGGCCCCATCGACGAGGCCACCTACTCCACGCCCACCGACGTGCTGATGATGGACGGCTACATGCTGGTGCTCGACCGCTACTGCGCCCACATCCGGAAGGTGGTGCTGCCGTGATCCCGCGCTGGCTGTGCGGCATGGCCGCCCTGCTGCTGTTCGCGGGGTGCCCCGGTGAGATCTCCGACGACGAC
>CAZLEO010000353.1:0-8781 GCA_964558555.1 uncultured Rickettsiales bacterium | reverse complement strand
CCGCGCGGCGGAGGGGGCGGGCCTGGCGGGGTACGACGGCGTGTATGTTATGGGCTCCGAGGGTTACCTGATCAACCAGTTCATCGCCCGGCGGACCAACCGGCGGGACGACCGCTGGGGTGGCAGCCGCGACAACCGCGTCCGTCTGGCGCTCGAGACCGTGCGGGAGGTCCGCCGGCGCGCGGGCGACGACTTCATCGTGATCTACCGGCTGTCCATGCTGGACCTCGTGGAGGGCGGCAGCACCCTCGACGAGGTGGTCCGGCTGGGGGTGGCCGTGCAGGAGGCGGGCGCGACGATCCTCAACACCGGCATCGGCTGGCACGAGGCGCGGATCCCCACCATCGCCATGACCGTGCCGCGCGGTGCATTCACCTGGGCAACGCGACGCCTGATGGGCAAGGTGGACGTGCCGCTGGTGGCGACCAACCGCATCAGCACGCCCGACCTCGCCGAACGGGTCCTGGCGCGCGGCGACGCGGACATGGTGTCCATGGCCCGGCCGCTGCTGGCGGATCCGGCGTTCGTGCGCAAGGCTGCCGAGGGCCGCGTGGACGAGATCGACACCTGCATCGCGTGCAACCAGGCCTGCCTGGACGCGGTGTTCGATCTGAAGGTGGTCAGCTGCATGGTCAATCCGCGGGCCTGCCGCGAGACGGAGCTGGTGCTCGAGCCCACGGCAGACCCACGCCGCGTGGCCGTGGTCGGTGCTGGCCCCGGGGGGCTGGCCTGCGCGGTCACCGCTGCGCAGCGCGGCCACGCCGTGACCCTGTTCGACGACGGCGAACGCATCGGCGGGCAGCTCGACCGGGCGCTGCGCGTGCCGGGCAAGGACGAGTTCCGCGAGACGCTGCGCTACTTCCGCAGCCAGTTGATCCGCCACGGGGTCGACGTGAAGCTGGACCACCGCGCCGCGCCCCCCATGCTCGAGGGCTTCGACGAGGTGGTGCTGGCGACCGGCGTGAAGCCACGCACGCCGGCGATCGAGGGGGTGGACCACCCCTGCGTGCTGTCCTACCTCGACGCCCTGGCCGCACCCGAGCTCGCCGGCGTACGCGTGGCCGTGGTCGGCGCCGGGGGCATCGGCTTCGACGTGGCCGAGCTGCTGACCATGGACCGCACCCCCGACCGCGGGGACGTGCGGGCCTTCCTCGACGAGTGGGGCATCGACCGCACCGGACGCCACCCCGGCGGGCTGCTGCCCGACGACCCCGATCCCCTGCCGTGCCACCGCACGGTCTACCTGCTCCAGCGCAAGGCCCGGAAGGTGGGCGCCGGCCTGGGCAAGACCACGGGGTGGATCCACCGCAAGCGGCTGCTGGACCGGGGCGTGGAGATGATCCCCGGGGTCACCTACGACCGCATCGACGACCAGGGGCTCCACATCACCGTGGGCGGCCGATCACGCCTGCTCGAGGTGGACACGGTCGTGCTGTGCGCGGGCCAGGAGCCCCTGGACGAGCTGGCCGCACCCTTGCGCGAACAGGGTCGGTCGGTCCACCTCATCGGCGGTGCACGCGAGGCGGGCGGCCTCGACGCGGTGCGGGCGATCCGCGAGGGTGTCGAGCTGGGGGCGGCGCTCTAGATCAGGGGCAGGACCAGGTCACGTTCACCGAGCTCAACGACGGCGTGTTCTCCTGGCCGTCGGAGTACATCTCGAAGCGGATCTCCAGGTACGACGCGGGGTTGGGGTCGATGGGGCCGCCCGGCGACTGGTTCAGGTCGGCGGGCGACGTGTCGTAGGTACCGGTGTAGTCGCCCAGCTGGTGGGGTGTGGCGCCACTTCGCGCGGTGAAGAGGACGTCCGTACCGGCGGGTTCGTAGCCGGTCCACTCGACCTCGTGCCAGTAGGTGCCCTCCCCGCATCCCTCGATGAGGTAACTCCACCAGCCGTGCGGGTTGGTGAAGATGCGCAGACCGTAGCCGGTGAAGTCGCTGTAGGTGTAGGGATGCTCGCCGACGAAGACCTCACCCGCGTTGGGGTTGATCACGTCTCCGTTGGAGTCCACCTCCATGCGCGACGCGCGATTCTCGATGTAGCTGACACCCCAGACGTTGCCGCGGAAGTCCACGCCCACGCCCCGCAGGGTCTCGCCGAAGGGGCCCCAGCGATCCGTGCCCGTGACGGTGTACTCGCCGCCTGACGGGACCAGCGAGGGATCGACGCGGTAGATGTACCCCGCGTCGTTCTCGGCCACCCACACGTAGCCCCGGTTGTCCGCGGCCAGGCCGGCAGTGGCGCCGTTGTTCAGCGTCACCTGAGACCAGGTCCCGTCCAGCAGGGTCATGACCGAGGAGCGGTCGGGCTCGTAGCGGTAGACGGTCTGGGAGTCCCAGCCCGCGAGCCAGATGTTGTCGTCCTCGTCCACGGCCACGCCGTACAGGTGGGCCGGCGCCTGGGGCGGCGCGACGGTGTGCGCGCCGACCCCCGCCGGATCGGTGGAATCCACCCAGGTGAGGTTGGCGCTGGACCAGCCCCCCGACGCCCAGAGGATGCCCTCGCCGTCCACGGCGCAGCCGTAGGGCAGCGAGTTCGACGGCAGCTCCACGGTGGCCAGCAGCTCGCCGGTCTCGCCGCTGAGCTGGAAGCACTGGTTGGGCATGCGGTTGTTGGTACACACCCAGGCGTTGCCCGGCCCGATGTAGACGCCGTCCGGGCTCAGGGTGCCCGCGTCCAGGCATACGGACCGGCCGATCTCGTCGATGCCGCCGTAGTTGACGGTGAACAGCACACACTCGTCGTCCAGGCCGAGAAACTCGGGGGGGTTGCCGTTGTCGCACGCCGTGGCGCCGCTGTCGAAGTACCCGTCGTTGTCGCAGTCGGTGAGGATCGTCAGGTCGCCGTCATGGTCGGTGGAGGTGTCGATGACGCCGTTGCCGTTGCGGTCGATGCAGTCGGCGGGAGCGCTGGCGATCTTGGTCACCGACGGCTGGCCATCGTAGAAGGCGCGGTTGGCCACCCACACGTCGAAGTTGAAGTCCACGGCGGTGCGCGACGGGTAGTTGCTCAGCTGCTGGACCTCGGCGCCATTGATGTCGTCGCACTCCGGCGTCGCGGGCTCGCTGCCGCAGGTTACGGTGAGGTAGCGCCCCACCTCGGCGACGGTGTCGCCGTCGATCTTGGACACGGTGCCCACGCCGAGGTCGTCGGTGTTGGCGATCCAGAGGAAGGAGTACTCGACCTCGGTCTGGTCGAGCACCAGATCGCCGTTCTCGTCCAGGCCGCAGCCGTCCTCCTGCGCGTTGGGATCGCCGTCGGAGGTGGGGAAGGGCGTGGCGCCCAGGGACAGGCAGCCGGGATCGCAGGTGCCGCAGTCGTTGAGCACCCCCTCGTCCACCTGGCCGTCGCAGTTGTTGTCCGCGCCGTCGCAGTGTTCGGCCTGGCCCGGGTTGACGAAGGGATCGGAGTCGTCGCAGTCCTCGCCCAGGGGACAGTCCTCGCCGTAGCCGTCGCCGTCGAGGTCCGTACCGTGGGTGCAGTCGTTGCCGGACACGTCGTCGTCCCCGGGGCCCCCGCCCTCGCTCTCCCACTGACCGCACCCGAGGGCCGCCACGATGAATCCCAGTCCCAGCGCGAGTCCCTTCACCCCTCGCCTCCTCCCCGGCGCAGCCGCCGCCGAACCGCTGCGGCGGCGACCAGGGCCAGCGCCCACACGCCGCGCGCCCCGGGGGGCGACACGTCGCAGGCGCAGGCGCTGCCGATCTCCACGGCAGGCCCCGTGTCGTCGTCCCCGGGCGCACCCAGGTCGTCGTCGTCCGCGAGATCGTCGTCGTCCCCCGGCTCCACGTCCATGACCACGATGATCCCCTCGTACGTGACCAGGTCGAACCCGGTCACCACCACGTCCAGCTCCTCGCCCTCGGCCAGCTCGAAGTCGAACGCGGCCTCGCCGGAATCGTCCGTCAGCGCCACGGTCCGCAGGACCGAACCGCTGCTCACGGCCACCACGGCGTCGGCCACGGCGACGCCGTCCTCGTCGAGCACCTCCACGGCCAGCTCCGAGGCCCCGGGCGGGAGCGTGTGCCCGTGCTCCACCACCAGGTGTGTGGGCACGCGGGAACGCACGACCAGGGAGGGATCGCCGAAGTTGAGGAAGGTGAGCTTGACCTCCTCCACGGTGGCGCTGTCGCCGAAGAACGCCTCCATGTGCAGCAGACCGCCCACGAGCGCCTCGCCCCAGACGGCCTCGCGGTCGTCGAGGAAGCTGTACACCACCCCCTCCTCCATCTCGGCGGGCTCGTCCCAGGCCGCGGAGATGGTGGACGAGTAGATCCCCACCGCGCCCAGGGGCTGTGTGAGGGTGCCGGCGCGGGTCCACGCCTCGGCGAAGCAGGGCTCGTGGTTCGTGAAGTCGCCGTTGTTGCACGCCACGTCCACCACCACCGGCCACTGACCGTCGTTGTCCAGCTGGGCGATCTCGCCCAGGCCGAAGGAGAACGTGTGGTCCTGATCGAAGAGCCAGCTGGTGCCGCTGCCGTGGCCCATGAAGCACACCCAGCCGCGGCCCTGGTCCACCGCCGCGACGATGTCCTGGGGGTTGGACCACTGCCCCTCGAAGAACCGATCGGTGCGGGTGTAGCCGTACTCCTCCATGGCCGTGACGATGCGCTCCATGCGCACGTGGTCGGGATCGAACGAGCCGACGCCGGCGCTGCCGATGCCGGTGCCGCCCTCGGTGAACCCGTCCGGACCGTTGCGCCCCACGTCCCGCTCGTAGCGCACGACGCGTTCGACCATCACCGAGACCTGATCCGGCGTGCGCGCGGCAAACCGGCCGATCAGCACATCGGGGATCATGTCGTCCCCCTCGGTGAGGGTGTACAGGAAGTCGGACTCCCCCTCCCCGTCGTGGTCGCCGGCGCCGACCTCCTGGACCGGCACGTGCGTCTCGTCTCCCACGAGCAGTACGTAGGTCAGCGGCGGATCGCTCGCCTCGTACGCGTCCGCGATGATCCGGCGCACGTCGGCAGGACTCGATCCCACCTGGCCCATCGTGAGCGTCATGACCTGTACACCGCGCCGGTTCTTCCACTCCACCAGCGGCTCCACCGCCTCGGCCAGCTCGTCGCCGGCGATGATGAGCATGGACTCGGGCACCGGCGGGGCCGCGTCGCGCGTCTCGGGCAGGCCCAGCACCCAGCGCTCGAGCAACCGCTCGAAGCACGGCACGTCCGCCGCGGGCGGAGGTTCGCCGCCGTCGAGGTGAACGCGCACATCGAGGGTTCGGGCCACCTCGATCTCCCCGGCGCCAGGGTGGAAGCGCACCGGGCGCAGCTCGAGGCGCACCAGGCCCTGGTGACGGACCTGTGCCACGGCGCCCACCTCCACCGCAACGGCCGGAAAGGGCTCGTCGGAGCGGTAGACCGACGGGACCACGGCGAACGCCGGCTCCGGCCCGCTGCGATACCGGGGGGGCTGCCGCGGTGCCACGGGCCCGCAGGGCACGCGGAAGGTGTCCTCGTGGAGGACCTCGGCCCACACCGTCGCGCCCGCCGGCGCCGCGATCCACCGCGATACGGTGGGCACCGCGGGCTCACCCACGCGTCCCAGGCGGCCCTCGCCCGGGATCTCGACGCTGGCGTACCCCCGTTCGTCCAGCGGGGTCACGATCACGCCGGGGACCACCAGGCGCAGGTCCAGGTGGTCGGGGCCGCGTTCGACGACCTCCACGGTCACCGCGTCGCCCGCGATGGGATCGGCGGGCCACCACCGCGCATGGGCCGGTGCACTCACCAGCCCCAGGAGCAGGATCAGGACCGGCCAGGGCGTGCGCACGTCCGTCTCACCTCTCCCAGGGGGGGAGGTTCTCGTCGTCGTCCGAGGAACGGCGGTCGTCCTCTTCGACGCCTCCCTCGACCGGGTCCAGGTCGAAGTTGGACGGGCCGAACTGGTGGGTCTTGGGGGTGGAGAACTTCATCTGCTTGCCCCGCGGCTGGGCCATCCGGAACGACACGTCGCGGGACATGAGGTCCTTGAACTTGGGCTTGCTGCCGAACGGGGAGAGGCCGCGGTCCGTGATGTCGGCGGGGCCGCTCCAGCCCGAGTCCACCGCGTCGGGATCCACCCAGCCGGGTTCGGACGGGTCGGGGGAGGTGTGCTCGTCGCTGTTGGAGTCCTTGGCACGCAACGGCAACAGATCATCCAACCGATCCGGGTCGCCGAACAGGGAGTCGTCGCTGGGGTGATCCCGCGCCTCCGGCGGGCGCAGGTCCTCGAAGAAGAAGCTCTCCGTGTCGGAGCTGCCGAAATCGGCGGAGTCCTCCGAGGGCTGGGAATCCGACACCTCGGCGCTGGGCGCTGGCATGGGCACCGTTGAATGCGGCTTCGTGGCCGGCTCCTCCATGGGAGAGGCCTCCGCGGGGGGCACGGGTGTCTCCAGCTGCGTGGGCAGCTGCGGGGCGTCGTCGCCATCGCCGAAGAAGAAGAACTCGGTGCCCTTGCCCATGTCCCCCACCGCGCCGGTCGCTGCGGGCTCCTCCTGGATCTGCGGTGACGGCTCGGCGGGTGTCTCGGCCGTGCTGTCGGGGAAGAAGAACATCTCCGTGGACTTGCCCATGGCGGCCGCGCCCCCCTCGGGGACGAGGGCTTCTCCGTCCGGCTCTGTCGCCGGTGTGGGCGCAGGTGCCGGCTTCGGCGTGGGCGGCGACACTCGTCGGGGGCGCCGGCCCGGCCGGGACTGCTCAGGCTCGGAGAAGGGCACCTCCATGAACGACTCCTCGGCGAAGCCGTCGGGAGCGGTGTCAGGGGCCTCGGAGGGCTCGGGTTGCGCTGCAGCAGCGGGCGCAGCACGCCCCTCCACCTGGGCCACGAGGCCCTTGATGTCGCTGAACACGTGCATGCGCCGGCGCAGATCGCGCAGGGCGCCCGCCAGGTCCGCCGTGTCGGAGAACCGGCCCACCGGGGTCGGCGAGAGGCATCGCACGACGACGGGGAACAGGTCCGGGCAGACCGACCGCAGCAGGTCGGGGTCCGCCGACGGCCGGGCCGCGGCCACCCGCTTGAGCAGGGCGAGTTCGGAGTCGTCGCGGAACAGGGGGACGCCGGTGAACATCTCGTAGATCATCGTGCCCAGCGAGAACTGGTCGCTCGCCGGGGTCAGCTCCTCGCCGCGCACCTGCTCGGGGGACATGTAGCCAGGCGTGCCGCGGGTGATGTTGGGCACCACGGTGTGGAACGCCACGAGCTTGCCCTTGGCCAGGCCGAAGTCCACCAGCTTGGCCGTGCCCTCGCGCGACAGGATGATGTTGCTCGGCTTGAGGTCGCGGTGGATCATGGGCGCGGGTTCGTCGCGGTGGTCGGTCAGCGCGTGCACGCAGGCCAGGCCGTCGGCCACCTGCTCGGCGATGCGCAGCGCGTCCCCCACGGCCAGGGCCCGGCCGTCCTCGGCGGTGTAGTGGATGGCCTGGGACAGGGTCGGCCCCTCCACGTACTCCATCACCAGCAGGTACTGCCCCTCGACGCGGGCCAGGTCGTACACCTGCACGACGTTGGGGTGGTGGGCCGCGGCCAGCGCGCGCGCCTCGTTGGCCAGGCTCTTGATGGCCCGCTCGGCGCCCCCGGCGCCCTCGCCGACGATCTTGATGGCCACCTTGCGGCGGAAGCCCAGTTCGGCCTCCAGCTCGGCGAGATAGACCGCGCCCTGGGTGCCCGCACCCAGGGTCTCGAGGAACTTGTAACGGCTGAGCTGGAACGGCAGCTTCCGGGATCCACGCGGCATCTGCTCAGCTTACCTCCTGTGCGCACGCAGCCCAAGGTACCTTGATCCGCGCGAGCGGGGCTCTCTACGATGGTCCCCAACCGTGAAGGGGGCCGCGATGAAGCGAATCACATGGATCGCCCTGCTGAGCCTGTTCGTCCCGTGGACCGCACATGCCGGGGGTGGGCCGGCCCACGTGATGGTGGTGGTCAACGGCGACGACGCCGAGGCGCTGGACGTGGCAGAACATTACGCCACGGCTCGATCTCTGCCCGTGGGGCACGTGTGTGCGCTCAACGGCATCGACCCCACGACCACGCAGATCGACCACGCCGACTACGTCACGCTGGTGCACGATCCCCTGGTCGCGTGCCTGGACGCCCTGCCCCAACCCGAGGACGTGGACTACCTGGTGGTGGTGCGCGGGCTGCCGTACCGCGTGGCCCTGGCCGACGACGGCTTCTACACCAGCTTGCAGGCCATGCTGCAGGTGCACGACGCGAGCCACCGCCTCAGCGGTGATCCCCTCGCCGGCATGCCCCAGCCCGACAACGGCAACGCCTATGCCTGGGTGGACAACCCGGTCTACGTGAACGGCACCTGCCAGGCGGGTGACCTGACCATCGAGAACCCTTACGCCGGCTGGTACGTCAGCGGCTGCGGCATCGTGCGCACCTACGCCCATCCGCCGAGCTTCCGGCGGGCCAGCGCCGGTGACAGCGCGTGGTACGAGTTCGACGACAACCTCTTCGCCGTGTCGCGCCTCGACGGCTTCGACTACCAGGACGCCCATGACCTGGTGGACCGCGCCGTGGCCGCGGACGGCAGCTTCCCCACCGCCGACATCCTGTGCATGGAAGGCGCCGACTCCGCCCGCGGCGCGCGCGATCCGGAGTGCGAGTTCGTCACCCGCCACCTGGCGATGGCCGGCTGGCCGGGCAGCTGGCTGTCCCCCCACGACGCGGCCCTCGAGGGGCGCGTCGTGGCCGCCGACCTCACCGGCGCGGCCGGGCTCACCGGCGCCCTCGCCGGCCACAGCTACGTGCCCCGCGCCGGGGCGGGCCACCGCACCTCCCCCGGCGCC
>CAZLEO010000352.1:0-8844 GCA_964558555.1 uncultured Rickettsiales bacterium | reverse complement strand
ACGGTGTTGCGGAAGAAGATCTCCGCGTACCCGCCCAGGCTGACCACGCCCTCCTGGATGCGCGCGCCGCCGGAGTCGTTGATGCCCACCACGGGCGCGCCGTTGCGCAGCGCCAGGTCCATGACCTTGCAGATCTTCTCGGCGAACACCTCGCCCAGCGCGCCGCCGTAGCAGGTGAAGTCCTGGCTGAACACGTACACGGTCCGGCCGTTGACATCGCCGTACCCCGTGATGACGCCGTCACCGGGGATGCGGTTGTTCTCCATGCCGAAGTCGTGGCTGCGGTGTACTGCGAGCGCGTCCAGCTCCCGGAACGTGCCGGGATCCAGCAACCTGTCGATGCGGCCGCGCGCCGTGCCCTTGCCCAGGGATCGCTGCTTGGCCACCCTCTCGGGGCCGCCACCAGCTAGCGATTTTTCTTTGAGTTCGCGCAGTTGCGCGATCTTGTCATGGATGTCCATCCGGACACCTCCCGTCGAGATGGTGTCCGAGGATACTGATCCACCGCGCCCGCACGCAAGGGCGAGGGCGGGCTACATCACGAACGCGGCCGTGATGAACACCTCGCGGGCCTTGGTGGCGAGCTGTGGGTAGTAGTGGATGGCGGGCTCGATCATCAGGCGGACGCCGAAGTTGCCGTCGAACTCGCGGATCATCACGCCCATCTGGCAGCCGATCATGGCCGAGGGGATGGCGTGGTGGCCCGTGTCGGGCATGCCCACGTCGATGGAGAAGTAGGGATCGACGCCGCGGGGGAGCGCGGCGAGGCCGAGGCCGGCCTTGAGACCGAACATGGGGTGCACCACCGGAATGGGGATGTGCACGCCCAGGGACATCACCCCCTGGAGCTCGAAGGGGATGGCGCGGGTGCCGGACAGCTCCATCCCGCCGCCGAAGTAGAACCCGAAGGTGTACCCGCCGCCGCCGAGGATGAAGCGGCCGCTGGTGAACTTGTTGCGGCCGTTGTCCGCCGCCATGGCGCCCACACCACCGCCGAGGTGGAACCAGCCGCTGTTGGCGTCGCCGAGGTAGGACTTCTTGCGGGGGGCCTCGCATTCGGCGGCCACGTCCTCGCAGGGGCAGTCCTCGGCCTCCTCTTCTGCAAGGGCCGGCAGGGCCCACATCGCGAGGATCGCGGTGCAGATGATGAGAAAAGATCTATCGGTGTTCATATCGCCTGGCCTCCATGAGCTGTGCCGCCTGTGGTGACAGACAAGCCCCGCGCGCCACCATGAGAACAGGTTAAGCCGAGACGGGCGAAACGCCTTTTACCGGGCTGTTACCAGCGGCTCAGTACAGCGATGGGAAGAATGTGGTGTAGCCGAACGCGGCGCCGATGCCGGTCTGCAGCTGCCAGTCCACGTCGCCGTCGGCATCGAGGAGATCGATCTGGCCCGCCGTGCTCCAGGTGATCAACGTGCGGCCGTCGTCGTAGCGGGTCACGTCGCCCAGCACGTAGCAGAACAGGGGCGGATCGGCGATCGTCGTCCAGATGGACTCGGCGACGAAGGCGTCCGTGTCGAGGACGTACTCGCTCACCTCGGAGTAGCCCACGTAAGGGGTGCGGTTGTTGAATACGATGATGCCGCCGTCGATCAGCTGGAACTGGTGCTGGGCCTGGAGGATCTGGATGCTCCCCTGCGAGTCGAGGAAGTCGCTGGTGTCGCCGCCGAGGGCCCAGACCACGTCGCCCGTGGCGCGGTCGATGCGGAAGATCACGTCGAGGCGGTGACACGACAGCAGGTAGTCGTCCTCGACCGGGTCGTAGTCCACGGCGTTGGCGTGGCAGAACCCGTCCTCCCCATTCGTGGGGTCGTACTCCAGGTGGTCCCAGACACTCCAGACCTGGCGTACGCTGCCGTCCGGGGCCAGCTCGACGAGCCGGTCACCGACGACGTCCTGGCCCTCCACACTGCGCACGTCCATGGTGATCACCGCCAAGGTCCCGTCGTCGAGTTCGAGGAAGTCGCGCTGGGCGCCGGGCACGACGATCTCCTCGATCAACGTCCCGTCGATGCCCACGCGCCAGATCCACTGATCCCCGAACTCGACCTCCTGGAACGCGGACGTGTCGGTGAGCAGCAGTAACATCTGCGTCCGATCCTGCGAGAGGTGGGCGCGGGTGATCACGCACTCGTCGCACACGGGCTGATACCACCAGATGGGCCGGCCGGCGTCGTCCAGGACCACGGCCACCGGTGGCAGGGAGAGGAAGGAGGTGACCAGGAATCCGCCCGGGCCGGTGGACTCGTCGCCGACGGTCAGCTCCGTCGAGGGCAGGTCGGTGGGTGCGCCGCCGAGGGTGAGGGTCACCACGTCGCTCTCGCGCTCCTCGCCGTCCACGGTGAGTCGCCCCAGGAGCTGGACCTCCTCGCCGGCCGGCAGGCCCCACACGAGGGCGGACCAAACGCCGTCGCCGTCGAGGCCCGCCTCCACGGCGCGGTCGAGGGCGCCGGAGAGGCCGAACTCCACCGCGCCGGCGGTGACCTCGCCGTCGTCCACGGCGAGGGTGACCTGCAGCACGGTGGGGACGCGCTCGGACGGGGTCGCGGTCAGGACGACCTCGCCCGGCTCCACCTCCGGCGTGGTGTCGTCGTCGTCGGCGGGCTCCTCGGTGTCCTCGCAGCCGGCCATCAGCGCGGCGGCCAGGGTGAGTATCGGCAGGAGCGGTCGAAGGTTCGATCGCATGTCTTCCCTCATCGCGTTCCTCGCTAGTTTCTGTCGGAAACCGCGAGCTGTCCATAGCCCACGTGCGCGTGGGGGAAGCGAAGAGGGGGCGTCAACGAGTTCGGCGACGCAGGGCGAGGCCGAGGGCTGCAGCCAGGGGAAGCGCGAGGGCCGCTCCGGCGGGCGAGGCGCTGCACGCGCAGGCCGACGCCTCGCTCAGGGGTACGCCCGGCCCGCTGCCGCCGGTCGCGTCGTCGTCATCGTCGTCGTCGTCGCCCACCGGGGGGACCAGATCCGTCGCGTCGAACACCACCTCGTCCATGATCACGCCGTCGAGGGTCTTCGCGGCGAACCGCACGACCGTCCCCGAGACTTCCACCACCACGAAGTGGTTGACCGAGTCGTTGAAGATCACGGTGTGGGGGTCGTCGCTGGGATCGCCGATGTCGTACAGGCCCGCGCCGCCCCCGCCGGAGATGACGTAGGGGATGCCGTTCTCACACAGCCCGCGCTCGTAGTAGTGGTCGTGCCCCGACAGGAACGCGGTGACGCCGTGCGCCGCGAACAGGGGCATCAGCACGCGCAGGTGCATGCTGCCGGCGCGGCCGTCCTTGGACGAGTAGGGCCCGGAGTGGGCCACCACGAAGATCAGATCGATGTCCGGGTTCGCCTTCGCCTCGGCCAGATCGGCCTCCAGCCAGGCGACCTGCTCCTCGTCCAGGCAGTTGTCCACCAGCAACTCGTCCACCGCGCACGCCAGCACCGTGTTGACGTGCTGGTCGAGCATCACGAAGTGGGCGTTGGCGATGTCGAAGGAGTAGTACAGCTCGTTGCCCGGCAGGGCGAAGGCGTCCTCGTAGAGCAGCGCCTCGCCGTCCTCCTCGTCGTGGTTGCCCACCACCGGGAACAGGGCCATGTGCTGGATCAGCGGCTGGCCGATGGAGAAGAACGTGTCCCACTGGTCCGCCTGGTCGCCCGAAGCCACGAGATCGCCCGTGTGCACGAGGATCAACGCGTCGTCGTCGGTCATCACCCCCACCACGTCCTCGTGCTCGTCGTGCCCCGAGCGGGTGTCGCCGTACAGCAGGAAGGTGAAGCTGCCGTCCGCGTCAGGGGCGGTGGTGAAGGACAGGTCCGCGGTGAGCTCCTCGCCGTCCACGAACACGCCGTACCCGTAGCCCGTGGCGGCCTCCAGGCCGTTCAGCTCGATCTCGTGGTGGATCGCGGCGGCCGCGGCGGACGCGCTCTGATCGAGGTCGCCGGACCCCTGGCCGTACCGCACCTCGGCCGCGTGCTCGCCGTCGAGGTCGAACACCACGATCACGGATCGGTCGCACAGCTGCTGCAGGTAGGGCCCGCGCACGAGCCCGGCAGCCCCCGCAGGCGAGGCGAAGGCGAGGGCGAGGATCAGGCAGATGGGTCGGATCGGGGCCATCCCCTACAGCATAGGAACCGGGGCTCAGAAATCCCAGTACCCGTACTGGGACACCGTGTACGAGTAGTAGTAGTTGTACCAGGAGAAGGCGATGTCGTGGCCGCCGTAGCCCGCCTGCGCCATGTACCACAGGTACCAGCCGCCGTTGTAGTCCAGGAAGACCACCTCGTAGCTACTCCCGGCGTACATGTAGTCGCCGTCGTAACCCAGGGTGTACGTGCCGTCGTCCATGTCGTAGTTCCACAGGCTGGTGCCGTTCTGGATGACGGTGGTGTAGGTGATGTCGAAGGTGTACTCGCACCCCGGGCAGTTGCTCGCCGCGGCCGTGCCCGCCAGCTCCTGGCGCCGCAGGTACGGCGTGTTCTCGATGGTCAGGGCCATGCCGGTGATGCTGCTGCAGCCGACCTCGTCGATGGCGCCGTCGCAGTTGTTGTCCACGCCGTCGCAGATCTCGGTCGCGCCGGGGTTGACGGCGGCGTCGCTGTCGTCACAGTCACCCTCGCAACGGAGGAAACCGTCGGCGTCCGCGTCCGTCTCGTTGTTGGGTATCGCGCCGTCGCAGTTGGTGTCCACACCGTCGCAGGCCTCGGCCGCGCCGGGGTTGACGTCGGCGTTGCCGTCGTCGCAGTCGCCGTCGCACTCGGTGAAGCCGTCGGCGTCCACGTCGGCGGCCTCGTCGGTGGAGGGATCGCAGTCGTTGTCCACGCCGTCGCAGACCTCGGGGTTGCCCGGGAACGCGGCGGGATCGGCGTCGTCGCAGTCGCCGTCACAGATCATGAAGCCGTCGCCGTCCGCGTCCACCTCGCTGGGATCGGCGGCGCCGTCGCAATCGGTGTCCAGCCCGTCGCAGCCCTCGGCGGCGTAGGGGTGGACCGCCGGATCAGCGTCGTCGCAGTCGCCGTCGCAGATGGCGGAGAAGCCGTCGCCGTCCGCGTCGGCGGCATCGAGGGTGTTCGGGTCGCAGTCGTCGTCCTGGCCGTTGCACACTTCCGGGGCCCCCGGATACACGGCCGGATCGCTGTCGTCGCAGTCGTCCAGCGCGGTGAAGCCGTCGCCGTCCGCGTCGGGCACGTCGAAGTCCCAGTAGCCGTGCTGGTCGAGCACGTAGTTGTAGTAGGTGAGGTAGAAGTAGACGCCCAGCGTGTGGCCGTCGTAGCCGGGCACGCCGTAGTAGAAGAAGTACCAGGAGCCGTAGTACTCGAGGAACACCGACGGAGACGTGACGCCGCCGTAGGTGTAGTCCATGTCCAGGCCCAGGGTGTACGTGCCGTCGGCGAGGTCCCAGCAGAAGTCGCAGCTGCCCGCCTGGGCGAGGGTCGTGTACTCGATGTCGAAGGTGTACTCGCAGTCGGGGCACAGCGCCGCCGCGTGCATCCCCTGCAGGGTCTGCCGGTGCACGTACCCGCTCCCCTCCTCGGTCACCATCTGCCCGGTGAGGTCGAATCCCGGGGTGGTGTCGTCGTCGTCACCCACGGTGTCGTCGTCGTCACCCACGGTGTCGTCGTCGTCGTCGTCACCCGGGGTCGCGTCGTCGTCGTCACCCGGCGTGGCGTCGTCGTCGTCACCCGGGGTCGCGTCGTCGTCGTCACCCGGCGTGGCGTCGTCGTCGTCGCCCGGGGTCGCGTCGTCGTCGTCAGCGGTGGCGTCGTCGTCGTCTGCGGTGGCGTCGTCGTCGTCGCCGTGCCCGCTGTCGTCGTCGTCGCCCTCCTCACCGGGGCAACCGGCGGTGCCCAGGGCCAGGGCGGTGAACAGGAAGAGGACGGCAATCCAGCCCGTCGGTGTATTCGTCATGGGGTGTACTCCCTCCGGCCTCGCGCGGCCGCGGCCAGTCTAGTGCGTGCGCGCGGCCAGTCAAGGAGATCGAGCAGCGAAGAGTGCGTGACAATCGGCGTGGTTTGGGTACACTGCCGCCGTTCGGACGAGGGAAGCTGGTCGTGTCTCGTATCCTCCAACTCCTGCTCCTGTGCGCGACGGCGCTGCTGTGCGCCTGCGAGGACGTCGAAGAGGGCGAAGGTCCTCCCGGCGGATTCCAGATCCTCACCACACAGCCGCCTGACGGGGGCGCGGCGATCCCCGAGACCGTGGTGCCCAAGCTGCTGTTCAACAAGACCATCCCCGAGGGCCAGACCTTCGACATCACCCTGTTCAAGGGGGCCGAGAACCTCGGCATGCGCTGCGCGCCCGAGGACGACGCGACGATCCTCGCGTGTACGCCCGACGAGCCGCTCAAGCCGTCCAAGGTGTACCGGCTCAACGCCGACCTCGATCTGGACGGCCAGACCGAGGTCTCGGCGGCCTTCTCCACCGCGCTGCCGCGGGGTCCGGCGTACGACATCGGCCGCCAGCTGCAGGTGGAGCGGGTGGGGGGGTCGGACAGCGCGCCGGGCCTGCTGCAGCTCGCTCTGACGGACGAGACCACGACCATGGTGGTGGTCCTCAACGAGTTCAAGCTGTCCCAGGACGCCCTGCCCTCGGACGGCTACGTGCTGCTGGGGATGGGCCACGAGCGCCCCTTGGCCACCGAGGAGGGGGAGGTCGTCGCCGACGGCGAGTTCGGCTACATCATCTCCGCGCCCGGCACGGTCCAGCCCGACGGCGGCTTCCTCGCCGAGGTCGAGTACGCGTACATGCCGTTCCTCATCGGCGACGAACCGTTCCTGCTGATGCTGCGCGGGCTGGAGGTGCGGGGCACGCTGGACACGACCCAGGGGTTCCCGTACCTGCCCGAGGTCCACGGCGAGGCCTGGATCCCGGTGGTCGCGCTGCAGGATCTGATCGACGCGCTGTCCGACTGGGGCAACGTGCTCGACGACATGACCAACATCATCGACCCGGACATGGACACCGACCACGACGACGAGCTCGACGCGTGCTTCTTCCGCTTCACCAGCGCCGGCGCGCGGGTGGATCTGGTGGAGGCGCTGGACCCCGACCTGGAGTGAGGGTTCAGTAGATCGGCGCGTCGTGGGTGTCGCCGACGACCTCGGCGCGCGCGCGGTCCCCCCGCATCCACATCGACAGGGCCTCGATCCCCAGCTCGTGGGCCTCGGTGACGTCCTCGAGGGCGAACGTGCAGCCCGCGTCCCCCACGGGGGGTACGTGGACGAACCCCGCGAGGGTGGGGATGGGCGCGTCGTACTCGGCGTAGTGCACCACGTGATAGAAGATGTGATTGCACAGGTAGGTGCCCGCGTCGGTGGACAGGGTGGTGGCCAGGCCCGCGGCGTCCACGGCCGCGGCCATCTCCTCCACCGGCAGCAGGGTCTCCAGGTTCGACGGTCCCCCTTCGACGACCTCCTCACCGGACGCGTACACGCCCTCCACGTCAGCGCCCCACTCGGTGTTGACCGCGTCGAGCTCGTACCGCATCGCGTCGGTCCCGGCCACGCCGGTGGAGAGGATCACGTCCGGCTCCACCGCCTCGATCGCGGCCAGGAGGATGTCCCACGACTCGTCCCAGACCACCGGCAGCTCCGCGATGTGGACGTCCATGCCGCCGGCGATCTCCCCATCCAGCGACCGGATCGCCTCGATGGAGGGGTTGACCTCGTAGCCCACGAACGGACCGAACCCGCTGAGCAGGAGCACGGGCGGCACGTAGATGGATAGATCCGCAGCGCCGAGCAGGGTCCCGTCGTCCCCCAGCACGGTGAACCCGAACTCGCCGGTGGCGGTGGGCGTCCCCGTGAGGTCGCCCCCGGCGGAGAGCTCGATCCCGGGGGGCAGGCTCCCGGCGTCCAGCGACCAGGTCACCGTCGCGGTCGAGTCCGCGCTCAGGGCGGCCTCGTAGGCCTCGCCGCGGCGTCCGTCCGGCAGGGTGTCCGTGAGGATGTCGAGGAGCTCCGCGACGGTGTCGTCGTCGTCCCCTGCGGCATCGTCGTCGTCGTCGGAGAGCTCGCCCGTGCACCCGGCGGCGACGAAGGCCAGCAGACCCAGCAGGAGGGGTAGATATCGTTCCATGGCTGGCCGATCAGTATAGCAGCGGATCGCCCCGCCTCCCGTGGTAACCTTGAGGCCTCCAATGCCCACCGAGCGAGGGACACGGACCATGAGAGCCACCTGGACTGCCCCGGGGATCGCCATCCTCTTCCTGGCCGCGGGATGTGGGGGGGGCGGCAGCGAGACGTTCGGCGACGACAACGACGACGTGGACGGGGACGGCTGGACCGCGGAGGACGGCGACTGCGACGACCGCAACGCCTCGATCTACCCGGGCGCCGAGGAGATCTGCGACGGCGCGGACAGCGACTGCGACGGCACCATCCCCGACGACGAGCTCACGGATCAGGATGGCGACGGCTGGATCCTCTGCATGGACTGCGACGACACCGCCAAGGAGATCCACCCCGGCGCCGAGGAGGTCTGCGACGGCGTGGACAACGACTGCAACCCCGACACCAACGAGAACATGGACGTGGACGGGGACGGATTCTCGGTCTGCGACGAGGACTGCGACGACGGCGACGCGGCCCTGACCCCCGAGGACGCCGACGGCGACGGGAGCTCCAGCTGTGACGGCGACTGCGACGACGACGACGAGGCCATGAACCTCGACGACCTCGACGGCGACGGCGCCTCCACCTGCGACGGCGACTGCGACGACGACGACGCGTCCGTGAACACCGACGACGCCGACGGCGACGGGGTGGACACCTGCGGCGGCGAGGCCGGGGAGCCGGACTGCGACGACGACGACGACACGGTGTTCCCCGGCAACGCCGAGATCTGCGACGGCATCGACA
>CAZLEO010000351.1:0-8854 GCA_964558555.1 uncultured Rickettsiales bacterium | reverse complement strand
CGCCACGTACTGGGCGCGGGACGGCGCGCGGGAGCCCCTTCATCCGCCACCCGCAAGACCCGCTTGTGCACCTCGGTGGCCGCGCGGTCGCGGCCGCTGACGTCCGCGAGCCAGCGATCGTAGCGCGCCGGCTCGTCCACACGATCCCTGGGTCCCGCCACACGACGGAACAGGGTCATGGCCACCTGGGAGCCGAACCCGGCGGCCAGGTGCAGGGCGAATTGGACCGGGTAGGGTCCGCCGCGGCTGAGGTTCAGCGGGCCCAGGTCGGGATCGGGCTCACGCAGGTTGGGCACGGGGGGCACGATTCCGTGCTCGAGCATCTTCACCGCGGCCGCGGTCTCGATGCCCACGCCCATGGGGTGGCCGGTGTAGCCCTTGGTGTTGGCGATGACCACCCGGTCGGCCGCCTCGCCGAAGGTGTGCCGCAGAGCGGCGATCTCCGCCGACGCGGAGCCGCCGCGGGCCGGGGTGTAGGTCTCGTGGGACACGAACACCGTGGCCCCGGCCATGGCCGCGCGGTGCAGGCCGTGGCGCTGCTCGGCCGCGGTGACCAGCTGGTCCATCACCCGCGACAGGTGCTCCGCGTCGAGCTGGGTGGCGTGGTGCGCGCTGTTGGCGGTCTCGCTGGCCACGAGCTCGACGATGCCGCGCATGCCGCGCTCGGTCGGCGCGTCGGATCGTTCCACCACCAGGGCGCACGCGCCCATGCCCAGCACCAGGCCGTGACGGCGGCGGTCGAAGGGCAGCGCCGCGTCCTCGACGCGGTCGTCGGTGGCGGCCGCCCCCGCGGCCTGGAACCCCGCGCCGATCCACTCCAGCAAGCGGTCCGAGGTGACGTTGTCGCCGGCGATGACCACCACCCGGCGGCAGCGGCCCGCCCGGATCCAGTCCTCGGCCACGGACACGGCGTGATCGGTGGACGCGCAGGCGATGTTCACCGCCGTGTTGGGCCCCCGCGCGCCGATGTACTCGGCGAACTGGCTGTGGCCCATGGCCAGCACGCGGAACAGGAAGCGGCGGTCGAACGCGTAGGGCTCGCGCGCCAGATCCTCACGCAGAGTGTCGGTGCGGCGGCCGATCTCGGCCAGGGTCTGCGGATCGGTGGTGGACCGGCGCAGCTCCTCCAGCGCCTGTAGCTGGTCGCGGCGACCGCACCAGGTGAAGTAGCGCTGCAGCTCGTCGGCGAAGCGATCCAGGCCGGGGAAGGTGCTGGCGAAGATCACGCCGGTCTCGTCCCGCAGCGGCTCGGGCAGGACCCAGCGGTCGGGCAGCTGCCGGCCGTTGCTGGCGGTGCGGTAGGTGCGCACCAGGGGGATGCCGGCCTCGCGCAGGGCGTCCAGGCCCGCGGCCATGGCCAGCTGGGTGGACGTGTCCAGGGCCTCCACCAGGGAGGCGGGCACGCCGTACTCCTCGGTCAGATCGAAGCTGCCGGGGCGGCCGGCGAGCTTGATCACGTCCGCAGGATCGGTGAGCACCTCGAAGGACCCGCCGCCGTCCTCGCCCTTGACCAGCCGCGTGACGCGCTTGTCGAGGATGGCCTGGCGGAAGCGGCCGGGGACCAGGTCGATCAGCTGCTCGCCGCGCAGCAGACGCAGGGCGTTGTCCGGGTCCATGATCGGCTTCTCGGCGCCCGGCAACCCCAGGCCCGTGCCGGTGATCACCACCTCGCCGGCCTCGTCGCGGTCGCCGGCGGCGGCCATGGCGCCCAGCTGGGCCTGGCCGAGCAGGGTGTGGAGGAGCTGCGCCATCGTGTTCTCGTCGGGTTGCATGGTCTTCTCCTCGGGCACCACGGGCTGTTCAACGGGCTGCGCGTGACCCAGGGCGTACAGGCCGCACAGGGCGTGGTTGAACGACTCGGCCTCGCCGATGCGAGGGTGGTTGGTGAACAGGGGGGTGACGTCGTCGCCGAGCACGTCGTCGACGAAGCCGGACAGGGCCCGCTTGGGCCCCACCTCGACGAAGGTGCGCACGCCCTGGGCGTACAGGGTCTGCAGCCCCTTCACCCACTGGACCGGCGAGGCGATCTGCCGCTGGAGCAGGTCCCGGATGGCGTCGGGCTCGGTGGGGTAGAGGTCACCCGTGACGTTGGCCACCAGGGGCAGCCGCGGCGGCGACACCGACATGCGATCCAGCACCTCGCGCAGGGGTCCGCCCGCGGGGGCGACGATGCTCGTGTGGAAGGCGTGGCTGACCGGGATGCGCTGGGCGCGGCGGTCGCGGTCCCTGAACAGATCGATGGCCTGCTCGACGGCCGCCGACGCGCCGCCGATCACACACTGGCGGCGGCTGTTGATGTTCGCGGCCACCACGTAGCCGTCCACCTCGGCCAGCACCTGCTCCACCTCGTCGACGGGGGCGAACACCGCGGCCATCCAGCCGTTGTCCTCCACGCTGACGCGGGTCATCTCCCGGCCGCGGGCGGCCGTGGCCTCGAGGGCCTGGTCGAAGGGCAACACGCCGGCCACCACCAGGGCGGCGTACTCGCCCAGGGAGTGGCCCATGACCACGTCGGGCTCGAACCCGCGCTCGACCAGCAGCCGGCTCAGGGCCACGTCCATGGTCAGCACGGCCGGCTGGGTGATGGCCGTGTCCATGAGCGCGGCCTCGGCGTCGGGGGTGGCCTCGGCCACGAAGATGGCGTCGGTGAGGGGCCGGCCGAGGATGGGGGTCATCACCCGGTCCGCCTCCTCGAAGGTCGAGCAGACCACCGGCTCGGTGCGGGCCAGCTCGCGGCCCATGTCCAGGTACTGGCTGCCCTGGCCGGGGAACAGGAAGGCCACCTTGCCGGCCGGGCGGCCGGAGCCGCGGTAGATACCCTGGGCCCGCAGCGCGCGCCAGGCGCGGGCGTCGTCGCGGCCCGCGAGCTGGCGGGCCTTGGCCACCCGGGCGTCGAGCTCGGCGCGGTCGCCGTGGTCGATCATCAGCCGCACGGGCGCGGCCAGGGCGGCGGTGTCGGGGGCGCCGGCGGCGTTCCCGTCCCCGAGATCGGCGGCGGTCGCCTCCAGCGCCGGGCCGAGGTCCTCGCCGCTGGCGGCGCCCACGGCGAAGATGCCGCGGCCTTGCCCCACCGACGGGGCGTACTCCTCCAGCACGAGGTGGAAGTTGGTGCCGCCGAACCCGTAGGAGCTCACGCCGGCGCGGCGCGGGGCGACCTTCGGCGCGTCCCACGCCTGCAGCTCGTGGACCAGACGGAACGCCGACGTGTCCAGGGGCAGATCCGGGTTGGGCGGGTCGGCGTTGAGGGTCGGGGGCAGCTGGCGGTGGTGCAGCGCCAGGGTGGTCTTGAGCAGCCCGGCTGCCCCTGCGGCGGCCTTGAGGTGGCCGATGTTGCCCTTGGCCGAGGACAGGGCCACGCCGTTGCGGGGCGCGCCTTCGAACACCTCGGCCAGGCTCTGGAACTCGGCGCGGTCCCCCACGGCCGTGCTCGTGCCGTGGGCCTCCACCAGGGTGGCGGTGCGCGGGTCCAGCCCGGCGGCCTCCCAGGCGCGCCGGATGGCCAGCTGCTGGCCCTCGGGGTTGGGCGCGACGATCCCCTTGCCGCGGCCGTCGCTGGACGATCCCACGCCCCGGATCACCGCGTAGATGCGATCCCCGTCGCGCTCGGCGTCCGTCCGCCGCTTCAACAACACCAGGCCCGCCCCCTCGCCCATGACGAAGCCGTCCGCCCCGTCGCCGAAGGGGCGGCTGCCCGTGGCGCTCAGCGCGCCGATCTTGGCGAACTTGACGAAGGTGGACGCGTGCATGTTGCGGTCCACGCCGCCGGTGATCACCGCGTCGCAGTGGCCGTCGACGAGCAGCTCCACCGCCGAGCTCACCGCGGCCATGGACGACGCGCACGCCGCGTCGCAGGTGAAGTTGGGGCCGCGCAGGTCCAGCAGGTTGGCCACCCGGCCGGAGATGATGTTGGGCAGCTCGCCGGGCATGGTGTCCTCGGTGACCGCCGGGTAGCGGTCCCCCACCCTGCCCCGCCAGCGCTCGAGGATGGCGTCGCGCAGCTGCTCGGGCAGCGCCTGGAACTCCTCCACCTGCTCGAGGGCGTCGGCGTACTCGGGGAAGGCGATGCGCACGTGGGTGTCCAGGTGCAGGTCGCCGCCCATGGCCGCGCCCAGCACCACGCCGGTGCGCTCGGTGTCCAGCGGCCGATCGGGGTAGCCGTAGTCAGCCAGGGCCGCGGCTGCCGCCGACACGGCCCACTGCTGGCCCTCGTCCATGGCCGCGGCCACGCGCGGGGGCACCCGGAACCGCTTCCAGTCGAACTCGAAGTCCCGCACCCAGCCGCCCAGGGCCGAGTAGGTCTTGTCCGGCGCCGCGCGGTCCACGTCGAAGAACTGCTCGGGGCTCCACCGCTCGGACGGCACCGGGCCGATGCTGTAGCGGCCCTCGCACAGGTTGGACCAGTAGGTGTCCGCGTCCGGGGCGTCGGGGAAGATGGCGCCCAGGCCGACGATGGCGATGTCTCGGTTGGTGCTCATGGGGATCTCCTGGCCCGCGATCAGGCGACGGAGAAGGTTCGGTTGAGGCCCTCGGCGGCCCGGTCCATGTCCTCGATCAGCCCCTGCTGGGCCGCATAGAGGCCAGGCAGGTCCAGTGACGAGGCCAGGTCCGGATCGGTCTGGCCGGCGCCGATGGCCCAGCGCAGGCCGTCGGTGGCCACCTGCAGGGCGGCCTGGCGGGCGTGGATGCGCGCCAGCGCCTGCCAGGTGTCCGCGTCCAGGGGGGTGGCGGCGGACGGGTGGTGGACGGCCCGTTCGCAGAACACCGCCGCGGTCTCGGCCGCGGCGACGAGCTCGCCGAGGCGGAACAGCACGTGCTGGTTGCGCGTCAGGCGATCGAGGCGACACCGCTCGAAGATCGTGCCCAGGGCGCGAAGCGCCAGCGCCGCCGTGGCGCCGTCCGGCACCTCGTCCATGCGCGCGGCCCAGTCGGCGTAGAACGTGCCGCGGGTCTTGAGGTGGCGCTGCCAGCGGTCCCGGGCCATGGTCCACTCGAGGATCTCGGACGTGCCCTCGTAGATGGTGGTGATGCGCACGTCGCGCTTGATCTTCTCCACCACGTACTCGCGGGTGTAGCCGTAGCCGCCGTGGGCCTGGATGGCGTCCTCGGCGGCGCGGTTGCCCGCCTCGGTGGCCGTGTACTTGGCCACCGCGCCCTCGGTGGCCAGGTCCGGTTCGCCCGCGTCGATGCGCTCGGCGGTCCACTCGATGTAGGCACGGGCCGCCTCGAGCCGCGCCGCGTTGGGCACGATGAGCTTGTGGGTGAACCCCTGCTTGCGGGACAGCGGCGCTCCCGCCTGGACCCGCTCCTGGGAATAGCGGATGGCGCGCTGCAGGGCCGACCAGCCGCCGCCGAGGCCGAAGGCCGCCACCATCAGCCGCGTGTAGCCGAACACCGCCTGGGCCTGGGCCAGGCCGCGCCCCTCCTCACCGCCCACCAGCGAGTCCGCGCCCACCTGCACGTCGTCCAGGTACAGCGCGGCCGTGTTGGACGCGCGGATGCCGTGCTTGTCCTCGGGCTCGCCGTGGCTGAACCCCTCGGCGCCCCGCTCGACCACGAACCACGACGGCCCGCCCGGCGCGTTGGCCAGGATGGTGTACAGCGTGGCCACGCCGCCGTTGCTGATCCACTGCTTGCGGCCGTTGATGCGGTAGCCGGTGACGGCGCCGTCCCGGGTCAGCGGCTCCGCGCGCGTCTGCAGGCTGGCCAGGTCGCTGCCGGCCTGGGGTTCGGTGGCCCCGTAGGCCACCAGCAGCTGCTGCTCGACGATGCGGCCCATCCAGCGGTGCTTCTGCTCTTCAGTGCCGCCCACGGAGATGGGGTCCATGCCCAGGAAGGTGGCCAGGATGCCCGTGGCGATGCCCAGGTCGATACCGGCCATGGTCTCGGACACCCGGTAGATGTCGTAGGCCCCGCCCCCGAACCCGCCGAACTCCTCGGGGACGAACAGCAGGTGCAGCCCCAGCTGCTGCGGGTCGTAGAGATCCCGCAGGACCTCGTGGGGGAACTCGTCGCGCTCGTCCAGCCCCAGCAGGACTTCGGCGGTGAGCTCTCGCTGGGCGTACCGGCCCAGGGTCTCCAGCACCATCTCGCGGGTCTCGGCGTCCAGTCCGGCCATGTCCACAGTCCTCCGAATGAATGACGTTCACGCTAGACCGACCGGTCAGTCTAGTCAACGACGATAATCCAAAAAACCAAAGTTAGACAACGTGATCAGAATCTGAACGCTAGCTATTTCGAAGAGTTAGAGTGTAACTTCCAGAATCTGACAGAGGCGCGTCTAATAGACCGATCAGTCTACAGATCAGGAAGGAGCGGGAGGATCAGGAGCGTTCGAGGCTCTCGAACAGGCGCCCCATGAAGGTCATCAGCTGGCCCATGGAGGCCTCGGCATCGGCCCCGTCGGGGTCGGCGAGATCCTGCATCACCAGGCCGGCGTAGGCGCCGAAGATGGCCGCGGCGATCCCCCTCACCTCGTCCTCCCCCAGCCAGGCGCCGACGTAGGGGCGGAGCATCTCGGCGATGGCGATGCGGGCGCGCGCGTAGAAGCGCGCGAGGGCGTCCTGGATCTCGGGCTCGCGGCGGGCGTGGACGGTGAATTCCAGCCACAGGGGGACGATGACGCGGCCGCGATGGACCTCGCGCTGCAGGGCGCGGGTGATGGCGGCGACGTAGTCCTCGCTGGGCACGGCGCGCTCGAACTGCGCCAGCACCTCGTCCATCACCTGGCGGGCCCAGGTCTCGAGGATGTCGACGAACACGGCCTGCTTGGACGGGTAGTACCAGTAGAAGGTGCCCTTGGAGATGTCCGCGGCGCGGCACAGGGAGTCCACCGAGGTCTCGTGGTAGCCGCGGTCGCGGAAGCAGGCATACGCGGCCTGGCGGATCTCCTCCTGGCGTTCCTCGCTGCGGTTGCTCCCCTTGCGCGCAGGCATGGATCCTCCCGTACACGAGAGGATACCAGACTAGCCCAGCAGATCCCTACGGGTGAGGAAGTCGTCGATGGCGTCGGAGATGGCCTCGCCGTGGCCCACGAGGCCGGCGTGGGAGGCCCCGGGTAGGAACACGAGTTCGCTGTCGGGCAGGGCCGCGTCGATGGCCCGCGCCCGATCCGGCGGGGTGAACACGTCCGTGCCGCCGGCCACCACGAGGGTGGGTACGGTGATGCTGCCCAGCAGGTCCTCGGCCGTGTGCTGCTGGGCGGCCAGGGTCATGGCCTTGAAGGACCGCGCGTCCAGGCGGCCCATGTGCTCCAGCCAGGGCGCGAACTCCCGGTAGCGGATGCCCCGCTCGGTGGTCCCGGACAGCTGGCTGGAGTAGAAGGACACCGGCCCCAGGGCGCTGCCTGCCTTCAGCGCGGCGCCGAGCACGCGCGCCGGGGTGGCGCGCAGCAGGCCGTGGGCCACCCGGCCCAGCACGGGCCCGTAGAAGGTGTCGAAGGGCTTGCCCGGCGTGCCCAGGGCGCAGACCATGGCGCCGATGCGTGACGACAGGGCGCCCCACGACGCCAGCGCCACCTGACACCCCAGCGAGTAACCCATCATCACCACGCGCCGATCGGGCCCTGCCGCGGCGTCCACCACCTGCCCCAGCTCGGTCACCAGCGCGGGGATGTCCACCGCCGCGGCCGTGCGCGCGGGCTCGGAGTCGCCGTGCCCCGGATAGTCCCAGGTGATCAGCCGCGCGCGGCCGCGCAGCCGGGCCAGCACGGTGCCCCACTGGAATGCGTCGTTGGCGAGGCCGTTGCAGAACACCAGCGGGGCCCCCTCCCCTTGCGCCTTCCAGGCGACACGGGTTCCGTCGGGGGCGGTGATGTTCCCTTGGTCGTCCACGTCCACTCCTTCCTCGGACGGCACCCCTCCTCCAGGCGCTGCAAAGCAAAAGGTAGCAAAAGATCGTAGGGTGGTAGTGGAGGCATTCTTCGAGGGCGGAGATGAGCGAGACGTTGTCCCAGGTCCTGAGTGGTAACGCCGAGGTGTTCTCCTCGGTGGTCCAGGACCGCTACGACGTGACCCTGAGCCACGACCGCGAGGGCGTGCTGCTGCTCGAACGATTCCTCAACACCCGCCGCGAGGATCTGGGCGAGGACGCCCTGACCGGCCTGGTGGATCTGGCCGGCAGCTTCCTGGGCGAGTGCATCCTGCGTACCCACGGCGGCGAATGGGTCGACGGCCACGATCACCCCTTCGTCGAGATCGAACCGGGGCGCCTCTCCGATCCCTTCTGGATGGTCGAGAGCCACCTGCGCCACCGCGCCGCGTACTCGGTCACCGTGCTGTTCGACGCCATCGGCGCCACGTCGCGCGTCCGCGTGGGCGGCCTGTACTCGGTGCCCAACGACGACGGCACCTATGCCGTGGTCAAGGTCCTCGCCGCCGATCACATCGGCGTGCACCTGCGCCGCTACGGCAACGTGTTCGTGGACCCGCCGGCGGCGGTCGAGGCCGCCGACCTGAGCCTCGCGGTGAACCTGGACCGGCTGCAGGACGAACCCACGGGTCTGGCCGTCGGCCACTTCCCCCTCGCCCACCAGGGGTTCTGGGAGATGGGGCCGGTGCTGGTGCAGGTGGAGACCGTCGAGGACGACGAGCTCGAGGGCTACCTGATCTGGCTGGGCGCCGACCCCGCCTCCTGACCGTCCACCGCCGCGGCCGCGTCCCAGCGGCTCACCGTCCGCTGCAGGACCCGCCGCACGCTGTACGACAGGTCGGCCGCCGACTCCCGCGGCCGCGGCGTGAGCGGTTCGCAGAACTTCACGCGGAAGCGGGCCCGCTCGGGCGCCCCCAGGAACGCGTTGGTGGACCGCGGCATGCAGGGGATGTGGGAGTGGATGGCCACGGGCACGACGGGCACGCCC
>CAZLEO010000350.1:0-8893 GCA_964558555.1 uncultured Rickettsiales bacterium | reverse complement strand
GTCGCAGTCGTCGTCGATGGCGTTGCACTCCTCGTCCGCGGCCGGGTTGACCAGCGGGTCGGCGTCGTCGCAGTCGAGGCCGCCGCAGGCCACGTCGATGTAGCCGTCGCCGTCCACGTCCACGTCGTCGGCCACGCCGTCGCAGTCGTTGTCGATGCCGCCGTCGCAGATCTCGGTGTTGCCGGGGAAGGCGTTGGCGTCGTAGTCGTCGCAGTCGCCGGCGCAGGTGTCGAAGCCGTCGAGGTCCAGGTCGTCGAGGTTCAGGGCCGGATCGCCGTCGTCGCAGTCGCCCATGCACTCGTCGACGTTGTCGTAGTCGTCGTCCACCTCTTCGGGGTGCAGGACGCCGTCGCAGTCGTTGTCGATGTAGTCGCAGGCGTCCTCGCCGGCGCCGGGGTTGATGGCGGCGTCCTCGTCGTCGCAGTCGTCGCCGCCGCAGAAGTCATCGGCGTAGCCGTCCCCGTCGTCGTCGAGGCAGGGCTCGTAGCGGATGGCCATCTCGTTGCTCAGCACGGCGGTGTTGTACGAGCGCTCCAGGCCGTAGCCGAGGGTGCCGTCCTGGATGCCGACGGTGGCCGACACGCCGTGGTCGTAGCTGGCGTCGCCGAACTCCACGTCCTGGTAGTGGAACTCCATGGCGTTGTCCGCCTCGAACAGCTTGAGCTCGAAGGACGCGTCGCCGGAGGTGTAGTACGGGTAGGTCAGGTGGTAGTGGGGGATGTCGCGCCACTCGATGATCAGCACGCGCTCGGGCTCGGTGCCCGTCAGCTCGTAGTACACGTCGCCGCCCGCGTCCGGGGACAGGTTGTCCCAAAACGGCAGGATCATGCGCCAGGTGCTGTACACCAGCGTCTGGTTGGTGGACGGCAGGGCCTGCGCGCCGTCGAAGTGCACGCCGCCGTCCGAGCTCACGGTCACCTCGGTGTGGATCGTGCCGTAGAAGTCGAAGTCGAAGCCGATGGAGATCGTCGAGTAGTCGTCGGCGCCGAGGCTCAGGGGGTTGGCCGCGGTGGCGTAGTCGTAGTCGATCTCGTCGGACCAGGTGTAGCCGAAGCCGTCGGGACCGCCCTGGTCGGCGGCGGCTGGCCGCACGCCCAGCGTCAGGGTGGACAGGATCAGCAGGCAAAGCAGGCGGTGCATCATGGCGCTCTCCTCGGCGGGGACTCCAGTCGTATTGAATCCCGCGTGTGGAGCGCATTTACCGCTGCGCGGGCGAGGGGGTCAAGGCTAAGCTGGATAGCGTCAACTGCCCAGTGCGCGCACGATGCGCCGGACCGCGCGCCGAGCCGCGCCAGGGCCCTCGTCGAGGAACTCCACGACGAACCGCCGCACTCCCGCTGCGTGCGCCGTCGCGCGGTGGTCGTCATCCAGCACGGCCGCGCCGTACACCGTGTTGCGGCAGGGCAGCTCGCCCAGCACCGTGTGATGCCGTCCCCCCTCGGCATGCAGCGTCAGGGTACGGCCGCGGCACGCCTGGCCGCAGTCGCGGAGGTCGCGCGCGCCGGCCAGGTGGGCCGCGAACAGGCAGTGGGCGGTGTGGTACAGGGGCGGTCGCTCGATGGCGAACGCGGCGAGGCGCGCGGGTGGAATGGCCCCGGGCAGCGCGGCCGCAGCGCGCCTGCCCAGGTCGCGGCCCGGCACGATCAGGTCGAGGCCCGCGTCCAGTAGTCCGATCGCGGCCGGCGCGTTGACCGCGTTGAGGCTCGCGTCCCCCACCAGCACGAGGCCACCGTCGCGGAAGCGCTCCAGCTGCCCCAGCGTCCGCACCAGCAGGCCGTCCGCGTCCCGGACCGGCGGCCTCGACTCGTCGGGGGCCTCGGTCCGCGGGAGCGCGGCGAGGGCCGCCAGCCCGCCCCGGCGCGCCGCGTCGAGCATCGGCGCCAGGGCCTCGAAGGGGCGCGGCTCGCACAGGGCCGTCGACGCCCCCGCATCCACCGCAGCTCGCACCTGTTCGACGGTGCGGCACAGCACGTACACCCCCTCCGGGGTGGAGCGCGCCACCCGGGACGGGGACGACCACTCGAGCGGCTGCGGGATCGCATCGATCCGGTACCGGCCGGCGGACGCGCGCGCCGCGGCGAGGGCCCCGACCGCCTCCCGGCGCATTCGGTTGACCTCCCCCAGAGGTAAGGACACCTCTCCGGCGACCTGCCAGACGAGGTCACCCAGGACGAACGGGCTGTTGCCCAGCCGCTGGACGCGCTGACGCACCAGGTCCCCGTCCAGGGGACGGGTCCGCGCCCGCTCGAGGGGTAGGTCGCTGATCACCCTCGCCTCGTGGCCCTCGCCGTCGTCGAGCACCAGCTCCAGCGGGCGCCCCTCGCCTCCGTGAAGGCGCGCCTCCACGCGATGGCGCCGCGGCCGTGCGTCGCGCGACCGCCCTTCGAGCCCCTGGCGCAGCTCGCGCATCAACCGCGGATCGTCCGTCCGCCACACCACGTCGGCGGCCCGAACGCCCGACGGGTCCGCGTCCGGACCCAGCTCCACCCGCACGCCACCCTCCGCAGCGGCCTCGACCGCGTACAGGCGGCCGCCGACGGTGCCGCCGGAGGTCACGACGGCCACGCCATCGCCGGCCTTCAGGTCCACCTCGGGGTGCGGCAGCCACAGGGCTCGCCCGCGCACGCAACCCACGGCCCCGACCCGCAGGCCCAGGCTACCCGGCCGCGATCCCTCGACGAACCGGCGGTGGTCACGGCCCTCCAGGTGGCCCGTGGCGGAGGTGCGCGCAAAGGGCTGCAGCAGATCGCGCCGCTCGTCGGCGCTCGACGGCCGCTCCTCCCCCGCGGCGAGGCGGTCCAGCACGGCCCGGTAGTGCCGCACCGCGGCGGCCACGTACTCCGGCCGCTTGAGGCGTCCCTCGATCTTGAGGCTGCACACCCCCGCGCGCGCCAGGCGGCCCACCAGCGCGTCCGCCACGAGGTCCGTGGGGCTCAGGGGGTGGCCGCCGTGCTCCACGGAGCGACAGTCCGCCTCGAGGCCGTAGGGCAGCCGACACGGCTGTGCGCAGCGACCGCGGTTGGCGCTGCGGCCGCCGGCGAAGAGGCTCGCCTGGCACTGCCCCGACCACGACAGGCAGTGGGCGCCGTGGACGAACGCCTCGACGCCGAGGTCGCTCCCGTGGGCCAGGGCCGCGAGCTGCTCCACGTCGAGCTCCCGCGGGGCGATCAGCCGCTCGAAGCCCAGCCGCGCCAGCGCGGCGGCCCCCTCGACCGTACCCACCGACGTCTGGGTGGAGGCGTGCAGGGGCAGGTCGGCGCAGATCTCCCGCGCGAGGCGCGCCACCCCCAGGTCCTGGACGATCAGGGCGTCGGCGCCCGCCTCGGCCGCCGCCGTCACGGCCGCGGCGACACGGCCCAGCTCGTCGTCGAAGGCCAGGGTGTTGAGGGCGACGTAGACGCGCACGCCGCGGGGTCGCAGCTCGGCCGTCACCTCGGCCAGCTCGTCCGCGTCGAAGTTGGCCGCGCGGGCCCGGGCGTTGAAGCCCCGCAGCCCCAGGTACACGGCGTCGGCGCCGAAGTTCACGGCCGCGCGCAGGCCGTCGCGGTCGCCGGCAGGGGCCAGGAGCTCGGGGACGGTCGCGGGGCGGGGAACGGTCACGGCGGCTCAGGGCAAGGCGGCGAGCAGGTCGCCCTCGGCGCCCACCAGGATCATGGAGGGGCCGCGGGCCTCGTCCAGGGCCAGGCCCGCGCGCGTCATGCCCGTCGCATCCACGAGCATGAGGCCCGATCCCAGGGTCTGCCCCATACCCAGCGTGAGCCGGCCGTTGCCGGCGGGATCGTAGAGGTACATCCCCGTGCCGGCTGCCGAGGCCGACAGCAGCAGCCGCTCGCGGCCCTCCTCGTCGGACAGGGCCAGGCCCGGGCCGCCGCTGGTGACGACGAACCCCGCGCGGGGCTCCCCCCGGGCGTCGCCGAGCATGAGCACGGCGCCCTCCTCCCCCGCCTCGAACACGGCCTGGGCCGCGCCGTCGGGGCCGACGATCTCGAGGCTGGAGGTCCTCAGCGGGGGGGCATCGTCCAGACCCGTGGACGGCTGCTCCTGTCCCGCGCCGCCGGCGCACGACATCCACACCGCCAGCGCCCCGGCCGCCACGACCAGCCACAGGACGCGATTCTGCCACTCCAGGGCGCGCACGCGCCTGGTCAGGTCGTCATTCATGGGGTCCTCCGGGGGGCTACGCGCGGCCGTGCATCCACTTCTTGAGCAGCGGGGTGACCGCCAGCAGCACGATGCCGGCGCCGATGGAGAAGACGATCAGGGTCGACCACAGGCCGATGTCGTAGTGGTGGCAGATGGCCTCGAGGCGCCCGGACAGGTAGTCGGCCACGGCCGTGCAGGCGAACCAGATGCCCATCATCAACGACACGCGGCGCACCGGCGAGAGCTTGGTGACCATGGACAGGCCGATGGGCGACAGGCAGAGCTCACCCAGCGTGTGCAGCAGGTAGACGGTGACCAGCCACATGATGCCGGCCTTGCCCGCGGTGTCGGCGGCCTGCTGGCCGAAGTACATCACGATGAAGCCCAGCCCCAGCACGATCATGCCCACGCCCATCTTGGCCGGCGTGGACAGGCCGAACTTCTTCTTGTCGTTCCAGGCCCAGGCCATCGAGAACACCGGCGCGAGCAGGATGATGAACAGGGGGTTGACCCCCTGGAACCAGGTGGCGGGCATCTCCCAGCCGCCGATGTGGCGGTCGGTCTGCTCGTAAGCGAACAGGTTCATCGTGCCGCCGGCCTGCTCGAAGCCCATCCAGAAGAAGATGACGAAGACCGAGAGCACGATGATCGCGCCGATGCGCTCCCACTCCTCGCGGGAGTTGTCACGGTTGATGAAGGCGAAACCGCCGCAGGAGACCACCAGCAGGCCCAACCCCATCAGCAGCTTGATGAGGCCCGGGATCATGTCCATGAGCGGCCCCAGGCCCACGGTCCACAGGAAGATGAAGCCCACCGCGATGGCGGAGACACCCACGGACCAGATCAGGATGTCGATCCAGTCGCGGGCGTTGAGCCGGGACGACTCGGTGATCTCACGATTGGGCGGGAACCCCGCCGTACCCAGCCAGCCCTGCCCCGCCAGGAACAGCAGCAGGCTGAGGATCATCGCCCCGCCGGCGAAGAGGAAGCCGATGTTCCAGCCGGCGGCGGTGTGGGGGTCGACCGAGCCCATCTTCTCGGCGTAGCCCGCGCTGAAGATGGCGAGCAGCGCGCCGAGGTTGATCCCCATGTAGAAGATGGTGAACGCGCTGTCCCGTCTCGGATCCTTCTCCTCGTACAGCCCCGACACGATGGTGGAGATGTTGGGCTTGAAGAAGCCGTTCCCGGCGATGATCAGGGCCAGGCCGTAGTACAGCAGGTCCGGCGACGCCATCACGAACAGGCCCGCGCCCATCACGATGCCGCCGAGGAAGATGGCCTTGCGCGCGCCGAGGATCTTGTCGGCGAAGTAGCCACCGCCGAGGCCGGCCAGGTACACCAGCAGCAGGTAGGTGGCGTAGACCTCCAGGGCCGAGTCGCGGATCGCCTGCTCTCCCAGGCCCTCGTCGAAGAAGATGACCTTGGTCAGGTACAGGATGAGGATCGCCCTCATCGTGTAGAACGAGAACCGCTCCGCCGCCTCGGTCCCGAACAGGATGTACAGGCCCTTCGGGTGGCCCTTCTTGACCTCGCTCATGTCGCTCCCCTCGTCCCGCGGATCAGGATCCGCCGGGCGCTTCCGGATCGATACGCACCATCATCGTGCGCCGGTCCACGTTGTCGCCCGTCTGGACGTTGATCTCGGCCACGGTCCCGGCCACCGGCGCGGTGACCTCGTTTTGCATCTTCATCGCCTCGAGCACCAGCAGCACGTCGCCCTCGTCCACGGTGTCGCCCGCCGCGACCTGGATCTCCATGATGGCGCCCGGCATCAGCGGGAAGACTCCCCCGTCGCCGCCGGTGTCGTCGCCGACCGACTGGGCCAGGCTACCCTTGCGGCTCTCCCACTTGACCGCGTAGGTGGCGCCGCCGCGCTCCAGGGAGAGGACCTCGCCGTGTAGACCGCGCGGCTCCTCGCCGTCCCGTGTGAGCTCGAAGCCCTTGCCGTCCACGGTCACGCGGTAGGTGGCGCCGCTGGTCTCCACGGCCACGCGCCGCGTCATGCCGTCCCGCGTCACCAGGATCTCGTCCCCGTCCCGGGTGACATCGAAGTCCTGGGTCTCGCCGTCGATGTCCAGCCAGAGTTCCATGCTTGCTCCGTCGCGGCCTCAGGGTCGATAGCGGGTGAGCTCCCACCGCCCCGCCATCTTCCACGGGTTGACGCCCCTGCGCGCGCCGTTGCCGTCCTCGGCGGTCTGGTTGCGATCGTGCACGTCGAAGGCCACCGCGGCGAGCGCGGCGAGCAGCTCGTCGGGGTCTTCGCCGCCCTGGTCGCGGATCTTGAGATACGTGCCCAGCAGCTGCGGGAAGATGGCCGCGGTGATGACGTCCTCGGCGCCGTGGGAGCGGTCGCCCAGCAGGTCCTCGGCGGCCGGCATCTCGGGCTCGAGTTCGTCTGCGGCCCGGCCCTGGACCGGGGTCTCGTCGCCCACTGCGAGCTGGACCACCTCGGGATCCATGGACGCAGGGGGCTGGCCGTACTTGCCCAGGCAATACAGCTTCGTCTCGCGCGTCACCGTGCCGTATCGCTGGCCGGTGAGCACGTTGATGGTGGCCTGGGTGCCGACGATCTGGCTCGACGGGGTGACCAGCGGCGGGAAGCCGAGCTCCTCGCGCACGCGGGGCACCTCGTCGAGGACCTCGTCCATGCGGTCGAGGGCGTCCTGCTCGCGCAGCTGGTTGGCCAGGTTGGAGATCATGCCGCCGGGGATCTGGTAGGTCAGCACCCGGGTGTCCACGCCGGTGAAGTCCGACTCGAAGCGGCCGTAGCGCTTGCGGGCCTCACGGAAGTGGTCGGCGATCTCGCCCAGCAGGGTCAGGTCGAGGGGGGTCTCGTAGGGGGTGCCGCGCAGCATGGCCACCAGGGTCTCGGTGGGGGGCTGCGAGGTGCCACCGGCCAGCGACGAGAGGGCGCCGTCGATGACCGACACGCCGGCGCGGGCCGCCTCGAAGTAGGTGGCTTCGGCCATGCCCGACGTGGAGTGGCAGTGCAGGTGCACCGGCAGGCCCACGTCGTGGACCAGCCCGCTGACCAGGTCGTACGCGTCGCGGGGCGACAGCAGCCCGGCCATGTCCTTGACGCACAGCATGTCGCAGCCCATCTCGCGCAGGGTGTGCCCCAGCTGGACGAAGCTGTCGATGGTGTGCACCGGGGACGTGGTGTAGCTCATCGCCCCCTGGGCGAGCTTGCCCGCCCGCTTCACCGCCTCGATGGACCGGCGCAGGTTGGCCGTGTCGTTGAGGGCGTCGAACACGCGGAACACGTCGATGCCCTCGTCCGCGGCTTGCTGGACGAAGGCGTCCACCACGTCGTCGGCGTAGTGGCGGTAGCCGACGAGGTTCTGGCCGCGCAGCAGCATCTGCAGCCGCGTGTTGGGCATGGCCTCGCGGATCACGCGCAGCCGCTCCCACGGGTTCTCGCCGAGGTAGCGGATACACGAGTCGAAGGTGGCCCCGCCCCACATCTCCACCGACCAGTACCCCACCTGATCCATCTTCTCGAGGACCGGGACCATGTCCTCGAGTCGCATCCGCGTGGCCAGCAGGGACTGGTGCGCGTCCCGCAGGATGGTGTCCATGATGCCGACAGCACCCATGACGACCCCCTACAGCGGAATGTTGCCGTGCTTCTTGGCGGGGCGGGGTTCCCGCTTGTTGGCGCAGGCCTTCAGCGCGTTGATCAGGGTCGGCCGGGTCTGCTGCGGTTCGATCACGTCGTCCACGTAGCCGCGCGCCGCGGCCAGGTAGGGCGAGGCAAAGGTGTCGCGGTACTCCTCGATGAGCTCCTCGCGGCGGGTCTCGGGGTCCTCGGCGCCGGCGAGTTCCTTGCGGTACAGGATGTTGACCGCGCCGGAGGCGCCCATGACGGCGATCTCGGCCTGGGGCCACGCGTAGTTGAAGTCCGCGCGGATGTGCTTGGAGTTCATCACGTCGTACGCGCCGCCGTAGCCCTTGCGGGTGATCACGGTCAGCTTGGGCACGGTGGCCTCGCAGAACGCGTACAGCAGCTTGGCGCCGTTGAGGATGATGCCGCCGTACTCCTGCTCGGTCCCGGGCAGGAACCCCGGCACGTCCACGAAGGTGATCAGCGGGATGTTGAACGAGTCGCAGGTGCGCACGAACCGCCCACCCTTCCACGACGCGTCGATGTCCAGGCAGCCGGCCAGGTGGGCGGGGTTGTTGCCCACGATGCCCACCGTCTGCCCGCCCAGACGGGCGAAGCCCACGACGATGTTGCGGCCGAAGTGGCGGTGGATCTCGAAGAACTCGCCGTCGTCCACCACGTGCTGGATCACGTCCCGCATGTCGTAGGGCTTGTTCGGGTCCACCGGCACCAGGTCCACCAGCTCCTCGTCCATGCGGTCCGGCGGGTCGGCCGTGGGCACGAACGGCGGGTCCTCCATGTTGTTCGACGGCAGGTAGCCCAGCAGGGTGCGCATCTGCTCGATGCAGTGGGCCTCGTCGTCCGCGGCCAGCCCGGCCACGCCGCTGCGCGACGCGTGGGACATGGCGCCGCCGAGGTCCTCGAAGGTCACCTTCTCGCCCGTGACGGTCTCGATCACCTTGGGCCCGGTGATGAACATGTGCGACGTCTTCTTGACCATCAGGATGAAGTCCGTGATGGCCGGTGAGTACACCGCGCCGCCCGCGCAGGGGCCCATGATGGCCGACAGCTGCGGGATCACACCCGAGGCGACGGTGTTGCGGAAGAAGATCTCCGCGTACCCGCCCAGGCTGACCACGCCCTCCT
>CAZLEO010000349.1:0-8904 GCA_964558555.1 uncultured Rickettsiales bacterium | reverse complement strand
GATGGACCTCTTCGGCCACGCCGCCGCCTCGTTACTGCTCGGCCGCGCCGTGCCTTCCGAACCTGCGGATCGCCGCGGCACCACCGCCGCCGCCCTGCTGTGCGGTCTGCTGCCCGACGTGGACGCCGCGTGTTATCTCGGCGGCGCCGATCTGTTCCTGCGGTTCCACCAGCTGTACACGCACAACGTCGTCACCGTGGCCGTCCTGCCCATCCTCGTGGCGTCGGTCCTGAATCGGTTCACCCGCGCCTCCTTCTGGATACTCCTCGCCGCCGCGTACGCCGCCATCCTCACCCACGTCGCGTGCGATCTGATCGGTCTGTGGCCGGTGCCGCTGGGATTCCCGTTCACGGACACGCGCTGGGCGCTGTTCTGGCTGGAGCAGGATTTTGCCTGGCCCCTGGACGCGGTGCTGGTGGTTGCCGCGGCGATCAGCTTCCATGGCGCGATCGCCAGCCGGCCGTGGGTCCTGCGCGGCCTCGTCGTCGGGGCGGCAGCAGCGGTGCTCGCGTTGCTTCCCCTCGTCTGATTCCACCGGACCGGAGGTATGCTCCCGGCGAGGAGGAGCCCATGACCCCACGTTTGGCATTCCTGACGATCGTGGCGCTGCTCGCCCTGCCGGGCTGCCCCGGCGAGGGCGACGACGACGACACCACCGCGGCGGACGACGACGACGACACCACGGGCGCCGATGACGACGACGACACCACGGGCGCCGATGACGACGACGACTCCGGCCTCGCCGACTGCGTGTACTACCGGGACGCGGACGAGGACGGCTACGGGGATCCCGGGAACGAGATCCTCGAGTCCTGCGACGGCCCGCCGGACGGCTACGTGGACGACGACCAGGACTGCGACGACACGGACGCGGAGATCCACCCCGACGCCGACGAGGCGTGCGACGGCATCGACAACGACTGCGACGGCCTCGAGGACGAGGAGCTGCCGCTGCTGAACTGCTACACGGACGCGGACGGCGACGGGTATGGCGATCCGGACGGGCCGGTGGCCATCCAGTGCGAGTGCGGCGAGGGCTCCACCACCGACGACACCGACTGCGACGACGCGAACGCCGAGGTCCACCCCGGCGGTACCGAGATCTGTGACGGCCGGGACAACGATTGCGACGGCACCCCCAATCTCGACGAGGTGGATGCGGACGGCGACGGGGTGCTGCTGTGCGCTGGCGACTGCGACGACGCCGACGCCACGGTATTTCCCGGCGCCGTGGAGGTCTGCAATCAGATCGACGAGGACTGCGACGGCATCGTGGACGAGGACACGGCCTGCTACGACGACGATGGGGACGGGTTCTCGGAGATCGACGGCGACTGCGACGACGCCGATCCTTCTCTCCATCCAGACGACGCAGACGCGGACGGCTGGTCACCGTGCGCCGGCGACTGCGACGACCTCGACCCCCTGCGCAACCCCTGGGCCGCCGAGCTGTGCGACGGCCTCGACGACGACTGCAACGGCGTGGCCGACGACGGCTGCGTGGTCTGCACCGCGACCGTCCCGGGCGACTTCCCCGCGATCCAGGAGGCCATCGACGCGGCAACGGACTGGGACGCGATCTGCGTGGAACCCGGCACCTACGTCGAGGACCTCGACTTCCTCGGCCTGACCCTGAGCGTCCTGGGGATCGCGGGCCCCTACGCGACCACCGTCCAGGGCAACTCGTTCGGCTCCGTGGTGAGCCTCGTCTCGGGCGAGGGATCGGGGGCCCTGCTGCAGGGATTCACCGTCACGGGGGGGTACGGGCGTGACGGAGAACTCGAGGCCGGCGGCGTCACCGTGTCCGGCTCCCACCCCGTGCTCGCCCGGTTGGTGATCGAGGGCAACGAGTCCGAAGGCGGCTACGGGGCCGGCCTGCTCGTGGACGGCGGCGCCGCGCCCGTGGTCGCCGAGGTGATCGTGCGCGACAACACCATCTCCGCCTTTGCCGCTTGGGGTGGTGGCATCTACGTGGAGGCGTCCAGCCCCGTGTTCACGGACGTCCTCGTCCAGGGCAACCTCATCGAGGACGCCGACTACGGGTATGGCAACAACGTCGCCCTCGATATGGCCTCGTGCACCTGGTCGGACTCGTCGATCGTGGACGGCGACATGTATGCGTACGGCTCCGGCGTGGTGCTCGAGCGCGTGCACATCGGTACGGAAGATGGAGAGTCGGGCCTCGAGGCCGTCGGCGGTGAGATCACGGGCACGAACGTCGTGTTCGCCGACAACGACAGCGTCGGGCTCCAGATCCGCAACGCAGCGGTGACCCTCGACGGCTTCGTCTTCGTCGGCAACGGCCACCCCGCGTGGGACTACGGCAGCGGCCTGCACGACCTCGGCGGCTGCACCGTGGAGCTGACCAACGGTGTGTTCCGCGGCAACTGGTCCGGCCTGATCGGCGAGGGCGACTCGTCGTGGACCCTGACCAACGTCGTCATCGACCACCACGACGAGTACGGCGTCTTCATGACCACCGGCACCGCGACGTTCTCCCACTGCGCCGTGTGGGACAACGCGGTCGATTTTGCCGGTATCGCCAGCCCCGTGGGCACCGACGGGAACGTCTCCATCGATCCCGAGTTCCTCGACGCCAGCGGCAACAACCCCTTTGCCTGGGACCTCCACCTCGCCGGCCCTTCCCCCCTGGTGGACGCCGGCGATCCCGGGCTCCTCGACCTCGACGGCTCGGTCTCGGATATCGGCGCCTACGGCGGCCCGAATGCCGGCGGCTGGGACCTGGACGGCGACGGGTACTTCGAGTGGTGGATGCCCGGCATCTACGACTTCGGCGTGTATCCGGGGCAGGGGTGGGACTGCGACGACTCGGATGCGGGGACGTACCCCGGGAGCGGATGCTGACAAGACCCATGCGCCCACCGACCACCGCGATGATCCTGGCCCTGCTCGCGACAGGGTGCTCGAGCCCGGTGACCGACGACGACTCGGCCGTTGCCAGCGACGACGACGACGACACCGCCTCCGACTGCGTCGAGAACCTCGAGGCGTCCCTCCAGACCGCGGACATCACCCCCGGCTTCACCGTGGACTGGTCCGGCCTCACCGAGACCGACGACGGCGAACCCGTGCAGCCCGAGTCGTGCGATCTCGCCTCGTTCCTGCTGCTCGATCTGGTCCCGGCGGACGCCATCCAGGGCACCTGTGACGGCACCTTGCAGCAGGGCGACGTGACGCTGTACGTCTTCAACCCGGCCGCAACCGATTCGACCAGCGTCACCTTCGACACCACACAGCTCGAGGACGAGTTCGGGGACGGTCGTACGGCGGTGGCCGTGATCAGCTGTGGCGACGGCAAGCTCGCGTCGGCCTTTGTTGCGGTGGACGACCGCAGCGGGAATTCGGTGATCTACGTTCAGTGACGCGCGACCTCGATGGCAGCAGCCCAGGCGTCTCGATAGACCTCCACGTCCACCCTGAACCAGCGGTCGAACCTGCTACCGGGCTCGTCCGCCTCGGCCACGAGGACGTGGCCATCCCGCTCCCAGATGAGGATCTGCCAGCCCTGCTCGACGTCGTCGAACGGCGCCTCGGTCGTGCCCAGCGGTGGGGTGAAGTCAGGCGCGGTCATGGCCTTGTCCGCGTGATCCCAGTAGGGGAACGTCGCGAGCCGACCCCGCTGCTCGCTCGCCAGCTCCACGTGCAGCCCGAAGCTCCGTGTCTGCACGAGCCGCACCACGAAGTCCTCGACCAGGGGGAAGCGCGCCGGCCCCAGGGGGTCCAGGTCCCCGATGTCCTCGATGTACAGCTGGGCCATGACGCGAGGATACACCCGCGTCAGGAGCTGCCGTTGAAGGGGAGCCCCTGGTGATACCCTGACCGCGAGGAGGGGTAGAGCATGCGTATCCATCACCAGATCGGTTGGCTGTTGGGGCACGTCCTCCTGGTCGGATGTCCGTCTCACGATGACGACGACAGCGATCCCACCATCCACCCCGGAGCCACCGAAGTCCTTGGGGACGGCATCGACAACGACTGTGACGGGGTCGTCCAGTGATCCCCAGGTGCGTGTCCCACTCCGGTCTCCAGGCCGAGCTGGGCGGTGAGGTCCTGCGCGTGCGGTTCGTGCTGGAGGCCACCAGCGGACACCTCAACGCCGCCGGCGGCACGGACGCCGGGGCCGCGTTCCTGGTCTACGGGGGGCACTAGCCTGCACACCGTGACGAGTCCCATTTGCTGCTACAGCGCGAGCCCGAATGGGCCTGGGAGCGGATCGTGGAGTTCGTGGAAGCGCCAGGCGCCGATCGAGCACGGTCACCGTCGACCTGATGGTGGCCCGCCGCGCAATCACCCGCGCGTTCGGAGCGGTCCCCACTCCCCCGGGCCCAGGAAGCCGGCCACCAGATCGTTCAGCCCCACGCCCAGGTTCTGCCGCGCCGACTGGTCACCGGCGTCCATCCAGTTGGCCTGCCTGACGAACTCGCAAAAGGCCCGAGGTGTCGGCCTGTGCTCGTTGCGGATCTTGTACAGGAGCAGCCGGGCCAGCTGGTAGCTCAAGCTGCTCGCCGGATCCGGCGCCCCGAACGAGTCTCCGGTCCAGAAAGAGGCGATCGTCTCGGCGGTCCAGAAGGTGCGATGCTCCGCGACCCGCTCGCGGTCCAGGTCGGGCGACGCAGCGCCGGTCAACGCCCCTTGCACCTCCATGGCCACGGCCTCGTCCAGCCACACCGGCAGCGGCAGGTCGACGAGGCAGCTGTGGGTCAGCTCGTGGGCGACGGTGGGACGCAGGGCGTCCACGTCCGAGGACCACAGGGCGAGGTGACGGTACGTGTCGTCGATGAAGGCCCCACCCGGCTGTGCGAAGTGCCCCTCGATCGGATAGTAGTAGCCGATGTAGCGCAGGAAGTTGTTCGGATCGGCGAACAGCAACGCCACGTGCTTGCCGTACCCCTCGTCCGAACCGAGGTCCCCGAGCACCTGAAGCACCCCCGCCAGCAGCAGCTCGAGCGCCTTCAGCGTCCGTCGCTGCTCGTCCTCGTTCCGCGCGGAAAGCAACAGGAAGTTGTCCGACGTCGCCACGGCGTAGCCGGAGCCCAGGGCGTCGCGCAGGCGTTGCAACCACAGCCGCGAGACCTGTTGCCAGGCCGCGTCCCGATCCGCGGCCGCGACGTGGCCCTCCATCCAGTCGCAGACCGCGATCCAGTCCGGACGGGGTAGGCCCTCCTCGACCGTGAACCAGCTCGTGGTGTCCGGGAGATCCATCGAGTCCCTTTCGATGAGAAGGACGTTGCCGCGCCAGGATGCGGGACAGAAAGGAGGTGATATCCTGACCCGCGAGGAGGGTAGGGGTATGCGTATCCGTCACCTGTTCGCGTGGTCTGTTGGACTGGTCGTCCTCGTCGGTTGTCCCTCGAGCACTGACGACGACGCGGTAGACGATGACGACACGACCGCCAGCGACGACGACACGACCGCCAGCGACGACGACACCACCTCGGCGGACGACGACGATGGGATTCCTCCCGACGACGACGACGACACCGCGGACGAGGGGCCGAACCTGCTGCTGAATCCGGGCTTCGAGGAGGGGGAGGGGGCGTATCCCGGCGTCGGCCTGCACTGGGAGACCAACGACGCCCAGGCCCACGCGGACAACGATTTCCTGGACGACTCCGTGGCCTTCGAGGGGATCTACTCGCAGCGGATCGAGACGCACGGCGAGTGGGATGCCGGGATGATCCGCCAGGTCTCCGGGTACGGGACCGTGGTGGAGGGGCGCACCTACCGTCTGCGGTGTGCCGTGCGAACCCAGGGTATGGCCAACCCGGCGGCATGGTACGTGCTGGGCCTGTGGTGGTTCGCCAACGACTCCTGGCTGGGAGAGGTCAAGAACGAGCAGCCGGCCGACCTCAACTACGACTGGACCGTCCTGGTCATCGAGGAGACCGCGCCCCCCGGAGCCAACCGCGCCGCTGCCGTCCTCTCGGCCCACTACGACGGCACGGCCTGGTACGACGACGTCGTGCTCGCCGAGGTCGTGGACCGCGATCTGGGGACGGCTACGCCCCCCTGAGGTCCGGCCTCCTGAAGCTCTGTCTGAGTTGCGCTGACGCCGACGATCGCGTTCTGGTTTAATTCGTCGAGAGGGGAGATCCAACCATGAGATCCATCTGTAGTTCCCGGACCGTCGCCTCGGTCCTTTCGTTCGCAATCTTCGCGGTGTTCACGGTGCGCGCACAGGCGTTCGAGATCGGCCTGTACGGTGCCGACGACCTGTACCTGTACGACGTGGAGAACAAGCTCGACCAGACGAACCTGCTGGACGGGTTCCAGGTGCGGACGGTCACCACGTTCACGCCGACACTGGGCGAGCTGATGGCCTACGACGCCGTGCTCGTCTACTCGGCCGAGGCGTTCCACGACCCCGTGGCGATGGGCGACGTGCTGGCTGACTACCTGGACGCCGGGCGGGGCCTGGTCGTGGCCGGCGCCGCGTACGACCCGCTGCTCGGCATGGGGCTCGAGGGGCGGATCGTGACCGACGCCTATCTCCCCTTCGACATGGGTCTGCCCACGCAGGGCAACTCGCTGACGCTCGTGGAGGATCTGCCGGGCCACGCGCTGCTCAACGGGGTGGCCTCGTTCGACGGCGGATTGATGAGCCTCCACCACTCCACGTCGGCGGTCTTCGGTACGACGGGTGTGGCGAGCTGGAGCAACGGCCAGCCGCTGATCGCCTACTGGGCCCCGGCCGCGGCCGGCACCATCGTCGGCCTGAACATGGGCCCACCCTCCGGTGACGCCTACGTCGGCCAATGGGATCCGAACACGGACGGCGACGTGATGATGGTCAACGCCCTGCTCTATGCGGGCGGCTGCGATGCCGACGACGACGGGTACTTCTCCGAGGATTGTGGCGGCAACCTCGACGACTGCGACGACGCCGATCCGGCGGCGAACCCGGGGGCCGCCGAGATCCACGACGGCGTGGACAACGACTGCGACGGCCTGGTGGACGAGGGGGCGTTGGCCCCCGGCTCGCTGATCATCACCGAGGTGATGCAGAACCCCTCGGTGGTCGGCGACGACTACGGCGAGTGGTTCGAGGTCTACAACACCACGGGCCTGCCCATCGACCTGTACGGCATGGCCGTGTACGACAGCGGATACGACGACTTCGTGGTCGATGCCTCCGTGGTGGTGGCACCCGGTGGGTACGCGCTGCTGGGCATCGACGCGGACCTCGCGGTCAACGGCGGCGTCACCCTGGACTACGAGTACTCCGGGTTCACCCTCGGCAACGGCGACGACGAGATCTTCATCGACAGCGACGGGGTCGTGCTGGACTCCGTGGCGTACGACGGTGGCCCCCTCTTCCCCGACCCGTCCGGCCGCAGCATGACCCTGAGCATCGACGCGTACGACGTGGTCGCGAACGACGACGGCGCCAACTGGTGCAACGGTGTGCCGGTCTTCGGCGACGGAGACCAGGGCACCCCGGGCGCCGACAACGACTCGTGCGTCTGCGCAGACCTCGACGCCGACGGGTTCGACGACGCGGCCTGCGGCGGAGTGGACTGCGACGACTCCGACCCCGCCATCCACCCCGACGCCGAGGAGATCTGTGACGACGGCCTCGACAACGACTGCGACGGCTACAACCACGCCGACGACTTGGACTACCCGCCGTGCGACGACAACGACGGCGACCACTTCGGCGACGCTGCGTGCGGCGGCGGCGACTGCGACGACGGTGACCCCACGATCCATCCCAGCGCGGTCGAGCTCGCCTGCGACTACATCGACAACGACTGCGACGGCGCGCTGCACGCCGACGAGGTGGACGACGACGGCGACGGCTACGACGAGTGCGGTCCCGACGGGGTGGCCGGCACCGGTGACGAGGACTGCGACGACTCCGAGGCCGGGGTCAGCCCGGTCGGGACGGAGGTCCACGACGCGATGGACAACGACTGCGACGGCCTCTACGACGAGGGCGTCCTGCCATCGACCTCGCTGGTGATCACCGAGATCATGAAGGACCCCGACGCGGTGGGCGACGACGTGGGCGAGTGGTTCGAGGTGCTCAACCTCTCGGGGTTGCCGGTCAACCTCGCCGGCATGCGGATCTTCGACCACGGCTCCGACGAGTTCGTGGTGGACGCCGACGTGTGGGTGCAGCCGGACGGGTACGCCCTGCTCGCCCGCGAGGGCGACGACCTGCTCAACGGCGGCCTCGAGGCCGACTTCGTGTGGCCCTCGACCAGCCTGGGCAACGGCGACGACGAGATCGTGCTGGAGCACGACGGGATCGTGCTGGACTCGGTGGAGTACGACAGCGGCACCACCTGGCCGGACCCGACCGGCGCGTCCTTGTCACTCGATCCCGGCGCCCTGGACCCGTCGGACAACGACGACCCCGACAACTGGTGCGAGGGATCGGTCGCCTACGGCCTGGGCGACCTCGGTACGCCCGGCGACGAGAACCCGGTCTGCTGCCCGGACGTGGACGGCGACGGCTACCTGGACGCGGCCTGCGGCGGCGACGACTGCGACGACGCCGACGCGGCGATCCACCCCGCCGCCGAGGAGCTGTGCGACGGCGGCGTGGACAACGACTGCGACGAGACCACCGTGGAGGACGAGGACCTCGACGGCGACGGCTACGACACCTGCAGCGGTGACTGCGACGAGACCGACCCGGACCTCAACCCGGGCATGGACGAGGTCTGTGACGGCATCGACAACGACTGTGATCCCGCCACCGACGAGGAGGTGGACGGCGACGGCGACACCTACTCCATCTGCGACAACGACTGCGACGACACCAACGCCTCCACCTACGACGGCGCCGCGGAGATCTGCGACGGCGAGGACAACGACTGCGACGCCCCTGTTTGACAGGTGCTACGCACATGGATCCGAAAAACGCAGGTAGATCGC
>CAZLEO010000348.1:0-8943 GCA_964558555.1 uncultured Rickettsiales bacterium | reverse complement strand
GCAGGGGGAAACGTAAGGATATCGTGGAGTTCTGGCTTAAGCAGACACACATGCCGCGTGTGTAAATACGTAGTACGCACGCACCATTTCTTGCTCTTCGATGGTGTATCCGAGTGGTTTTACGATGCTGGGGAGATATTGAGCATCCAGTCTCGCTATCTCCTTCTCCAGCTGCCGGAATACCCGGGAAGGCATGCATCCTCTCCTCAGTCAAACAAAGGATGGTCAGGAATCTCTACCTCGATTCCAGCGTCAACAAGGGCTGCACCAAAAATCGAGAACCTCGTAACGCTCTTTTTTGTGTGCCTCGCTGTTGACTCGATGGAGTCAAGAAAAGCGTCATCCCTCTCAAAAAGCGTTTCCAGTGTAACTCGGAAGGCCGTCTTACAGGCGTTCTCCTGCTCGGCGCTGACTGACGAAAGGTAGAAAAGCAGTACATCCAGAATCGCGCGGTTCACGCGGCCACGATAACACTTCGCATCGTTATCCCAACGCTTCCCAAAGCCCTCTCCAAAGAACGAATAGCCCAGCGTGACTGCATGTTCGAACGACTCCATCTGACCGTGAATAACGGATTCATTCAATTGCCAATGACTGTTCAGTGAGACACATGCATAATCGAGGAAAGGCCGCATCGGCCCCAGATATCTTTCGAAGCAGTTTCTAAAAGCAAAATACCGTACAAGCAATTCAGTGTCTGCCATTCTTGGGTCACATTCGCCTGCATCACGGGAAAAAAGGCGCGCAAGGCCCGGACTCACTACAGACTGATCATCAACAAAGTAAACGAATTCCCCTGGATAGGCAGCCAGGCGGAGTTCTTGAGCATTCAACTTCGTCGTCTCGGTATTCAACCGAGTGAACAGTAGGTGTAGTAGCCTCTCCGTTTTCCAGTTTCGCACGACAACAGAGCGGACGGTAGCGTTTTCGAATTGCGTGAGAAGATCGAGGCCTTCTAAATCAGCCCAGACTTTTCCGCTGGCCCGCTCAACAACTTCAAGCTCATTAAGTGCAAATCCGTTGAGAGGGCTCTCATCAGCGAACTTGCAGAACTGCATCAGAGCCAGTAGACGCTGACGACCGTCCAGAACGATATAGCGCCCCTTTTTTCCGCCCATCTCAGCGAGTACGAGTGATGGCACAGGAAGATGAAGGAGGAGAGATTCGATGTACTTGCTCTTCCGGTCGAGATGCCAGACATCGCGACGCTGAAACCTAGGCCCAACGTCGATGTTGCCTCTACGGAGTTGGTCGAGAATCGTTCCAACGGTCCAATCGGTTGTAAAAAGTACTGCCTGACCGACATCCTCTTCACTGAGTGGGACCTCTAGCAGATCGTCGGCTTCTGGATCGAAGTCTATCGGTTTCGACAAGGGCTCCTCCGAATCTCTAGAGTGATGGTGCTGTAGGAACAGCATATCCCCCCCGTCGGGTGAGCACCAGCTCACCAACGGCGGGCTGTACTCCAGCGGCACACCCCTCAGACAGGCGAGGAGCCGTCCTCTCGCCTCGCTTGGCTCCCTGGTGACCTACCGCCCCCTCTCGAGCTGTGCCCAGATCCTCCCCGCCAGGTTCGCGGCGCCAGGAAGCTGGTGTATCTGTGCAAGCGCGGCGAGCAGGTGTCTGTGGCACCACTCGGAGTCTCGTAGGTCAGCCTGCCGCTCCAACCAGCTCAACACCATAGGGAATCGATCCAGCGGCGACCGCCAGACCAGTTGCTGGATCTCCACGTCGGCCTCAGCCCAGCCTGAATGCAGGGCCTTCCAGGTCCGCTCCGGGTGGTGGGCCCAGGCCACGCGGGCGGCCATCCATTCCAGCTCGAGTTCCCGGCTCCGGAGGATGGCCAGGAGGTGGTCGAAGTACGGTTCTTGCTCGAAGACGCTGGATTGTGGATTGAACCGGCTTTGTTTGTTGAGTTCTAGCTGGAGGGGCTCTGTCTGGTGGTGATCGATCCACCAGGAGATCAGGGGTGAGACAAGGCGTGAGGGGAGATTCATCAGGAGGTCCGGGTCCCGATTGCGTGGGTCTTTCAGATCACCCGGGCCGTGGGTATCGAAGTCGCCGGCGATGGTCTCGTCGGGCAGGGCGTCCAGGACAAGCTGCTGTATGGCGTCCGACGGGATGCGCAGGAACCGTCGGATGACACCAGGCTGCTCGTCGCGCAGTTGTTCCCAGTAACGCACGAGGGCGTCTCCGACCTGGTCGGGTGTCTCGGCCAGCAGCTCCTCGAACACCGTGAACCAGCTGGGCGGACGGTAGCCCGCAAAGTCGGAACAGGCGCGGCAAAACGCGCCGATGTCGTGGTGGAGGAGATGGAGAAGGTAGTACGGCCGGAAGGGCTCGGCCACAGTGGTGAGGGACTCCGGGTCCACGTGAGTCCAGTTCATCCGTTCCACGAGGCCAGGCACCAGGTCCACGAAGTCCTCGAACAACCGCTGTCGGGCTCCGGCCCGGTCGAACGACAACCCGTGGATGCTGACTTGCTCGAACACTTGCCGCACAGGACCGGGCATGGTCGTGGGCTCGAGCGGATCGACCCGACCGGGCCAGAGCCAGGGGCCGGCCAGGATGGGAGCCTCGCTCGGAGGGGGAAGCCACAGGCTGCAGATCCAGCACGTGCGGAGCCAGCGCTCGTGGCCGAGGTGGTCTGCGGCCAGCAGGCACGAAGGGGGGGTCGCGAGGACGCGTTCGTCTGCCGACACGAGCACCGTGGATACGCTGTGGAGCAGGGGCTCGAGGAAGGCCTTGGGGTCGATGCCCGTGCGCCACCACCCGGTGACACAAGCATCCAGGAGGAAACCAACGGCCAGGACGCTGCCGAACTCCCGGGCATCGAAGGCGGCCAGTGCGGCATCGACGACCTGATCGACGGCGGGCTCATCGGTCTCGACGAGCTGTATCAGAGCTCGTCGCAGCAAATCGTGTCTCTCGGGCTCGATCAGCAACATCGCCCACTCGGCCGGCGGCTGGCTCCCGACCTCGGCCTTGGCCACATCCAGGCTCAGGTGCTCCGACATCCAGGTGGGATGGAGCTCGAGGCGACCGTCGGGCAGGGAGGACAGCACTCCGGCGTTGATCAGGCGGTCGATGACACGAGTCGGTCTGCGGGAGGTGACCCGGCGGTCGATCCACGCCTCGAGGCGGTCGTCATCGGCCAGGTCGTCGTTGTTGCGGGCCTCGCGGACGAGCTCCTTGATGGATGCTTTGTTCTCGGGGGGCGACGCATCGCGGGCGAGGCGATCCCAGTCGTTCCGCGACAGGGGCCCGAACAGCGGCAGATCGGGAGTACGCAACCGCTGGAGGAGGATGGCCAGCAGGACCTCGTGAGCCTGGGGTGCGAGCCAGGCAGCCGTGGTATCGGAACGGCCACAGCGGTCCAGAATGCGGATCTCGAGCAGGTGCGAGGACAGGAGGCCGGGGAGGCGCTCGTCGAAGCCAGGGACGCCCCAGGCATGAGCATACTCCAGCAGCGACAGGACGGATCCCGGGCCCGTGGCGAGGTCCCACGCCTCGAGGCCGTCGACGATGGTCTTGCGGGATCCGGCAGCCCGGAGACAGGACGGGGACTGCAGCAGGCCGACCGACCAGGTCACGAGGCGATCGACCCAGTCGGATTCGGGTCGCCAGGTCGAGGTCCTCCACCCGGTGATGTCCTCCACGGTCTCTTCGAAGAAGTAGTCGCTTTCCGTGTCGGCGAGCTCGCCTGACTCCGAGCCCTCCTTCTCGACCGAGTAGGGCCGCGTGGCCAGGACGACGACGTCTCCGCGCCGGGCCATTCGACGCACGGCGCGCGCCTCTTCCAAGTTCGGGTCTCCGCCGTCGAACTCGATGATCACCCGTCCCATCGGCGGGAGTTCGGGCTCGACAGTGGCCAGATCGCGGGTCTGGAACGTCGCGGCCTCCTCGCGGAGCTCGTAGTACCGAAGCGCAGTCGACCGCCCGAACCCACGCGGCATCACGATCCAGGCGCACTCGCCGTGGGGGTCCAGCCCATACAGGTCCGGCTTGCCGAGGGTGGGGGGCGACTGGCGCGTGACGTCGATCCCCCGGAGATCGGCGAATTCAGCGAAGTCCATGTGCCCTGGTGCGTCGGGTTCCAGCCCCAGCTTCTGCGGGGTGGTCTCGAGGATGCTGGCCAGGGCGTTCCGCCCCAGCTTCTGGTTGGCCGTGCTGCCCTTCCACCAGGTGGCTTTTTCACCTTTCAGCTCGCTGACGTATGTGGCCATCGACGTGGGTTTGGGCAGCTTCCCACCGGCGGTGTTCTGCTCCTTCATCTCCTTCAGCAGCAGCTTGACGAGTTTTCCCGACTCGTACGCGTCAATCCCTGTCCTCAGTCGATGCGTCAGCATGGCGCCTCCTTCCCGTCTTTACCTACGAGAGCTTACTCCACCCTCAATCGCAGGTCTAATTAGAGCCAATTAGACGACAAATTGACAGGGTGCCAAGTCATTGAGATCATAGGGGAATTCGCGTCGCACGAGGAGCAGCGTATGGACAAGGTCACAACCATGAGGGGGCCGAACGGCACCAGGCCCTCCCGAATCGTGCTGGTCTCGATGGACTGGGTGCGTCGCGGCGGCCCGCGCCTGCCCCTGGGTCACGCGTCCCTGCTCGCCGCCTTGCGCGAGGTGGACGGGATCGAGGTCGTGTCCCTCGAATTCGATGTCAACGATTCAGCGACTTCGCCGCGCAGGTGTGCAGACGTCGTCGAGGACCAGCTGTGCGGTCGCTCCGGTGACACGATCGTGGCGTTCGGGGTCTACGTCTGGAACGACAGGCTCGTGCGCGAGACCATCGCCGCGCTCCGATCGCGAGGTCTCCGCTACCGGATCCTGCTCGGCGGGCCCCAGATCTCATTTTGCCCTCATCCGCTGACTCCAGGGTATCCCGGCGCCGACCTCTTCATTCGCGGCCATGCCGAACAGGCCCTGCGAGCGATCGCCGAAGGCGTCGAGCTGTCCGACATCCCCGGTGTCGAGGTGACCGGGTACGACGGGCCAGCATCCGTGGCCGAGGTATCCACCGACGATCTCGCGTCACCCATCCTCGAGGGGATCCTCCCGGTGGACTCCCATCACGATGTCCGCCTGGAGACCGCACGTGGCTGTCCTTTCCGTTGCAGCTATTGCCAGCACGGCTCTCCAGGGCCCCGGCGCAGGCCGGTTCGCCTTCCAACGGATCGAATCCTGCGCGAGATCGAGGTCATCGCGAACGCACGAGCCCCGCGCGTGTCGATCCTCGACCCGGTGTTCAACGCCGATCCGCGATCCCTCGAGTTCCTGGAGGCCTTCAGGCGCCACCGCTACCGGGGCCAGATCTCCTGCCAATGCCGCCTCGAGTCGCTGTCGCCGCGATTTCTGGACGCCTGCGAGGGCCTGGACGTCCTGCTCGAGTTCGGTCTGCAGACGACCCACCAGGAGGAGGCCGCAGCGGTTCAGAGGTCTCTCGATCTGTGCAAGGTGGATCGGACTCTCGGCGAGCTACGCACTCGACGTATCGACCACCAGGTTTCCCTGATCTTCGGTCTCCCTACCCAGACGCTGGCTTCATTCGAGGAGAGTGTCGCGTGGTGCCTGTCGCGCAGCATTCCGGTCATCAAGGCTTTCCCGCTACTTCTTCTGCGGGGCACGCCCCTCGACCGCAGTCGGGGCCGCTGGGGATTCACCGTCGCGGACGGCTCCATGCCCATGGTCGTGTCGTCCAGTTCCTTCAGCCGCGCGCAGTGGGATTCCATGGCCCGACTCGCCGCCGCCCTGCGCCACACCGAAGGCCACCATCCACCCACTCTCTCGGCTCTTCGCCGGACCGCGGACAGCGTCCCATCGCTGCGCCAGCTGACCAACACCAGCTTCAGGAAAGTCTCATGACCCTCTCCAGTACACCGCCGATCCTCGTCGTCTTCGAAGGCCTCGATGGCTCCGGGAAGTCCACCTGCGCCCGCATCCTGGCCGACCGCCTCGACGCGGTCCTGATCACCACGCCAAGCCCCGAGGTCCGGTCCTTCCGCGACGACCTCATCCGCAGCTACGACGGCTGCCAGGAAGCCGGGCAGCTCTTCTACCTCTCCACCGTGTTCGACGCGTCCGACCGCGTCCGGGGCATCCTCGCCTCGGGCCGGTCCGTCGTGATCGACCGCTACTTCCTCTCCACGCAGGCCTACGCAGCGTTCCGGGGTTCGCAGCTATGCATCGACGACACAGGTGATCTGCTCGAACCCGCGGACGTGACCGTGTTCCTGGACACGCCGCTCGAGGTGAGGCGAAAGAGGCTGACGTCGCGGGGCACCTCGGCAGCTGACCGCGAGACGATCAGCGAAGCTTCAAACGAAAGGCTGCTCGACGAGCACCTGTCCCGGGCTGGACTCCCCGTGGTCGGCCGCTTCGTGCGGTTGGACTCAGGAGGCTCCGCTCCTGAGGAGATCGTCCAGCGGATCATGGAATCCGATCGCGGGCTGAGTTCGTGTACCGGGTGTGATTCGGCTGGCGCTTCGAACTGGCCGTGATCAGACCGCCGACCTGGGAAGTCGGCCGCGCCAGCTCGGCCAGGACCACATCCTCGTGGCCCCCGGTGCCAGCCGAGTGCGCGTGGTACTCGCGATGCTCGGCCTGGAACCCGTGGGCGCGGATGGCCGCGCGAACGACCTCGGGCCGCGTGAACGAGTAGGGCTGATCGCCGACCACGTTGGGCTTGATGTAGACGTCACTGCTGGACTCGAGCAACGCGGCGCCACCTAAGCTCGCTATTGACTTATGGGCCCGAAAGATCTACGGTAACTTATGGGCCCATAAGCCGCCAGAAACCGTGGGAAGAAGCGATGAAACCAGACACTCCGGAAGAAGATGTCGCTGTCGATATCGCGGATGCAATCGGCGCGTCGGAGTCATCTTCCACCCAGATCCTCACTCTGTACGTCCCCGAAAGGGATCGTGATGGCGTCGTGGTCGAAGGGCAGCGAGACTGGGTCCGACGAGCCGCCGAGTTGCTCGCGAAGATCGGTGGAGGAGTCACCATCATGCCGCCTGTGGAGGGCGGTTGGTACGATGAAGCAAGAGACCGTATCGTCTGGGAACATCCGATCATGGTCTACACCTACGTGAAGCCGGATTGTTTTCTGGGTCTGCTTCCCGAACTCCGGGCTTTCCTCCACCAACTCGGCGCAGAGACGAACCAAGGAGAGATTGCCGTGGAGTTCGACGGAGAGTTCTTCAGGATCACGGACTTCGATCGTCCTCGAGATCGAGAGGGGTAGAAGACAATGGCCACGATCAAATCTGTCGGAAAGAAAGCGAACCGTGTCGCCAATATCGGACCGCGGGCAAAGCGGGTGGAGCCGCAGGAGGTCGCCGAATGTCTCGGCGCGGACGCAACGGATGTCACGGCACCGCCTCGTAGCAACCCAATCGCCATGCAGGCTCTTCGACGAGAGCTCGCCGACCGGTTGGTGTCGACAGGGGGCCGCTGCGGCCTGGAAGACGCGACCCGGCGCCAGAAGATCCCCCTTGCCGACGACGACTGGCAACACCTCCAACGTATCGCGGACGTCGTCGGCGACAGTGGAGTCCGAGCCACGCCAGGGCAGGTTGCCAGCGTCCTGATCCGCCAACATCTCCATGTCCTTCTCGCCCCGAAGCTCCCGACGACCTCGGTCGTCGCGTGCATCGACTTCGCGGCAGGAAGTACAGCGCTCCAATGGACATCAGCCTTTGACTCGGTGGCGCGATTCACGGACGACGATGCTCACCGGGAACCTCTGCTCCTGCACGTTCAGCTCTGTTCACCGCCCGGCAACGAGCGTGCGCTGGCATTCGTGTGGTTCACGAACCCGGGAGCACCACACGAAGAGCTACGTGCTGAAAAGAGGATGGAGATAGTCGGCCAGAAGCGCGTCATGGCCTCGATTCGGCTACTGAGTTCTTCACATTCGCCGCGGACGTTCGGACAGGACTGCGACACCTTGGCCGAGCGGGATCGTGCGCCGCGCATCGTCCGGCATGGAGCTGCATAGATGTACATAACAGCCATGGGTGTCCGCGGCAGCGGTGGCGAGGGTGTCAACACCTTCCGCTACGAACACGGTGAGCTGTCGATACCGGGAATGTCGTGGGAAAAACCAGACCTTCCCAGAATCGCGAGTCAAGAGCCGGGGGATCTCGTAGCGGAGCGTGTCGAAGTGGCTCCTGGTGGAAACGATGTCCTGTGTTTCCTGGATATCGCGGCAGCCGATTCTGTGTCACTCGAACAGGTCGAGGCCGCACTGGACTGGCTCGAGGCAGAAGTCGAATGTAATCCTGCGTCGGATCAAATCAGGCGAGAAGCCCACCCTGTTCCCGTGTGGGTACGCACCGGGCGCCGCGACGGAGAGAGTCTGATCGAGGTGTTCCGCGAACTCAGATCCCACGTCATGGCGTTGCTGGCTGGAGGGCGGCGGTCACCACGACCGAAGCCTCTGATCATCCACCGCCGAAGCGTTCCGGACGGCCACACCTACGAACTCGAGGAAAAAAGCCTGAAGCGAGTGCAATCGCAGCACCAGTCCAAACAGGATGTCTATCAGCCAACGAAGCTACAGGTCGGCATGGATGTGGGGCTCGACTTCGCGTTGATGCACGGCCCCATCCTCTCCCACGTCGCGGCCGCCGTCACCGGCCTGGACCGGACCGACATCCTCGATCTCGGTGGCGTCGTCTTCGTCGACGGCCAGACTGGGGAGCTCATCAAACGGTGGCCATAGCCCGTATCGAGATCACTCAACGGCCTACTGGGTCAGAGGTGGCCATTCCTTGTCGCCGGTACGGATGGCACCGAGCAGGTCGGCCCCGGGGCGACCACGAATCGAGGGCGCCCTCCAGACCTCCCTGCGACATCCCGACGGAGCAGGCTCGTGGTACTCTCCCGTCCTTTGCGGAGCCTCAGCGATGATCGTCTTGCACGCAGCGTGGTTGA
>CAZLEO010000347.1:0-8944 GCA_964558555.1 uncultured Rickettsiales bacterium | reverse complement strand
CCTAACGTTGGTGTTTGCGCGATCAGCAGATCGAGTTTTTGCGGCTGCTCAAAGGAATACCACGCGGTTTCCGGGGACCGAGGCCGACGAGGGCCGGTCAGGAGAGGATATCGAGCAGAGCCTCCTCGGTCTCCTTGGCGGCCTCGAGGACGGCGAGGTTCGCGCCGTACGCAGCGCGCGCGCTGATCTGGGTGACGGCCTCGGCGACGAGGCTGGTGTTCGAGCCGGTGAGTAGCTCGCCGTCGGCCAGCAGCAGGGGAGGGGTGTCATCGGTGGGCACGACGTGGGTGGCCACGCCGCCGGTGGCCATCTCCTCGCCCACGGCGCGGCTGGCGCGGAACCCCTCGGTGGTGGCGTTGGCCGTGTTGTGGGCGGAGACGTCGAGGCGGCGGGATTGGTGGAGCAGGCCGCTCAGTGCCGTGGCCATGACCGAAGAGAACGCCATGTCGGTTCTATCGGACGATTCCGTGGAAAGTTGAGATCTTCAGCCGTGGCGGGCGGCCAGATCGAGCAGGTCGTCCTCGCCGCGCACGCGGAACAGGGTGCGGACCACGACGCGACCGGCCGCCGCGGCGCAGACGTCGCGGTAGGCGGTGAGCAGCAGCAGCGAGAAGAAGTTCCGCGACACGTGGGTGACCGGGTCGAGGTCGGCGGGCCGGTCGTCCCGCCAGCGCTGCGGCACCAGCTCGTCGACGCAGTCCTGGGCGATGTCCACGCCGCGGCGGTGGACGCCGATGACCTGTTGCAGCCCGACGAGTAGCCCGAGGGTCCCCATGGAGGGAGTTCTAGGAACGGCGGCGCGCGATGAACAGCCCCAGCAGGGCGGCCAGGGCCGCGGGCACGGCCGCCGGGGCGGGCGACGATGAGCATCCGCAGCCGTCGGTGCCCTCGCCGTCCTCGCCGCTGTCGTCGTCGTCCGCGGCGTCGTCCTCGCCGTCGTCCACCAGCGTGCCCTCGAACAGCGCGTCGATGTCGTAGCTGGTGATGGGGTTCAGCGGCGCCATCTCGTCGTGGTCGGCGAAGGCCACGTCCAGGGTGCCCAGGGCGGGCACGTAGCGCATGGTGTGGATGGTGCCCGAGCCGAAGGAGTTCCAGCCGGCCGCGGTCTCGATCTCCCACATGCGGTCCAGGGTCATCTGGCCGGCGTAGTCGTCGACCAGGGTCTGGATGGTGGCGTAGCGGTCGCAGGTGATGGGATCGGTGAGCATCCGGTGGTGGTTGGTCACGGCGATGCAGTCGGGGGCGGGCAGGGGATCGTCGGTGGGCAGCCGGGTGACCATGCCCCCGTTGTCGGCCTCGATGACGAACGCCGGCGGGGTGGTGGTCTCCCACCTGGAGACCACGTGGATCTCGTAGGTGCCCAGGCGGCCGGCGGTGGCCACGGCGTGCTCCACGTCGTGGATGGTCTCCTGCCCGTCGCCGTCTAGATCGCGGTGCTCGACGCCCTGACGCATGGTCATGTGGATGGGCATGGGGGCGGGGTCGGTGGCGATCTCGCCCAGCAGCGTGGGGGTGTTGCCCTGGTTCTGGAACGCGCCGATGCCGGTGACGTTGAAGCACGACAGGCAGCCCACCCAGCCCGGGAAGCCGATGGAGACCCACGGCTGCATGGCCGGATCGCTGGGATCGCGCACCAGGATCACGGCGTACTCGCGTAGGTCGGCCTCGCCGCCGGCGTAGCCCCAGTCCAGGTCGCGGACGATGGCCAGCTCCCCGTCCAGGGTGTCGTCGTCCTCGGTCGCCGCGCCCCAGGCGGAGATGGACGAACAGAAGTGAATGCCGAACAGGTCGGCGGCCGAGTTGCTCAGCAGCAGGTCGTACACGTCGATGTCGCGCTCCACCTCGGTCATCTCCAGGGACACCCCCGCGGCCTCGATCCCGGCGATGATGCCCTCGGTCTCCTCCACCACCTCGTCGGGGAACTCGAGCATCTCGATGAACGCGGACTTGATCATCTCGTACTCGCCCGCGGACACCCCGAACATGGGCAGCACGTAGCCGTTGGCCAGCGCCATGACCTCCTCGGCGAGCAGGTAGCCGTGGGCATAGCCCATCTCCTCGTGGGTACCCCAGACGCGCAGGACCTTGTGGTCGCCCTGGTCGCGCAGGGTGCCGTTGACCTCCTCGGCCAGGGCCGGCGCGGCGCCGAACGCGGCCGCGGCAACGGCGAGGAGCAGGAAGCGGCGGAGCGTGGGGATCGTGGAGGTCGTCATGGGTGGGTCCCGTCGATCAGGGGTTGGTCTCGTCCGCGCCGATGTCGCGCGCCGCGCCGCGGACCTGGCGATCCATGTCCTCGTCGCACGCCCCCGCCGCGATCGCGACACCCTGGTCGATGGCGTCGGTGGCGGTGGGCAGCAGGTGCAGATCGGCGCCCTCGACGTCGGTGAACAGGGTCGTGGGGGCGTACTCGAGGTTGCCGTCGAGCACGGCCTGGGCGTCGTCGCGCTGGCGGATGTTCTTGGTCACGAGGTTGTTGGTGATGGTCGCCGAGGTGTCCTCGAAGCGGTACTCGATGGAGATGTAGGGCTCCTCGGTCGTGGCGACGGTGTTGTGCAGGACGGACACGTCGCACGACTGGTTCACGGAGATGCCCACATCGAAGCCGCTGGCGGACGCGAACAGGTCCGGGTCACGGCCGACCACGGCGTTGTTGCGGATGACCCCGCCGTAGTGCCCGGCGATGGCCACGCCCGGGCAGGGATCGTCGGCGTAGACGCGACCCTCGGGCACCTCGTACATGCCGAAGCCGATGCCGCGCGTGTTGTCCACCAGCACGTTGCGCTCGACCACGGTGTCGCGGCATCCCGACCACATGTGGATGCCGTGCTCGCTGAGCCCGGTGGGGCACCAGAAACCCTCGATGTGGTTGTCGTGGATGTGCCAGCCCCACGCCTCGTGGCCGTCCACGCCGCCGGTGTAGCAGCCCGATACCACCGGATCCACGTGGGGGCGACCCTCGGCGGTGAGCTCGAGGCGCGAGCAGGACACCTCCCCCTCGTCGGCGGTGAACTCGCCGTAGGGGTTGATCTTGATGGCCTGCTGCATGGGATCGATCACGTGCACGTTGTGGATGCGCGTACCGCTGAACGACGGCCCCTGCGCCGGCGGGCTGACGTGGATGGGGTGGGTCGTCGTGCGCTTGAGCGTGACGTCGGCCACGGTGATGTCTGCGGCACCGATGCGGATGATCTGCTGGCTGACGTAGTCGCCGTCGAGCACCACCGCCGAGCAATCGCCACTCTCGGACCGCACGGTGATGCCGGGCACCTCCAGCCAAAGGTAGGCGCCGTTGAGGTGGTACTCGCCGTCCTGCAGCAGCAGGGTGTCGCCCTCGGCCAGGGAGTAGCCGATGCCGATGAGGCTCTCCGCGTCGCCCGGCCCCACCACGACGATGTTGCCGCTGGGTGGGGGCAGGGGGGCGCAGGGGTCCTCGTCAACGGCGGAGTCGTCATCGTCGCCCGTGTCGTCGTCGCCCGTGTCGTCGTCGTCCGCAGGGGTCGTGTCGTCGTCGTCCGCGGGGGTGTCGTCGTCGTCCGCAGCCGTGGTGTCGTCGTCACCGGCGAGGGTGTCGTCATCGTCATCGCCCGTGCCGCAGCCCACGGCGAGCAGAAGGGCGACCAGCCCCAGCACCTTCGTCCCCACCTCGGTCTTGCGCGACATGGCGGGAAATCTAACACGGCGAGATGGCGTTTCGATCCCAAACCGTGTAGCGAGAACAGTCGTGAGCGAGCGCGGTGCCCTGACGCGCGGCCGCCTGCTGGTGGTGGCCGCGGCCCTCCTGTGGAGCCTCAGCGGGTTCTTCGTCAAGAGCCCGTGGCTCGCCGATCTGCCCGTCGAGAGCGCCGGCCCGACCATCGCGTTCTACCGCTGCGTCTTCGCCTGCTTGATCCTGCTGCCGTTCGTGCGGCTCTCGAGAATTGGTTGGCACCCTGCAATGCTGCTCATGGCCGGCTTCTTCGCCTCCATGAACATCCTGCTGATCTGCTCGATGACGCAGACGTCGGCCGCCAACGCCATCTTGCTGCAGTACACCGCGCCGATCTGGATGTTCGTGGCCAGCGTGACCCTGCTCAAGGAGAAGGCGGACGGCCGCAACGTCGCCGCGCTCGTGCTGGGCATGGTCGGCGTCGGGGTGATCGTGGTGGCGTTCTGGGGCGGGACCGAGGCCGCGGGCGTGCTCATGGGCCTGGGGGCCGGCGTCTCCTACGGCGGCGTGGTGGTGTGCCTGCGCGTGCTGCGCGGCCACGACCCGTTCGTGCTCGTGGCGCTGAACCACGCCGTCAGTGCCCTGGTGGTGCTGCCGTGGATCATCACCACCGGCGGCGCCCCGGACGGCGGCCAGCTGTTCACCCTGTTCGCGTTCGGCACCCTGCAGATGGCCGTACCCTACGTGCTGTTCACCCGCGGCATGCGTACCGTCAGCCCCCAGGAAGCCGGTGTGATCACGCTGATCGAGCCCGTGATCAATCCCGTGTGGGTGTTCCTGTTGTGGCACGAGCCTGTGGCTCTGGCCACCGTGATCGGCGGCGCTTTCATCCTGCTGGGGCTGGCCGTGCGGTACGTGCCGTGGGGCCGTCGTGCCCCCACCCCTTGACGGTCCTTCGCACCAGGTCTTAGTTCTATTGTCTCTAGGTAGACAAGGCTAACAAACCCCTGGGAGGTCTCCCATGGAACCCAAGGGCTGGATGGTGATGGTGATGGTGATGCTGACGATGTCGATCCTCTCGTTCCTCGAACCCAAGGCCGCCGCAGGCGACGAGATCCCCGAAGCGGGCCAGCAGGCCCCGGACCTGACCCTGCAAGACCAGGACGGCAACGACGTGACCCTGTCGGACCTGTGGTCCCGCGGCCCCCTGGTCGTGTACTTCTATCCCAGGGACCAGACCCCCGGCTGCACCGTCCAGGCCTGCTCCTTCCGCGACGCCAACGACGATCTCGTGCGCGCCGGGCTGCAGGTGGTGGGAGTCTCCCTGGGCACGGTGGAGTCCCACCGCAAGTTCGCCGACAAGCGCCGGCTGACGTTCCCCCTGCTGGCCGATCCCGACGGTGAGGCCGCCGAGGCCTTCGGCGTCAAGTCCAGCTTCATGGGCTTCGGCATCGCGCGGCGCGTGACGTTCCTCATCGATTCCAGCGGCGAGATCCGCCACGTGTGGGACCCTGCGCGCGCCAACGGACACGCCGAGCAGGTGCTGGAGTGGGTGAGCGAGCAGGGGGCGCTGGCCGAGGCCGGCTAGTCCTCGAACAAGTTCCGAAGGGGCACCCGGGTCATCTGCCCGCCGCCCGCCGCCGCCTGGAGCCCCGCCAGGCGTTCCTCGAACGGGCCCAGGGTCCAGCACAGATCCTCGTCCAGCTCCTCCACCGGCGGTTCGCCCGGGTCGTTGACGGGACAGATGTCGCGCAGCTCGGCGAGCTCCCCCGGCTCGATTTCGTCGATCCAGCGCAGGGGTAGTCCCTGGGTGCGGCACACGTAGGGGCGGTGCTCGTACACTCGGCAAGCGCCGTCGTCGTCGAGGAATGCGCAGGCACCCACCGGGTGGGGTGACGACGCGCGCAGCAGGTCCGCGCAGCGGTCGCGGATGCGCTGCGCTTCCACCTCGAACACCGAGATGTCGTCCACGCAGCACTCTGCGCAGCCCGGAGCGCAGCGCAGGCGCTCGCCATGCTTCGCGGCGAGGTCCGTCGAGGCCTCGTCCACCAGGCGGTGGAGTTCCACGAGCAGGACCGCGGGAGCGCGTGGGGGGTCGTTCATGGCGGGGCAGTGTACACGCCCGGTTCGCCGATTTTGGTCCGGATCCAATGAAACCGCGCGCTGGCGCGTAGGATCTTGGTGATGCGACTGGTGCTGCTGATCGTGTTCGTGCTGCTCGTGCCCGGCCTGTGGCGCGTGCTCGTGGACGTGGTGGAGCTGGCGCTGACCGACACCGCTCTGGCCGGGCGGCTCCTCGGCGGCGTCGTCCTCGGCGGCGCGATTCACGTGCTTGCCCTGCGGCGCATCCCCGGCTTTCTCACCCTGCAACACGAACTCAAGCACGCGGCCGTGGCCCTGCTGTTCCTGCGCCGCATCCACCGCTTCCGCGTCACCCTGCGCTCCGGCGGCGTACTGGAGTACGGCCAGGGCCTCGGCGGCACCTTCGGCAACCACACCATCGCCCTGGCCCCGTACTTCCTGCTCCCCACTGCCGTGCTGTGCGCGTTGGTCCTGCCCCTGCTGCCGCACCAGGGCTGGCACGAGATCCTCTTTGGCGCCCTGCTCGGCATCGATCTGCTCAACGTCTTCCACGATCTGCGCCGTAACTGGAGCAAGGACGCCGTGCCCATGATGGACGGCTCCGTCGTGCGCACCGACATCGGCCAACGCGGCTACCTGTTCACCGCGGCCACGGTGGCGTTCTGGGGGCTCGCGCTGCTGGTGCTGTCGCTGGGGTTGGTGACCACCGGCTACCGCGGCATGCCCATCGTGGGTGCCGCGGTGCTCGAGACCTGGCGGGACACGGGGGTGTGGATCTTGGGGAGGGTGGGGGAGCTCCTCGCGAGGGCTACGTCGTAGAGGGGGGGGGAGGTTCCAACCAATTCGCGGTATCCCTCGAATCTCGGGAGTGTCCCCAGACCACACCACCGAAACGAGGCCGGATCGTCGCTCTGCGGCAGACGCACCTGTGCGTTCACGGGGGGGGCGAATGGTCAGGCATGAGTTTCAGGAGGGAGACGACGCGGGTTGGCCTGGGGTCATGTGGGTACGAGTGCAGGCTCCTGAACGCGCATGAATGTGAGCGGTGGTGGGAAGCAGTTCGGCGGAAAGACCACGTCCCTCACGCCGTCCAACCATTGCTCCGCCGCCGCGCGATACGCCTCTCTGAACTCGCGAACCTCCTGGGCGAAGCGAATCCAGCGCTCACGTTCCGTGGTGTGACAGCGTGGAGCAGGTCGTCGCTCGAATGACACCGGGTGTTCGTGGGGATGCTGTGCGCGGAGCTTGGCCGCTCCAAGGGGCTGCCGGTTCCTCGAACGGTTGGACTCTCGAGTTCTCACGACGATGTCCTCCACCATCGCCAGGACACGATCCTGACGCGCCCGGGCGTCGAGGTGTGACCAGCAGGGCATCGGTGTCAGCTCGAACTCGACCTTCTCTGCGTATGCATCCTCGGTGAAGTCCTCACCCCGGCGGCGCGCGTACCATGCGGCTGTGCGGTCGTACCAGATCCCGGTCAACCTGGAGTCGCCGAGAAGGGCGTGCACGCATGTTGCGCCGGGCCAGTCGCGCGGATCGGCGATGAGCCCCTCCTTGCAGCCCTGACTCAGGACGTAGTCGAGCCGCTCGACTTGTGCCGCGTCGTCCAGGATTTCGATGTGGCGGTATCGTCGGCCCCAGAACTTCTCCTTCCAGCCGATCAACCGCCCGACTTCCCTTGCCGCGTTTCCGTTGAGGTAGTTCATGAATCGTGCGAGCACGCGAACATCGGGGATCGTGACGATCAAGTGGTAGTGATTCGACGCGAAGAAGAACGCGTGCACTTTCACACCGTATCGAAGCATGGCCCGGCCGATGATTCCCAGCAGCACGGCGGCGAGCTTTCGGGAGGGGCGCAGGAGGTAGCGACCGTGGATGGTCCGACTCGTGATCTCCACGGTGGCTCCTGGCGGGATGTGGCGAAGTGGTCTACTCATGCCAGGCCTGGGTAGCGAGGTCCGTGCCAAGCGGTGAGTCTCTGGGGAAAAATCGCCAACCACCTGTTTTTGCAGGCTGTTTCCGGTGCCTTCGGCGCAGTTGCTCGAAGGCGAGCCAGACAGATAGACCGAAAATCGGACGGTGGGGTTCGATTTTCGGTCGGTGAGTAGGTTGGCACCTCTTTGGGGGCACCTCTTTGGGGGCAGTGAGTAGGTTGGCACCTCTTTGGTGAGTAGGTTGGCACCTCTTTGGTGATCTGACCTCCCGTGGGCTATCGTGGAGACGGGAGGGTGTCCCATGGTCTCGCGTTCCCGGTGCCTCCTGATCACCGTCTTCGCGGGTATGGTCGGCATGGTGGGGTGCGTGGACTGTGATGTCGTGGTCCACTCCGGGGACATCATCCAGCGGTCCGTGGACGCTGCCTCGGATGGAGACGTGGTCTGCGTCGGACCGGGGGAGTACCACCAGTACGTCGACTTGGCCGATCGTGAGATCAGCCTGATCGGACTGTGGGGGAAGAACGCCACGATCCTCGACGCCCTGGGGTACACCACGGTCGTGAACATCGGGCCTGCCGCGAGGGGCGAGAGCCTCGTATCCGGCTTCACCTTGACCAACACGAGCTCGGACGAGGAGGACACCAGCGCCCGCGGCGTTCGCATCGAGGACGCATCCGCGCGGCTGAGCGATCTGCGCATCGAATCCAACCGAGGCACCTGGTACGGAGGTGGCATCAGCCTGCGTTCCGCCGACGTGGTCATTGAGGACGTCGTGATCGAGGGGAATCTCGCCCACTACGGCGGGGGTATCTACGCCATCGACTCGACGGCGGAGCTGTCGCGCGTGACCGTGACGGACAACACGGCCTTCGGGGACTACTGGGACTACTACGACTACGACGTGTGGGGCTCGGGCGGGGGGGTGTACATGTCCAACTCCCACCTGATCATGAACGACGTGGAGATCTCCTCGAACTCCGCCGTTTACGACGGCGGGGGGATCACCATGGGATGGGGATCGACGCTGTCCATCTCGGGCGGCGCCATCGAGGGGTGCCGCGCGGACTACGGTGGCGGCATCTTCAGCACCGATAGCGCCTTGTTACTCGATCGCGTGGACGTCGCCTCCAACATCGCCTGGGGATACCGCAGCGTGTACGACTCGTGGGGGTATTTGCTCGAGTCGTATCGGGTCGGCAACGGGGGAGGGGTGCAGGCCTCTGGATCCAGACCTCCTGACATGGGTCGGTCGTCAAATGACACAGTTGCCCCCGCGGAT
>CAZLEO010000346.1:6510-8984 GCA_964558555.1 uncultured Rickettsiales bacterium | reverse complement strand
GAGGTTGGTGGCCGTGCGGGTGGAGTAGATCTCGTGGGCGCCCGGGACCTTCGCCAGTGCCAGCGACAGGTCGGGATCCCACAGCGCCGCCGCGTCCACCTGTCCTGCCTCCAGCGCCGCGCGCACGCCCGCGGTACCTTCATCCACGTTCACGTACACGAAGCGGATGGACTGCTTCTTGCGCGCCGAGAGGCTGGACTGCTCGATGGCGTCGATGACCATGCCGTCGGACGGCGTGTACTGCAGCAGGGCGACGCTGCGCCCCGCCAGGTCCTCGATGCGCTTGATGGCCGGGTCGCGGGCGATGACCGCGTCGGCGCCCTGGGTGTTGTCCACCACCACCACCGCCTTGGCGTCGTACCCGGCGTTGCGCAGGTTGGGGTGCTCCTGGGCCCAGAAGTCGCTGGTGCGCCAGGCGCAGTGCGCCGTGTCCGAGCCGAAGATGGTCGGCAAGGTGGGGATGTCGTCCTGGATGACGAACTCGATGTGCACCCCGTGCTTCTCGAAGATGGAGCCGGGCTGCGTGGTCAGGGACTTGCCGTTGGCCAGGATGGCCGGCGCGTACCCGTGGAACGACACGATGGAGACCTTCAGCGGATTGTCCTCGGCGCCCAGCGGGCCCTGGGTCTTGCCGCCGCCGAACAGGCTCAGTCCACCCCCGCCTCCGTCGCTGGTGGTGGTCCCGTCGCCCTCGCCGCTGCCCATGACCAGGCCCTTGAGGCCCAGGTGCCAGGCGGCGGCAAAGGTGACGCAAAGGATGACGACGGCGATGAGGCCCTTCGACAGTGGTGTGAGTTTGGCCATGGGTCAGCTCCCCTCTGACGGGTTCGTTTGCGGTTCGGCGGCCTCGGAGAACACCTCGGGGACCTGCGCCAGGCGCCGGACCTCCTGATCGAGGCGGTGGGACTCGCGGGCGGCGGACTTGCGCTGCTCCTCGAGCTGCGAGCGGATGCCCGCCTTCTCCTCGCTCACCTTCTTGAGTTCCTCCTCCAGCAACGTCTCCAGCTCGGTGATCTGCTGGCGGATGGTGGAGGTGGCTTCGTTCTTGTACTGCTCCTGGGCCTGCAGGTCGGCCTGCGCCTTCTGCTCGGCCGCGGCCACGGACTGGGCCAGCCGCGTCTGCGCCGCCTGCAGCACCTGGGTCTTGCGCTGGGCATCGACGATGGCGTCGGCCACGGTCCAGTCGTCGTCCGCCGCATCCATGGCCAGCACGGCCGCCTTGCGCACCGCGGGCTCCATGGCGCGCAGCCCGTCGAGCAACTTGATCAGCTGCTCGGCCGGATACGGCGATTGGGGCACCTTGGCCGCGGCATAGAGCTCCTCGAGGGGGCGCCCCTCGGCCGGGACGTCGGGGGCGTCGCCCGCCGCGATCGGCGGCGGGGGCGCGGGCTGGGTGCGCTGCGCCGGCTCTCCGGCCGCCTTGCCGTCCACCTCGGCCATCAGGCCCTGGGCGTCCTCGAGGATCGCGTCCAGCTCCTCGCCGTCGCTCTTGCTGACCTTGCTCGCCGCGCGGCGGCGCTTGTTCTCCTCGATGCGCGCCAGGTCGTCGCCCTCGAGCTCGACCAGGCCCACCTTCGACAGTGCCTTCAGGAAGCTACCCATCGTCTCCTCGCGAGGTGATCGGCCCGCAGGGGCTCCGTTCGTGCCGCGGAGCCCCATCGCTGCCTACCACCTTGTCTTTGCCTTATTCCCAAACCCACGGCAGTATACTTCCGCACCCCACTGGGAGGAAGAACGGGAAGGCGACTGTGAAGCGGACCAACGGCAACCATACCCCCTCGTGGCTCGTCCTCGTCGTGACGGCACTCACCTGCGGACACTGTGCGGTCCACGAGCAGGGCCCCATCACCAGCCCATTTCCCCTCGAGGGAGCCCACGCCGAGCTTGCGTGCTCCGACTGCCACCCCGGCGGCGACTACGTCACGGCGCCCCCTCGCAACTGCAACGGGTGCCACGAGGAGCATCGCCCAGCTCCGCACTGGCTCGACGAGTGCGACGAATGCCACGAGCAGGAGGTCTGGGACGATCTGGAGTACGAGCACGAGGAGTACGAGCTCACCGGCGCCCACGTGGAGGCTGAGTGCATCGGCTGCCACGCCGAGCAAGAGGAGTGGGACGAGCCCGAGACCATCTGCTCGGTCTGCCACGAGGACGACCGTCCCGAGGGCCACATCAACCTCGACTGCGCCGACTGTCACGACACCGAGACCTGGGAGGATCCCACCTGGCCCCACGGCTTCTTCCCCCTCGACGGCGGCCACGACGGGCTCATGTGCACCAGCTGTCACGCCGGCGGCTACCACGACACCCCCGACGACTGCCACGACTGCCACGCCGACGACGCGCCCCCCGGCCACCCCTCCACGAACTGCGACAACTGCCACAACATCTACGGTTGGGGCGACACCAACTTCACCCACGACTTACCCCACACCGGCGCCCCCCCCGGCCACCCCACCGTCGACTGTCACCCC
>CAZLEO010000346.1:0-6500 GCA_964558555.1 uncultured Rickettsiales bacterium | reverse complement strand
GCTCTTGCTTTTTTCATGTGCTCCTTATGTCACGCCGTCGGCTACGAGGACACCCCCAGCCAGTGCGAGGGTTGCCACGCCGGCACCGCCCCCCAGGGCCACCCCACGTCCGGGTGCACCGACTGCCACATCCCCACCCAGTGGTCCGACACCACCTTCGACCACAACTTCTTCCCCCTCGAGGGCGGCCACTCCGGCCCCACCTGCGAGGCCTGCCACCAGGGCCAGTACAGCGGCTTCGACGCCGACTGCAACGACTGCCATGCGGATGATTCGCCTCACGCGTTCTTCACTGAATGCGCGTGGTGCCACGATATCTACGGCTGGTAGCCCGTCTCCGCGTCCGAGGAGACCTGGCACGGATCCTGCTTTTTTCCCTGGATGATCGAGGGCTTTCGCGACCACGTCGGCGGTTGACCGCGGATCCGTGTGGATTCATCCCACGGCAGCGCGTCGTTCGTGGCGGAGATCCGTCGATCCCACGGGAGCGACCATGAAGCTCGAAGAGGGCAGCCGTGTAGCCATCGTCGGCGGAGGCCCCGCGGGTAGCTTCTTCGCGCTGAACCTGCTCGAGTTCTCCCGCCAGGCCGGGATCGGGCTCAAGGTGACGCTGTTCGAGCCGCGACGGTTCGAGGCGTGCGGCCCGGACGGCTGCAACATGTGCGCGGGCATCCTCGCCGCGCCCCTGGTGCACAACCTCACGCGCCTGGGCCTGGAGCTGCCGCCCGCGGCGGTGATGAACCGGATCCACTCGTACTGCATGCACTCGCCGTTCGGCTCCATCGAGGTCCCCCAACCCCACCCCCTGGAGCCGATCCTGGCGGTGTACCGCGGCGGCGGCCCCCAGGGATCCGACCTGAGCCCGGAGGCCAGCTTCGATCGCTTCTTGCTCAGCGCGGCCGTGCGGCGCGGAGCACGCCTGGACCGTAGAACCGTGGAGGACGTGCAGATGGGGCCGATGGGTCCCATGGTGACGGCGGAGGGGGAGGAGGTCAGGTGCGATCTGCTGGTGCTGGCCGCGGGCGTCAACTCGGCGCTCCCCAGCCGCGTGCTCCCACCCTACCAGCGGCCGCCCACCCGCAAGATGGCCCAGGTGGAGCTGCGCGTCGGTGCCGAGGCGGTCGAGCAGGCCCTGGGCGACCGGATCCACGTGTTCACGTTGCCCGGCGACCGACTCGACTTCGGCACGCTCGTGCCCAAGGGGGACTACGTCAGCGTGTCGTTGCTCTCCGGGCTCTCCAGCCCCATGGGCGTCGAGGAGTTCCTGGATCATCCGATCGTGCAGCGATGGCTGCCCGCGGACGTGGAGAGGACCTGCGGCTGCCGTCCCGCCATCGCCGTGGGATCCGCGCGCAACCCCTACGGCGACGGCGTGGTGGTGGTCGGGGACGCCGCGGTCACCCGGCTGTTCAAGGACGGCATCGGTACGGCCTTCCAGACCGCCCGCGCCGCCGCGCACACCGCCGTGTTCGAGGGGGTGTCCGAGCGCCACTTCCGGCGGGGCTACCTCCCCCTTTGCCGCCGGCTGGCGCGGGACAACACGTACGGGAAGCTATTGCTGGGCGTCCACCGCCGCCTGAAGGGCTCCCGCCGGTTCTTCCAGCTACAGGCCGCGGTGATCGAGGACGAGAAGTCGGCCCCCTACCCTGGCCGCCTCCTGGACCAGGTGAGCTGGGGCATGTTCACCGGCGCCTCGTCGTACCGGGACATCGCCCGGCGTACACTCTCGCCGCGGCTGTGGTGGGCCTTCGGTCGCGCCGCCCGGAACGCCCCCCGCGCCGAGGAGGGGGACAGGCTCTCCGGGACCATGGACGACGACCGACCCACGAAGAAGGTGCTGATCCTCGGCGCCGGCTTTGCCGGGGTCACGACGGCGATGAAGGTGGAACGTAAGCTGGGGCGGGATCCGGGCGTGGAGATCACCCTGGTCAGCGATCAGAACTTCTTCCTGTTCACGCCCATGCTGCACGAGGTGGCCAGCGGGCACATCGAGACCCGACACATCGCCCTGCCCATCCGCCGGATGCGTGGCAGTCGTCGGTTCGACTTCGTCCAGGCCGACGTGGAGTCGGTGGACCTGCGGCGCCAGATCGTCCGCACCGACCGCGGCGACATGCCCTACGACGTGCTCGTCCTCGCCCTGGGCAGCGTCACGGACAACGACGCGATCCTGGGCAAGGAGCAGCATGTGCTGGGCCTCAAGTCGCTCACCGACGCCATGGCCCTGCGCAACCACGTGATCCGCATGTTCGAGCGCGCCGACGCGTCGCAGGCCGAGCCATCGCGCGCGCTGACGTTCACCGTGGTGGGGGGCGGTATCACCGGCGTGCAGGCGGTGGCCGATCTCAACGATCTCGTCCGGCAGGCGCTGCCGCGGGAGTATGTGCGCATCCACCCCGACAGCATCCGCGTCGTGCTGGTCCAGGACCACGACAGCGTCCTGCCCGAGATGCACCCGCGGCTGGCCCGGGCCGCCCGGCGGACCCTGGAGGATGCCGGGATCGAGGTCCTCACGGGCACCATGGTCACCGACGTGGGCGAGGGATGGATCCAGCTCGACGGATGTCGTCGGATCCGCACGGACACGGTGGTGTGGACGCCGGGCATCAAGGCCAACCCCGTGGTGGCTGCGCTGCCCGTGGACCGCGACGGCATCGGCCGGGTCAGGGTGAACGACCGCCTGGAGGTGCCTGGATACCCCGGCGTGTTCGCCCTGGGGGACAACGCCCACCAGGTGCACCACCGCACCGGCCAGCCCCTGCCCCCCACCGCCCACATCGCCGTGCGCCAGCCCCGCGCCGTGGCCCACAACGTGGTGGCCCACCTGCGGGGCGGGCCGGATCGCCCGTACCGCTACTGGCACATGGGCCTGATGGTCTCGCTGGGTCCGCGGTCGGCCATGGCCGACGTGCTCGGGGTGCGCGTCCACGGTCTGCTGGCGAGGTTGTTGTGGCAGACCGCCTACTCGACGCTGATGAAGGGCCGGTACAACCAGATCCGCGTCCTGACGGACTGGTGCCTGGGGCGGGTCTTCGGCCTGGACAGCACGCTGCTGCGGCGATGGTGAGGGGCGCCACGCCGCTGTCTCATCGCCCGGGCCGTTCCGACTCGGGTTGGCGCTCCGGCAGCACCGGCAACAGCTTGATGCCGACCATGAAGACGCCGGTGCCGACGGCGCACACGCCGGCGAGTACGGCCCACTCGAAGTACGTGGGGAAGTAGTCGAACGCGGCGCGCGGGGAGACGAACGCCTCGGCCAGCCCCTCCAGGTGCGGCTGGGTCTGGGGCGGGATCACCAGGTTCAGGCGCACGCCGATGAACGTGGCCGCCACGAGGCCGCCGGCGAATCCGATGGCCCCCGGGCGCTTGCCCCAGAAGATCAGCAGCGCGGCCGGGACCAGCACCCCCAGCAACAGGTGCACGATCCAGAAGTTGTACCAGTAGTGCCCGTACAGCAGGTCCCGGAAGATCTCGGCCTCGTGGCTGATGCCCTGCCACAGGGGGATGGAGAACTCGGCCCACTCCAGCAGCGTGTCGAACAGCAGCAGCCCCAGCACCATCTTGCCCAGGATGATCATGGTCTTGCGGAAGTTCTCGTCGCGCTGCGGCCAGATGACGAAGTACACCCACGCGAGCAGGCCGCAGCCGGAGACCAGGGCGCCCACCAGGAAGATGATCGGGAACAGGGGCTGGTGCCAGTAGGGGCGCGCCCCGACCGTGGCGAACAGGGCGCCCACGCCGCCGTGGAAGGCGATGGCCAGGGGCACACCGACCATGCCCAGCCGGTGCAGCCAGTGCTCGGCCGTCTTCTCGGGGATGCGCGTGATCATGGCGGCGAGGAAGCCGCGGAGGTTGCGCTGGCCCCGGTAGGGTTTGAGACGCGGGACCATGGCCAGGACGTTCTCGATGACGATCACGCCCATGTACGTGGAGTACAGGAAGATCATCCAGGCCATCATCGACCGGAAGTTGGCGTGCAGCATCACCTCGGAGGAGCGGTTCATGTGGCCCAGGTCCATGGCGATGGACAGCAGGGCCATGATCAGGGTGACGATGGCCGAGAACAGCGCCAGCGGGCCCACCGGCTCGAGGATCTTCACCCGACCCACGTAGACCACCGAGGCCAGCACGAACGAGCCCGCGGACAGGCCGATGAAGTAGATGTAGGCCGCGACCCACAGACCCCAGGGGATGTAGTTCCCGTACGCCGCGAGCTGGTGTCCGGTGATGAACCGGGCGCCAAAGCCCCACAGGCCGATGATCGCCATGACCACCCAGATGATCAGCAGCATCACGCGGAACACGGTCCACTCCTCTCAGATGCGGTCACAAGAGCCTCCGCGTGGGAACAGCAGCGCGCTCAGCGGCGGATGGTGGTTCCTGGGTCCGGGTGCGACCTCCACGGCCTCGGCCGAGACCAGGGCGCCGGCGTCGGTGCCCAGGATCCGGCGGGCATCGGCGCTCACCTCCTCGCCGTCGATCACCATCGCCCCGTCGTAGCCCTCGGTGTGCCCGTACCCGCTCGCCAGGGCGACCACTCCGGGACGGACCTCCTCGGTGATCTTGGCGTGGGCGTGCTGCGGGTGACCTCCCCCCCGAGGGGTCAACAGGAGGGCATGGTCGGCGTCGAGGCCGATCTCCTCGGCGGTCTCCGGGTGGATCCACGCCTCGTTGCGGGTCCGCAGGGAGGGCGTGGCCCAGTACTGGGCCGTGGAATCGACGAATCCGCCGAAGCTCTCGCGATAGGTCAGCACGCGGATCTCGCCGACGCCGGGGGCGCCGGGGGGCTCGCTGACCACCGGACCGAACGGGTTGACCGGCGGTATGGGCTCTGCGGCCGCGGCCGGGGGCAGCCACCCCCGCGCGGAGAGGTCTGCGGCGCGGCCGGTGTCCGCCACGGCGGCGCGCACCACGGCGCGGCAGTCCAGATCGCCGCCGGCCTCCGCGACCAGCGTCTCCAGCAGACCCTCGAGGCCCTGACTGCCGCGGGTCTCGCCCTCCACCCGGTGCAGGGGGGCCTCCACCACCGGGCGCACCAGGGAGATCCCGTCCCAGCGCCGCGCGAGCCCGTACCGCTCGTGCTCGGTCACGTCCGGAACCACGAGATCGGCCAGCGCGGTCACGGGGCTGGGCGCGGTGGCCACGACCAAGAGGAAGCCGACCTTGTCCGTATCGGCGAGCGCCTCGAGCAGGGCCGCCTGCCGCGGGCTGTCGCAGATGCCGCCGTCCCCGACCACCACCAGGGCGTCGATCCGGCCGTCCATCTGCAGGCGCCGGGGCAGCTCGTCCACCGGCCGCGCGCCGATCACCGGCGGATGAGCGACGGGCTCCATGGCCCCGCCCGCGCCCGTCGCCCCGCTCAGCGCGGCGAGGCGCAGGATCGCCTCCGTGGCGGCTGTCCCGCGCACCCCCTCGCCGACGCCACCGCCGACGCGGATCGCCAGGCCGTCTCCGGCCTCCAGCAACTGCTCGGCCGTGTGGCGCACGAGCTCGCGGCCCAGCCCGGCGGTCACTTCCATGTCCCGCCAGGGGCGCTTCAGCGCGGACGCGTGCCAGGCCTCGGGGGGCTCGAAGACCCCGGCCTCGTGCCAGGCGCGGATCATCATCCAGGCCAGGGCCATGTCCCCGCCCGGCTTGACCGGCAGCCAGATGTCCGCCTTGCCTGCGATCTCGGACAGGCGGGGATCCACGACCACGAGGGGCCCGTTTCCGCCGCCTTCGAGGAACCGGGAGATCCCCAGGGTGTCCCCCACCGGATCGGGGCCGCTGGCGAAGGGATCGGCCCCCCAGATCAACAGCGCCTTCGCGCGATCCCAGCGGGGCGGCAGGAGCCAGTCGCCGCTGCCGGTCATGGCGCCGGACGCCTCGACGAGCCAGGGCGCGGGGTGGCCCAGGTGTACCGAAACCCCCGGGATCCGGGCCGCGAAGGCCTCGAGCACGGGAGCGCGGTCGACCTGCCGCGGGTCCACGGCGATCAGCAGGCCCTTTTCGGGCCGGTCCAGCACCGCCGAGATGCCGGGCACGCCGCCGACCCCGGCCAGCAGAGCGGTCTTGGTGCCGGCCAGGTCCAGCGACGTCCAGTGGTTCTCCCCGCGAGCGCCCTCCCGGGACAGGGCGCGCACGAACCGGAACGGATCATGGGTGTTCTGGATCCGGGCCTGGCCGCGGGCACAGGAGGCCCCCCGCAGCCTTGCGGCCTCTTCCGTCGACGCCGGGATCGGCCCCCGCCTCACCCGGGGCGACCAGGGGTTGCCGTCGACCTTGGCCACCACGTGCTCTTCCGGCGCCACGCGCACGGGGCACGCGCCGTGGCAGCCCAGACACGTGGAGGTCACCAGTGTCTCGGGATCGTCCAGGGGATAGCCGGCCCGGTAGATGGTCCGGCGACCGCCGAAGTCCGGGCGCCCGGGGCCGATGGCGTGGGCCACCGGTCCCGCCGCCGCGGCCCCCCCGCCCCCCCCCCCCCCCCCCCCCCCCCCCCCCCCCCCCCCCCACCCCCC
>CAZLEO010000345.1:3005-9016 GCA_964558555.1 uncultured Rickettsiales bacterium | reverse complement strand
CGAGGGTTCTGGTCGACTGTTCTCTTGTCGACGGTTCTTTCCGGACGAGAACCGTCGACCACTCAACCGTCGACCAACCAACCGTCGACCAACCAACCGTCGACCAACCAACCGTCGACCCCAACCGTCGACCGTCGACTGTCGACCGTCGACTCTCCTCATCGCCAGTCGCCGCGGGCGAACTGCAGCGCGGAGACGGCGGCGAGGGCGGCGGTCTCGGTGCGCAGGGTGCGAGGGCCGAGGGTGACGGGGATGAACCCGGCGGTGAGGGCGGCGGTGACCTCGTCGGGATCGAGGCCGCCCTCGGGGCCGACGAGGACCCACACGTCGGTGAGGCAGCCGGGCAGGGCGTGCTGCAGGGGACGGACCCCCTCCCCTGCGGGCTGCAAGACCAGGCGCAGGCCCGCAGCCGCGGCCTCGAGGAGTTCACCGAGATCCCACACCTCCTCGACGGGGGGCACGACGGCGCGCCCGCACTGCCGGGCGGCCTCACGCGCGACGGTCCGCCAGCGGTCGAGGTTGACGCGGCCCGGCTGCGTGCGGGCGCAGCGCACGGGTACGAAGGACGTCACACCGAGCTCGGTGCCGTGCTGGATCACCTGCTCGATGCGGTGGGCGCGGGCCAGCCCCTGGGCCACGGTGATGCTGAGGGGCGACTCCACGTCCGGCAGATCGAGGGGATCGCCGACCTCCACCTCGACGGCCTGCCGGTGCACGGCGATCACTCGGGCGGCGTGGGTCGTCCCGGAACCGTCGAACAGGGCGATCTCGTCCCCCTCTCCCAGGCGCAGGACCCTCGCGTGGCGCGCGGCCGTCTCGTCGAGGGGGAGTCGTTCCCCGGGCCGCAGCGGGCCCTCGGCGTACAGGCGCCGCGTCACTCGCCCTCCGCGATCGGGCTCTCCACCACCCGATCTCGCCCCTCGGCCTTGGCGCGGTACAGCGCCGCGTCGGCCCGTTTGAGCCACGGTCCGGGGAGCTCGGCAGCCCGCTGCTCGGCCAGGCCGATGGACACCGTGATCTGGATCTCCCGCTCCTCGAAGGTCACGCGCAAGTCGCGGACGGCGTTCATCAGCCGCTCGATCACGGGGCGGAGGTCCTCGAGGGAGTCCCGCTCGAAGATCACCGCGAACTCCTCGCCCCCGTAGCGCGCGATGAAGTCGGTGCGCCGGGGCAGGTTGACGGCGAGGCAGCGACCGAGCTGGCGCAGGACCTCGTCGCCGCCGGGGTGGCCGTGGCGGTCGTTGACCTTCTTGAAGTGGTCCACGTCGATCATCGCGAGGCAGGAACGGTCGCCGGAGATGGTGTTGAGCGCCGACACGCGCTCCAGCTGGGCGTCGAACGCGCCGCGGTTGTACATGCGCGTCAGGGCGTCGGTCTCCATGTTGCGCCGCGCCGTGGCCAGCTCCTCGCGCATGATCCGCATCTGCTCGCTGAGCTTGGACAGCCGGCCCTTCTGCTTCTCCTGCCGCTGGGCGACGATCTCCTGCAGATCGTCCACGAGGACCCGGACCTCCGAGACGATCTCCTCGGGGGAGCTCTCCCGCACCTTGACCAGGAACCCCTGCATCTCGTTGCGCAGCCGGTCGTCGGTGGCCTGGTACTCGATCACGGCCCAGCCCAGCCCCTGCACCACCGCCCACAGGGCCGTGCGCAGGTTGCCCGTGCTCTGGTCCACGAACGCCTTCTCGGCCTGGCGCTGCTGACTGACGAAGTGACGCACACCGGCCCAGTTCCGCTGGACCGCCTCCCCCGACTCGGCCCGGTCCTCCCCGGGCGCGGCCTTGCGCAGCACGACGTGACGCGACCAGGCCTCGTACTCCTCGCGGCGCTGCTGGGCTGTCTCCTCGTCCAGATCGAAGGCGTGACGGCCGAGGCTCCGCAGCACCGAGCCCAGGGTCTCCAGCGCCCTGGCGCCATCCTTCGGCGACAGCCGGACCTTGGATCTGGATTCAGCCTCCCCGCGCTGCGCCTTCTTGCCGCCGAACAGGCCCTTGATGCCTCGCGCCACGTCCACTCCCGCTACGTCCCACCCCCGGATCGTCAGGGATCGATTGTACCCGTGGAGGCTGTGAAAATACCCCCCTCCCGTCGCCAGAGCGGCGATCCACCCCCGCTGGACCAGTCGCTGCGCTCCTTCGTCGGTCTTCATCGGTCACAGGCCGCGGGGCCTGCTCCCTCTTCAGCCCTCGCCAGCGGGGCGTCTCGCAACTCTGCCTCGGTCCGGGGGGCATTTCACAACCTCCGAGTGTGATAACTTGCCTCACGTGAGCGACACACCCCCCAACACCGTCGACGACCTGGCCTCGCGGTCCTTCCCGGTCCGCTTCAAGGCCTACCTGGCCGAGCGCTTCCCGCTGGGTTCGTACGCCACGCTGATCTCCTTGTTCTTCCTCGCAGGGTACCTCGCCTCCCAGGCGACGGCCGGGGTGGCGAACCTGGTCGTGGGCCCGCGCGCGATCGCGGGGTTCTTCGTGATCTTCGGGTCGTTCCTGGTGCTGCGTTTCCTCGACGAGTTCAAGGACTACGAGCTCGACCGCAAGATCCACCCCGACCGGCTGCTGTCGCGCGGCGTGATCCGCCTGACCGAGCTGGGCATCCTCGCCGGCGTCGTGTCCGCGCTGATGCTCGCCGCGTCGATCCCCCTGGGTCTGCCCGCGGTGGAGTGGTGCGGCGGCGTGCTGTTCATGCTGGTGCTGCTGTGGCGGGAGTTCTTCATCCCGAAGCTGCTCGCCCGCTCGTACGCCGTGTTCGCCGCGGCCCACCAGCTGCTCCACCCCGCCCTGGTGGGCTTCTGCTTCGCCTGCTGGACGGCGCCCACCGGCCGCGCCCTGACCACGGCCGGGATGTACTCCCTGTTCGCGGCGTTCTCCTTCCTGGCCTTCGACGTGGGCCGCAAGTCCCTGCCGCCGGAGCTGGAGCGGGAGGGGTACGACACGTACACGTCCATGTACGGCACCCGTCCGGCCGCCTGGCTCGGCGTGGCCCTGCTCGCCGGGGCGTCCATCTCCCTCGCGGCCATGGCCTGGACCCTGGGCGCCGCCCTGTGGGTCTACGGCGGGATCGGCGCGTCGTGGCTGCTCAGCGCCTGGGGGTTCGCCGCGTTCCTGCGCAGGCCCGACGCGCGCAGCGCAGGCAAGCTCAAGAACTTCGCGTCGATCAACATGATGCTGGGGTTCCTGCTGATCATCATCGACCTGGTCGCGCGCCTGGGCGTGCGCTTCACCGCCTCCTGGTAGGGATCACCATGCGGATGCTGATGTCCGGACGACAAGCCGCAGGCCTGCGGTTCGGCGGCAAGGCCGAGGCGCTGCACCGGCTGGACCGGCTGGGCTTTCGCGTGCCGCGGTTCTTCGCCCTGTCGGACGATGCCTTCGTCGCGCACCTGCAGCGCGGCGGCCTGTGCGAGACCATCGACGAGATCCTGCGCGGACTCGCGGACGGCTACGAGGACGACGCGAGCGAACAGCTGACCACGCTGGTGGCCGGCACCGAGATCCACGCCGAGGTCCGTGAGGAGATCGTGCGCGCCTGGCGGGACCACCTCGGTGGCGTCCCTGTGGCCGTCCGGTCCAGCGCCCTGGGCGAGGACTCCGCCGACCACTCGTTCGCCGGCCAGCACGACTCCCTGCTCAACCAGCGCGACGAAGACGAGGTGGTCACGGCCGTGGGCGCGTGCTGGGCCTCGGCCTTCACCGCGCGGGCCCTGGCCTACCGCAGGATGATGGGCGCGGATCTGACCCTCGATCTCTTTCGCATGGGCGTGGTGGTCCAGGAGATGGTGCCCGGCGAGGTGTCCGGGGTGGCATTCTCGGCCCATCCGGTCACCGGCGACCGCGATCAGGTCCTGATCAGCGCCGTGTACGGCCTGGGCGGGGGTGTGGTGTCCGGGGAGCTCGAGGCCGACTCGTTCACCGTGCACCGCCGCACGGGCCACGTCCACGCCGAGCTCGCGGTCAAGGCCGAGCAGGTCACCGCAGCCGAGGGCTGCGGCACCACCACGGTGTCGGTGGACGAAGAGACGGCCCGCGCCGCCTGCCTCACCGACGACCAGGCACGGCGTGTCGCCGATCTGGTGGTGCGCCTGCAGGCGGTGGACGGCGTCGGGCAGGACGTGGAGTGGACCCTGGCTGGCGACGACCTGGTGCTGCTGCAGAGCCGCCCGATCACGGCGCTGCCCGAGCCGCCGGCGCAGGACGACCCGGACCACCGCATCATCTGGAACAACAGCAACATCATCGAGAGCTACACCGGCGTCACCAGCCCGCTGACCTACTCGTTCGCCAAGCACAACTACGAGATCGTCTACCGCCAGTTCCACGATCTCGTGGGCGTGGCCCCCGAGGTCGTGGAGCGTAACGCCGACCTCTACCCCAACTTCCTGGGCCTGATCCGCGGCCGCATCTACTACAACCTGCTCAACATCTACCGCCTCGTGGCCCTGCTGCCCGGGTTCGAGTTCAACAAGCCGCTGCTCGAGCAGATGATGGGCCTCAAGGAGGTGGCCGAGTACGTGCCGCCGAAGCCCGAGACGTCATCGGCCCGCCGCTACCTCGTCGAGCTGCCGCGGCTGCTGCGGCTCGGCGCTGGCTTCGCCTACCACGTGGGCACGGTGGAGAAGCGTGTCCCGGGTTTCTTCGAGCTGTTCGACGAGGTCCTCGACGAGCACGGCGCCAAGGACTTCCGCGCCCTGCCGGCGGCGGAGGTCGCCGACTGCTACGCCGACCTGGAGCGCCGCCTGCTCCGCAACTGGAAGGTGCCCATCGTCAACGACTTCGCCGTGATGATCTTCTACGGCGTGCTGCGGGGCCTGACGAAGAAGTGGGGCATCGACGACAGCGAGTCACTGCACCACGAGCTGCTGTGCGGCGAGGGCGGGCTCATGTCCACCGAGCCGGCCAAGGCGGCCCTGCGGCTGGCCGTGGCCATCGGGGACGACGCGGCCCTCGCCCCCCTGTTCGCCGAGGCCGACGCCGAGGCACTGCAACGGGCCTACGAGGAGCGGACACCGGCTTCCCCGCTCTGGGACAGCATCGACGACTACCTCGACAAGTTCGGCTACCGCTGCGTGGGCGAACTCAAGCTCGAGGAGCGATCCCTGCGCGACGATCCGGTGGTGCTGCTGCTGAGCCTGCAGGGTTACCTCGGCGGCGAGGTCCCCGATCCCGACCAACTCGACGCGGCCGAGAAGGACAAGCGGCAACAGGCCGAACAGCGGGTGGCCGGGGCGCTGCGGGGCAGGCCGCTGAAGAAGATGGCCTTCGGCTGGCTGCTGGGCAAGGCGCGCGCGTCGGTCCGCGACCGCGAGAACCTGCGCTTCTGCCGCACGCGCATCTTCGGCCTGTCACGGGACCTGTTCCGCGGCCTGGGCTGGCAGCTGTACCGCGGCGGGCACCTCGCCGACCCCGAGGACGTGTTCTACCTGACCACCGAAGAGGTCTTCGGCTTCGTCCACGGCACGGCCGCGTGCACCGATCTACGCGGTCTGGCGCGGGTACGTCGGGCCGAGTTCGATCGCTTCCACGCCGAGGACGATCCGGACGACAACATCGTCACGGGCGGCATCCCCTACCACAACAACCCCCTGCGGCTGCCGCGGGAGGCCGTCGCCCTGCCCGAGGACGGCGCCCTGGTGGGCACGCCGTGCGCCCCCGGCCGCGTGCGCGCGCCCGTGCGGATCGTCCATACACCGCGCGGCGAACCCCGCCTCGATGGCGAGATCCTCGTCGCCGCCCGTACGGATCCCGGCTGGGTGACCCTCTTCCCCACCGCCGCCGGTCTGCTCATCGAGCGCGGGTCGCCGCTGTCTCACTCCGCCGTGGTGGCCCGCGAGCTCGGCATCCCCGCCGTGGTCGGCATCCAGGATCTCATGGAGGTGGTCGAGTCCGGCCAGACCGTCGAGATGGACGGCTCCACCGGCCGCGTCGTCCTCGATCCCTGAACCGTCGACCGTCGACCGTCGACCGTCGACGGGCCCAGAACGCGAAACAGCCGGAACGGTTCCCCGTTCCGGC
>CAZLEO010000345.1:0-2995 GCA_964558555.1 uncultured Rickettsiales bacterium | reverse complement strand
GGGCGCCGGCCCCGCGGCCCGGGCCCCACACCCCAAACCCGCCGCACGGGGCCCCGTTCGCGGCTGTTTCGCGTTCGGGCCCTTTAACGTCCTGCCCAGGACAGGGCCGTGCAGCCCTCGGCACAGTGCGCGATTCTCGGAATGCTGAAGCGCTTCATGGCTCTTCCTCTCGGAATGGGTTTACGGGTCGAACAACACGGAAAACGTAGGATTGCCACCCGGGGGTGTCAAGCGACGGATTTTCAGGCGCTGATCCAGCGCTGCATGATCCACGCGTACTTCTCGGTGTAGTTGCCGTCGTCGCTGGGGGACACCTCGCGGCTCACGCCGGCGCCCTCGATGGTCCAGCGCTCGTCCACGTTGCCGTCGCGGTCCACGTCCACCTCGATCCCGTCGACCGTGTCCGAGCCCTCGGACTGGATCAGGTCGATGCGGTGAGGCCCGTCCGGGTCCACGTCGTCTTGCCGTCCGCCGCCGAACTCGGAGCCGATCCACCTGGACACGGCCTGGTCCAGGTCGCGGGCGTCCGGGCGTGGGGTCTCCTTGGCCTCGCGGCGACTGATCACGGACGGCCGGGTGGTCTCCTCCGGCTCCTCGGTCACGGCCTCCGGGGCCTCGGTCGCCGCTTCCACGGTGTCGCCGGTGTCGCCGGTGTCGGCGGACTCGCCGTCACAGCAGCCGGACATCATCGCCAGCGCGGCGATCAGCATCAGCCAGGGCATCCATCGAATCATCTCCATCACCTCCCGCGTTCCGCACCGGGAACGCTCACAGGGTCGTCCCGAGGATGGCGTACTCGCGTACCGCCGGTTCCTCGCACTGTAGACACGCGCGGGCCGCCCGGATGGACGGCTCGTTGCTCTCGTCGAAGAACGCGTGGAACGTGCGATGAAGTCCACGCGCCTTGCCCGCCCGGTGGGCGGTGACGGCCATGGCCGAGGCCAGGCCGCGCCCCTGGTGCCCCGGCCGCACGGCCAGGGTCTTGATCATCATGCGTCGCACGCCGAGCTTGGCCCGCAGCGCCCGCACCCGCGACAGGGGCCCTCCCCGGCCCAGCTTCCGCAGGGCGTCCGAGAGGTCCGGCACGGCGAAGGTGAAGCCCACCGCCTCCCCGGTCGGATCCTCGGCCACGAGGACCATCCTCGGATCCACGTGCCGCGCCAGGTTGCGGTACAGCATGTGGAACTCGCGCCGCGACAGGGGCACGTACCCCAGGGAGTCCGTGAAGGCCTCCAGGGCCACCGAGTGGAACAGGGTCAGCTCGCGCTGGACCGCGTCGAGATCGATGGGCCGGATACGATACCCCGCGTCCAGCACGCGCCGCTCCACCGCGGACGCGGCCGCCTCGTCGAGTTCGAAGCGCGGGTAGTCCAGGCTGACGAACCGGCGCGTGGACCGCAGCCCGTGCGCCTGCAGGTGCGACACGAGGTACGGCGGGTACTGGGACTCCACGAAGTATCGCGGCTTGCGCGGGCCGCCGGTCTGGATACGGCAGCCGTGCCAGATGGTCAGGTCCACCGGCCCCATCATCTGCTGCACACCCCGCGACCGCAGGAAGTCGGCGCACGCGTCGAGCAGCCGACCCACGGCGCGGGCGTCGTCACGGCACGCCGTGAGCCCGAACCAGCCGATCCTCCGGCCCAGGCGCATGTCGACGATGGCGCTCATCCGTCCCACGACCCGCCGACCGCTCTTGGCGGCGAAGTGGGCCGCCTCGCCGTGCCGGTAGAACGGGTGGATGGGGCGGTAGGGCTCCATCCGCGCGTCGAGGGAGCGGGGGATGTACAGACGGTCGCGGCGGAAGGTGGCGTCGTCCACGCGCAGCAGGGGCGTCAGATCGCGGGGCTTGTCGGTGACGCGGACGATGCGCATGCCGTCTCCCGGGACGTGAGCCCGGAAAGGATGGGGGAAAGGAGGAGGGAAGTCGAGGGCCCGATCCCATACAATGCGGCCGTGGCCCACGACGCCCCCAACGCCAGGGTCTTCGACCGCATCCGCTACGCCCAGTGCTGGGAGGACGCAGCGCTGCTGGAGCAGGGTCTGGAGATCGGGCCCGAGGACGACGTGCTCTCCGTGCTGTCGGGGGGGTGCAACAGCCTGGCGCTGGTGCTGGCCGGGGCGAACAGCGTCACGGCGGTGGACCTGAGCCTGCCGCAGGTGGCGGTGGCCGAGCTCAAGGTGGCGGGGATCCGCGCGCTCGAGTACGACGACTTCGTGGAGCTGATCGGTGCGCGGGAGTCCAGCGGTCGCGACGCCCTGTACAAGGCAGTGCGTTCCGGGTTGACCGAGGAGGTTGCGCGGTACTGGGACGCCCACGCGGACGTGATCGAGGCGGGGGTGCTCTCGTCGGGCAAGTTCGAGGGTTACTTCGAGCTGTTCCGCAACCGGGTGCTGCCGCTGATCCACCGGCGGTCGGTGATCGAGGGGCTGCTGCAGCAGCGCGGCCTGGACGCCCAGCGCCAGTACTACGCCGAGCGCTGGGACACGTGGCGGTGGCGCACGGTGTTCCGCGTGTTCTTCGGCCGGCGGGTGATGGGCTGGCTGGGCCGCGACCCGAGCTTCTTCCAGTACGTGGAGGGCGGCTCGGTGGGCGAGGCGATCCTGCGGCGGGCATACCACGGGCTGACCGAGGTGCCGGTGGAGACCAACCACTTCCTCGAGTTCATCCTCGACGGGCGCTACCGCGATCTGGACAACACGCACCGCTACCTCTCCCAGGACGGCTTCGCCGCGCTCAAGGGTGGGCTGGTGGACCGGCTGCGCATCGTGCACGCGGACCTGTGGGAGCACGTACCCGAGCAGCCCGAAGACAGCTACTCGGCGTTCAACCTGTCCGACGTGTTCGAGTACGTGTCCGAGGCGGCCTACATCGGCCAGCTCGACCACCTGATGCGGGTGGCGCCCCCCCGGGCGCCCGCGGCCGACAAGAACAAGATTGTTGCCCCGGGGCCGCCCCCCCCCCAAGCCCCGCCCCCCCCGACCTTACCCCCACCCC
>CAZLEO010000344.1:0-9022 GCA_964558555.1 uncultured Rickettsiales bacterium | reverse complement strand
GCCGCCGCCGCCACCCCCGGCCGCGCCGCAGGCTGCACCGCCCCCCCCCCCGGCCGCACCGCATGCCGCGCCGCCGACACCCCCGGCCGCGCCGCAGGCCGCGCCACCGACACCCCCGGCAGCGCCGCAAGCGCCGCCGCCGCCGCCAGCTCCGCAGGCCGCTGCCCCCGCCGCCGCGCCCCAGCCCGATGGGCCCATGCGGGTCCTGGCGGAGAAGCTGCTGATCCACCGCAACAACCTGGCCAACCTGCGCCAGCAGGCCACCGACTCCGGCAAGCACGTACCCCGGTTCGTCACGGCCGGGATCGACGTGGAGCTCGAGCACATCCGCAAGCTCGAGGGCGAGATCAGCAAGATCGCCCCGCCGATGCAGATCCGCCTCAAGCGCCTGCCCGAGCCGGGCGAGGCCCAGGGCGAGGAGAAGGTCTTCCGCCGCTTCCCCGTCATCCTCGGGCGGTCCGCCGCCTGCGACTGGCAGCTGCAGAACTCCCAGATCTCCCAGATCCACGTGTGGCTCTTCCAGGACGGCGACCAGGTGCTCATGGAGGACCTGGGCAGCACCAACGGCGGCGCCATCATCCGCAACGGCAGCCTCGTGCACCGCTTCCAGCCGCGCGCCGGGCTGGAGAAGCCCACCGAATCCACCCTGGCCGTGCTGGGCAAGGACCTGCTGTACGTGGCCACCTCCCGGATCACCATCGAGGAGATCGGGCCCGAGGTGAACGACCCGGTCCGCTGATGGTCCACCGCCCGTCCGATTCGAATGGACTCGGCCGACGTCCGTCGGTCCATCCCTGGAGGTGACGATGCGAATCCTGACCGCCCTGCTGGCCCTGTCCCTGGCCTTCCCCGCCTTCGCGGCCAAGCCCAGCTTCCCCACGCTCACCGAGAAGGAACAGGGCAACCTCGACGACGGCGATCTGATCCTGCGCAAGGTCTCCGACGGCGATCAGGCGGGCCAGATCACCGGCATCCAGCGCATCGACGCCTCGGCCGCCGACGTGTGGAAGATCCTGCTCGCCTTCGACCGCATCCCCGAGAGCAACGACTCCATCAAGGTCGCCACCGACTACACCGCCGAGATGAACCGCACGCCCCCCTCCGGCGGCCGCTTCATCGACGTGCACTACCAGCTCAGCGTGGCCGGCACCTCCATCGAGTACAACGTCCACCACACCTACTACGCCGCCCAGAACTACCTCGAATGGGTCCTCGACGAGGAAAAGGACAACGGCATCGAGGCCACCGCCGGCTCCTTCTCCACCTGGCCCGTCCCCGGCGCCCCCACCCAGTGTTACTTCCTCTACATCACCCGCATCGACACCGGCCGCAGCGTCCCCGGCTGGGTCGAGACCCTGCTGACGAAGACCTCGCTCAAGGGATACCTGAAGTTCGTCAAGGCCGAAGCCGAGCGCTAGAACCGTCGACCACCCAACCGTCGACCCAAACCGTCAACCGTCGACCGTCGACCGTCGACCCTCCCCTCACCCCCCCCAGCTCTCGCGGAACACCCGCAACGCGTTCAATCCCAGCACCTTCCGCACCACCCGCTCGCGCATCCCCGCGCGCAGCATCAGGTGCGTCAGCCGGGGCAGGGCGGAGATGTCGGGCAGGTCGTGGGGCAGGGTGACGAAGCCGTCCATGTCCGAACCCAGGGCCGGGCAGTCCTCGCCGCCCACGTCGACCAGGTGCTGGATGTGGCGCACGATGGTGCTGGCGGAGCGGGCCTGGGGGCCGCGGCCGAGGAAGCGGGGCGAGAAGATCACGCCGATGGCGCCGCCGCGGCTGGCCACCGCCCGGATCTGCTCGTCGTCGATGTTGCGCCAGTGCCGGTGCACGCCGGACACGCCGGTGTGGCTGACGATCACCGGCGCCGTGCTGCGGCGCACCGCCTCGAGGAATCCGGGGCGGTTCACGTGGGCCAGGTCCACGGTGATGTTGAGCCGGTTGAGCTCGTCCACCAGGGCGCGGCCGAAGTCGGTGAGCCCCTTGGACCGTGACGCACGCCAGCCAAAGGCTGGATAGCAGGCGTCGTTGCGGCTGAAGTGGGCCAGCCCGAAGTAGCGCGCGCCCGTGCGCCGGAAACGCGGCAGGTGCTCCAGCGAGCCACCCAGGGCGTGGGCCCCCTCGATGCCGGCAAAGCAGGCGACCCTGCCGGCGGCGTGGGCCTGCTCCACCAGGTCGGCCGTGCCGCAGAACTCCAGCTCGTCGGGGGTGGACTTGGCCCAGGTCTGCATGCGCTCGAGGTCCACCAGGGCGGCCGCCGGCGCCGATCGCTTGCGGGTGGGGGAGACCACCACCCCCAGGGCCACCACGCCGACACCACCTTCTTGCATGCGCGGCAGATCGGCGTGCCACACGTAGGCCGATCGCGGCAGCAGGTTCACGTGGCGGCGGTTGAATCGATACCCGGTCCAGTGGGACACCAGCAGGGTGTCCACGTGCAGGTCGATCACCAGCGAGTCGCGGTGTAGCGCCAGGGCTTCTTCGGAGACGTTGTCGTGGGCCAAGGTCGGCTGGCTCCCTGGATCAGCGTTTGGGGCCGGGATCGGGGGGGCCGGCGGGGATCTCGGTCTGGCCGGGCAGGATCACCATGGACTCGCCACCGCCGCCGGCGGACGGACCGCGCAGACTATCCCGCAGGGACTCCAGGCGCTCCTCCACGAGCTCGTCGATCCGGTCCGCGGCCACCCCGGTGAGGATCTCCAGCGCCGCCTCCACCCGCGTGACGGGCCAGATGATCAGCTTGCCCTCGCGCATGGCCTCGGTGATCGCCGGCCGCAGCATCAGGTGACGGACGTTGGCCTCGGGCAGGATCACCCCCACGGTGTGTTTGGGGTCGAGGGCCTGGCAGGCCGTGTAGAACCCCTCGATCTTCTCGTCGAGGCCGCCCACCGCCTGCACCCGCCCCATCTGGTCCACGGACCCGGTCATGGCGATGTCCTGGCGGATGGGGAGCTCGGCGATGGCGCTGATGATGGCGCACAGCTCGGCCGCGGACGCGCTGTCCCCGTCCACGGGGGAGTAACTCTGCTCGAACACCACCGAGGCGTTGATGGACAGGGGCTTGTCCATCCCGTACCGCCCCTTGAGGAAGCCGGTGAGGATGAGCACGCCCTTGTTGTGGAACGGGCCCGACAGCTGCACCTCGCGCTCGACGTTGACCACGAACCCCTGGCCCGCGGTGACCCGCGCGGACAGCCGCGCCGGCGCGCCGAACGGCCGGCGGCCCATCTGCAGCACGGTCAGGCCGTTCATCTGGCCCACCGCCTTCTCCTCGAGGTTCAGGCGGATCGTGCCCTCCCGCAGCAGCCGTACGACGGTCTCCTGCAGGTGCATGCCGCGGTCCTCGCGGTGGTCGATGGCCGCGGCCACGTCGGTCGCGTCGATGGCTTCGGGCGCCGGCGTGTCCCCCTCCTCGGCCGTCTTGCGCGCCCAGAAGTCGCTCTCGTGGATCAGGTCGATGAGGTCTCGGAACCGCAGGTCCAGGCGGTCCTGCTGGCCGGCGCTGCGCGCGGAGTGCTCGGCGAGCCGCGCCACGGCCGCCGGGTTCAGGGGCAGCAGCTTCAGCTCCTTGCAGCGCGCCGCGCAGAACCCGGCGAACGCCTCGAGGGAGCGCGGCGAACGGTTCATGCTGCGGCGGAACTCGGCCGGCACCTTGAACAGCTCGGGGAAGTCCGAGTCGTGCGTATGCATCATGTAGTACAGCGCCGGCGTGCCCACGATCACCACCTTCACGTCCAGCGGGATCGGCTGCGGCTGCATGGACACCGTGGCCTGCTGCTTGAACTGCTCGTAGGGCTCCTCGAGGCGCAGCTGCTTGACGCGCAGCGCCCGCTTGAGGCCCTCCCACGCCTGGGGATTGCGCAGCATCTCCTCCGCGTCCAGCAGCAGGAAGCCGCCGTTGGCCTCGTGCAGGCTGCCCGACCGGATGCGGCTGAAGTGGGTGACCAGGGTGCCGAAGCTGGCCTCGTGGTCGATGCGGCCCAGCAGGTTGCGGTACGTGGGGTAGTCCTCCCGGACCACCGGGGCGCCGGCGAGCTTGCTGCTGTCCACCAGCAGGTTGACCTTGTAGCGGTGGTCGAAGGGGAAGGCCGAGTCGATCTTGCCCGGCCCGGCCATCATCATCTCCGCCTCACCCGGAACGCCGCCCTTGAACTCGTCGAGGTTGTCGAGGATGTCCTTCTTGACCTCGTCGAAGTAGTCGCGCACATCGTCGAGATCGCGGAACTGGCGGTACATCTCGTACATGGCGTGGGACACCACCGACTCGGCGCTGTCCTGCTCGAGGTTCTCCAGGTCGGTCCCCGCGGCCTTCTCCACGTCGCGGAACTGCCGCAGGGTCTTGCGTAGCAGGTCGCGCACCGTCTTCTCGCCGACCTTGAGCTTCTCCTGGTCCTCCTCGCTGAGCTGCGACAGCTGGGCCGGCTCCATCACCTGCCCCTCCTGCATCGGCGCGATGGCGAACCCCTGCTGGGTCCGGGCGATGGCGAAGCCCTGCTCCTCGGCGGACTGGCGCAGCTCCTCGAAGATCTCCGACTGCTTCTGCTCCACCTGCATCTTGAGCTTGGCCCGCTCGCGCTCGTAGTCCTCCTCCTCGAAGGCGCGCGGCAGGGCCTGCTCGATGTCCTTGATCACCTCCTCCATGCTGTCTCGCAGCGCCCGGCCGGCGCCGGAGGGCAGCGTGAGCACGCGTGGGCGGTAGGTGTTGTCGAAGTTCTGCACGTAACAGTAGTCGTCGGGTGGATCGAAGTGGGTCGCCACCTCGCGCAGGTACTTCTCGGTCATGGAGGTGCGGCCGGTGCCGTTCTCGCCTACCACGAAGACGTTGAAGCCGGGGTTGCGCGCCTCGACGCCGAACTGCAGCGCGCGCAGCGCCCGCTTCTGGCCCAGGAACGGCTCGGGCGAGGTGAGGCTCTCGGTGGTCTCGAACGCGAACATGCCGGGATCGCAGGTCCAGCGGGCTTCCTCGGGGGACAGGATCGGGTGCTTCCTACGCTTGCGTCGTCTCGTCGCCATCGTCGCGCCTCTGTGGTGTGGTTGAAGTCGACGCAGTGTACCAGTGTTCTTCGTGCTTCATAGACCTTGCGCGCGCAATGCGCGTGCTCGTACGATCGCGCGGAGGGAACTGGGGTCCAAGGGTGATCATGGACGGAGCGGACGAAGAACAGACGACCGAGGAGAGCGTACCCGGATCGGAGAGCGCGTCGGTCTCGCCCTACCTGGGCGACGGCAGCGAACTCCCCGATTTACCCGACGGATACGAGTACGGACCGGGGATCCGGCGCGGCCTGGATCCGTCCTACATCCCCGTGGCCCGGCTGCTGACCTCGCTGAGCCGTTTCGCCCGCTCGCTGGGCTTCTACAGCACCGAGAACCGCGCGCTCAAGGTCGTGTTCGACAAGCTGTGGGAGCAGATGGAGGAGTGCTTCCAGCAGTACGGCGAGATCAACCTGCGCGCCGACGCCGCCCGCTTCTACTTCGGCGAGGAGATCGTCTACGAGGATACGGATCGCGAGCACAGCATCCCGTTCCGCCTGTTCCGCGACGGGATTCGCTCCATCACCTTCAGCTCCGACATCAGCCGCAAGGAGATCCTCGAGCTCGCCAAGATCCTCGGCATGCGCCTCACCGGCGTGAACCGCCACGGCGACGACGTCGTCACCCGCATGTGGAAGGCCGACTTCAAGGCCATCCGCTACCAGGAGGTGCGCGGCTTCGTGCCGGCGTCGGCCATGACCAGCACCGGCGGCTACCAGACCGCCGCCAACACCGGCGGCCCCGGCGCCACCGTCCCCGAGGTCATCCAGCGTATCCACGGCAGCAAGGCCCACATCGCCACGGCCGGGCGCGTGGCGCCCGAGCTCGAGGGCCTGGAGTCCGTCATCCCCCGCTGGATGGAGGGCGTGTACCCCGGCGTGGGCGACTACGACACCGACATCGGCGGTACCGCCGTGGAGATCGCCTATCCGGACCTCGCGGACGAGGAGGTCAAGGCCTTCGCCGAGGAGGTGGACGCCGAGGAGAAGAACGTCCTGACCCGCCTGGTGGACTACCTGCTCGACCTGGCCATGGCCGAGGAGGAGACCTTCAGGCCGGAGCAGCTGTTCGATCTGGTCGCCGACGGCCGGCGCTATCTGCTGTCCGAAGGGCTCATCGACGAGATGGCCGACCTCGTGGAGTTCCTCGTGGACGTGGAGACGTCCGGCGAGTTCGCCGAGGTCATGGAGGAGATGGCCGGCAACCTGCTGCACGACTTCGCCTCCGTGGGGGTGCTCCAGCAGGTCCTCGCGGCGACGCCCATGTCCGGCGAGGGATCGTGGCAGCTGCGCCAGTACCTGCGCGCCCTGCGCGGTCGCGTGGACAAGGACAAGGTCCAGGAGCTGCTGCGCCACGGCATGCCCGACGTCCTGCGCCGCGTCCTGCTCGACACCATGCTCGAGGAGCTGGCGCAGGACCGCGAGTGGCTGCGTGATCAGCTGCGGTCGAATGACAAGCTCGACGTGGTCTCGGCCATGGACGCGCTGGCGGCGATGGACGAGGCGAGCGCCCGCGAGGAGCTCTCGCGGATGATCCGTCACCCCAAGGAGTCCATCCGCCTGCACCTGCTGCGCCTGTACGAGTACTTTCCCTACGAGGAGGCCACCCAGCGCGCCCTGATCTCGGCGCTGAACGACGGGGCCCGCTCCGTGCGCATCGCCGCGCTGGAGATGGTGGCCAAGCGCAAGGACTCCAAGGCCCTGCCCGCGCTCAAGGAGCTGGCCGACCACACCGACTTCCTGGGCTGGAACGAGGAGCGCCGCGAGTTGCTCATGCAGGCCATCGCCGCGGTGGGCGGTGAGGCCATCGTCCCGTGGCTGAACGACCACATCAAGATCCCGCGCATCTGGCAGCTGCTGTCCACCGAACAGCGCCTCTGGAACGAGGCGGTCATCCCCGCGCTGGTGGACGTGGGCGGGGCCGACGCGCTGGAGATCCTGCGCAAGCTCAAGGATACGGGCCCGGCCAAATACCGGCGCAAGGCCCTGCGGGGGTACCTGGAGGTGGACCGGCGCATGCGTGAGGTGATCGTCGGCGACGCTGGGGGTGAGACCCCATGAAGGACGAACTCGACCGCACGGACATCACCGGGATACGCGCGACCCTCAAGGAGGAGGAGAAAGACGTACAGCTGTCCCGCGAGAAGGGGCTGGACCTGGTCAACGAGCTGTTCATGTCCACGCGCACCTTCCAGCTGCACGCCAGCGACAACAAGGCCACCGAGTACCCCATCCAGCGGTTGATGAACACGGTCCGCTCGCTCATCGAGGCCCTCGGAACGGCCCAGTTCATCGTCGCCGAGGGCGAGGCCTACATCAACGACGTGCGCATCCGCGTCGAAGCACGCAACTACGGCAACCTCGTGCACATCACCCAGCTGATGGACAAGCACGACCTCGGCGGCATCACCTTTTCCCGGTCCATGTCCCCGGAGAAGACCCGGGCGCTCATCGAGGCGCTGAACAAGCGCCCCGCCGACGAGCGTCCCCTCGACGCCCTGCGCGAGTCCTGCGCCGAATACGACGTCCCGGTCGGACTGGAGCCGCCCTTCGTCCAGGCCACCGACGACATGATGGTCGAGGGCACCCCCGCCGAGAACGAGGGTACCGCCGGTTACGCCCAGGGCATCGCCGCGCTCAAGGACTACGCCGACGTGGTCGTCTCCGAGGGGTTCGCCAACCCGCTGAAGGTGCGCCGCGCCGTCCAGGACATGATCGACCTCTCCGCCGAGGACATCGAGCTCCCCCTCAAGCTACAGGCCATCCAGGGCGCCGAGGACCCGTTCTTCAACCACAGCGTCAACGTCGCCAACCTCAGCATCGCCGTGGGCAAGTCCCTGGGCCTGACCAAGATCCACCTGCGCGAGCTCGGCGTCGCCGGCGTCTTCCACGACGTGGGTTATGCCTTCCTCGACGCCCTCGAAGACGACGATCCCGACTACACCCGCAAGCGCGAGGAGAACCGCCAGCTCCATCCCATCACCGGCGTGATGCTCGTGAGCAACGAGAAGGGGTATCAGCCCCACAAGGCCCGCCGCATGCGCGTGGCCCTGGAGCACCACCTCCACTACAAGCGCCCCGGCGGCTTCCCCCCCCTGTTCACCAACCGCCTCGGCGTCTTCACCCGCATCGTCCAGGTCGCCGACCACTACGACGCCATGGTCGCCCCCGAACCCAGCAGCGGCGAGTCCAAGTTCCTCCCCGCCCAGGCCATGCGCAAGATCCTCCAGGGCGCCGGCACCCGCTTCGACCCCGTCGTCGTCAAGGCCTTCGTCCGCGTCATGGGCCGCCACCCCTACGGCAGCCTCGTCAAGCTCAACACCCGCGAGATGGCCATCGTCATGGGCGCCGGCCGCCCCGGCGAGGGCTTCAAGCGCCCCCCCGTCCGCCTCATCCGCACCCGCGACGGCGAGCACATCAACGACTCCGTCGACCTGATCGACGACGACCAGCAGCACCGCTGGATCATCCGCGCCCTCGATCCCATCGAGGAAAAGATCGACATCAACGCCTACCTCTTCGGCGAGTACTCCGCCATCGGCGAGATCATGGAGGGCGAGACCCGCGCCCCCAAGCGCAAGTCCGATGACGACGAAGACGACGACGAGGACGACGCCGACGACGAGGACGACGCCCCGCCCCCCCAGGCCGTCGGCCGAGCCGCTCCGCCGGACCCCCACCCCCCACCCCCCCCCGCCCCCGGCGTCACCGAACTCACCCCCCCCGACCCCCGCACCGCCGATCCCAACCCATCCCCCCCCCCAGCCCCTGCCCCCGACCCCGACGACTACCCCGAACAGGACTCCGGCGTCGTCTGGGTCATCGATTCCACCGACTCCGACGACGAGGACACCGAAGACGACGACGACATCGAGATGGAGATCGAGTACTGATTCCCTTTCCGTCCTCGTTCCCACGCTCCCACGTAGGAACGTCTTCTTCGGCGCTCTGCGCCGTCCCCTCTTCCCCTCTATCCTCGTTCC
>CAZLEO010000343.1:0-9025 GCA_964558555.1 uncultured Rickettsiales bacterium | reverse complement strand
CAAAGGGGGAGGTCGACGGTCGACGGTCGACGGTCGACGGTCGACGGTCGACGGTCGACGGTTGGTGGGATTGCCTCCGCCCGTCGCCTGGAGAGGGTGCCCTGGTGCTCGGCCGCGTCAAGGGCGAGCGGGCGAGGGGGCGGCCACCCGCCCCGTGGCGCCTGCGGCGCCACCCTTGACCCGGCCTGCGCGCCACGGCGTGTGAGTGGTAGGCGACGGGGGAGGGATGGCGGATTCAGGCTCTGGAGGGATGGATGGGGGTTGGCTCTGGGGGGTGACTCGGGGCTTGGGGGCGGTGAAGGAACTTCAGAGGCAGATGCGGAGGCATCTCGGGTCGAAGTTCCGGAAATCGGAACTTGGGTCCAGGATGCCCGCGCATCTCCAGTCGAAGTTCCCATTTGCGGAACTTGAGGGCGAGATGCCCGCGCATCTCGGGCTGAACTTCCCCCTGGCGGAAGTTCGAGGGCAGATGCCCGCGCATCTCGGGCCGAACTTCCCCGGAGCCCCGCTCCCGCCCACCAAGCCAAGATCCCCCCCAAGCCCACCCGTTCCATCCCTCCAGAGCCAATCTCGCCTTCCCTCCTCCGTCGCCACCCTCCAACACGCCCCGGATCGCAGGCTGTGTCAGGGGTGGCGCCGCAGGCGCCACGAGCGAAGCGAGCTTGCCCTTGACGCAGCCGAGCACCGGGGCACACTGCGACGGCGACGGGCGGGACGGCCACCCAGAGGCACACTCCCCCGGCGACGGGCGAACGAAACAAGTTCAGCTTGAATCAACCCCCCGGAACCACCCGCCCCTAAACCCGCCCCAGCTCCAGCCCGGCCGGCGCCGCATCCTCCAACCGCTGGTCGATGTGATGCGCGATCCGCCCCGACTCCGTCGGGCTCCGCGCCAGCAGGTACACGTCGAGCTGCTCGAGATCCGTCCCCTGGGCGGCGGCTCTGGAGCACCCCTTGAGGAACGCATCCAGCCCGTCCTCGAACGGCACGCGGTCGCGGGTGAGGTCCCACAGGCCGAGGACGACGGAGGGTACGCCGGCCTTGATGAGGACGCCGGCGGCGCGGGAGACGACCTGGCGGGCCATGGCCTCGTCCATGTCGGCGGACCGGCCGAGGCCGAGCAGGAAGATGCGGCCGAAGGGCAGGCGCTGGAGTGACGCGACGAGCATGTCCTCGCCGAGGCGGCCCTCGTAGCGCTCGGAAAGCAGCTGGCGGCTGAGCAGGCCGCCGAGGCGCCAGTCGGCGAGGCCGGCGGGTCCGCGCAGGGGCCGCTCGTCCACGCCCACGCCGCAGGCGGCGGCGTCCACGGTGGGCGCGCGGTCGAGGGTGTAGTGGCCCACGTCGAGCTGGATTTTCAGCACCGCGTTCCCCCTCAGGAGTCCTGCTGTGGTCCCAGGAGCTCCTCGTTCTTGGAGATCTTGTCGAGGATGCCGTTGATGAACGCGCCGGACTCGCTGGTGGAGAACCGCTTGCCCATCTCGATGGCCTCGTTGATGGAGACCATCGGCGGGATGTCGTCGCAGTGGAGGAACTCGAACACGGCGATCCGCAGGATGTTGCGGTCCACGCACGGCATGCGGTGGAGCTTCCAGTTGATGGAATGCTCCTCGATGATCGTGTCGAGGCGTTCGCGGTGTTCGGCCACGCCGCGGACCACGGAGGAGGCGAACTTCACCCCTTCGTCGTCACCGTCGGTCATGTCCTCCCAGAACAGCGCCAGCGCGGCGTCGACATCGCCGCTGGCGGTGTCGATCTGGTACAGCAGCTGCAGCGCCTGCTCGCGCGCCCGGCGGCGACTACCCATCGGACTCCTCGTCCTCGTCCATGTCGGCGTCGAGGGCCCCCATCAGGTTGACCATCTCGATGGCCGCCATGGCGGCCTCGGCGCCCTTGTTGCCGGCCTTGGTGCCGGCGCGGTCGATGGCCTGCTCCACCGAGTCGGTGGTCAGCACGCCGAACGCGACGGGGATGCCGCTGGCCAGGCTGATGTTGGCCACGCCCTTGCTCACCTCGGCGGCCACGTAGTCGAAGTGGGGGGTGCCCCCGCGGATGACCGCGCCCAGGGCGATGACCGCGTCGACCTTGCCGGACTCGGTGAGCTTGCGCACGACCAGGGGGATCTCCCAGGAGCCGGGGACGCGGAAGACGGAGATGTCCTCCTCCTCGGCGCCGTGGCGGACCAGGGTGTCCACCGCACCCTCGAGCAGCTGCTCGGTGATGAAGGAGTTGAACCGGCCCAGGACGATGCCGTACCGGTGTTCGCTGGCGTCGAGGGCGCCTTCGTAGCTGTTGACCATCTTGTCAGCTCCCGTTCTCCAGGGCTTCACTCGTCTCGTGCAGCACCGGAGGGTTCTCTTCTTCCTCGTCCAGGTGGACGATCTCGGTGATCTCGAGGCCGAATCCCTCGATCCCGACGATCTTCAGGGACTTGTTGTTGGTGATCAGGCGAATCTTGCGCAGCCCGATCAGCCGCAGGATCTGCGCGCCGATTCCGTAGTCGCGCAGGCCCTTGGGGTAGGGATCGGGCTCGTGGGGGCTGCGGGGCACGGGCGGGCTGTCCTCGCAGTGGGCGGCCAGGCGGGTGAGCAGCGCGCCCACGTCGAAGGGTCGCAGCACGAACAGCACCACTCCCCTGCCCTCCTCGCCGATGAAGCGCAGGGACTTCTCCAGCGTCATGCCCTCGTCGAGGCGCCGCGCCGACAAGGCGTCGGCCCAGACGTTGCCGTTGTGCACGCGCACGGGGACGGGTTCGTCGCCGTCGATGTCGCCCTTGACCGCGGCGATGTAGAACAGGCCGTTGACCTCGTTGGAGAACACCCGCACGTGCAGCTCGCCGGCCCACTTGGTGTTCAGCGTCGCCTCGCCGGCCACGCTGACCAGGGTCTCGTTCTGCAGGCGGTGGGCGATCAGGTCGGCCACGGTGAGGATGGGCAGGCGGTGCTCGCGGCCGATCTCGATGAGCTCGGGCAGGCGCGCCATGGTGCCGTCCTCGTTCATGATCTCGCAGATCACGCCCGCGGGCTTGAGGCCGGAGAGGCGGGCGAGGTCCACCGCACCCTCGGTCTGGCCGGATCGCACGAGCACGCCGCCGGGCTTGGCGCGCAGCGGGAAGATGTGCCCGGGGCTGACCAGGTCGCCCGGCACCGCGTCGTCGGCGATGGCCGCCAGCACGGTGGTGGCGCGGTCCGCGGCCGAGATGCCGGTGGACACGCCGCGCCGCGCCTCGATGGACACGGTGAAGGCGGTGCCGAAGGCGCTGCGGTTCTGGCTGACCATCATCGGCAGCTGCAGCCGGTCCACCAGGCCCCCGTCGAGGGACAGGCAGATGAGGCCGCGGCCGTGGACCGCCATGAAGTTGATGGCCTCGGGGGTCGCCTTCTCCGCCGCGATGACGAGGTCGCCCTCGTTCTCGCGGTTCTCGTCGTCGACCATGATCACCATGCCGCCGGAGCGGGTGGTGAGCAGGGAGGTCTCCACTCTCTTCTTCGGATCGGAGGGGAACGGATCGAAGGTCAAGGTCAACTCCTTCCTCTCCCTCCTCGCGTCCCGGAGGGGGCTTTTATAAACCCGGACCGGGCCAGCAGATCAAGGGAAATGTCGCCTTTCTGGGCGGTCGCAGCGGCGGGCTCGGGTGCCCCCATCAGGCGCTGGACGATCTTGACGAGCATGTCCAGCTCGAGGTTGACCGCGTCCCCCACCGCCAGGGTGTCGAGGTTGGTCTCCACCGACGTGTGGGGAATGACGTTGACGCCGAACCCGTCGTGGGTCAGCTCGTTGATGGTCAGGCTGACGCCGTTGACGGCCACCGACCCCTTGGGCACCAGCAGGGCGCACAGCTGAGGCGCCCACGCGAAGTCGAGGCGGGTGGACTCGCCTGCGGCGCGGCGCGCGCGCAGGCTGCCCGTGCCGTCCACGTGACCGCTGACGAGGTGCCCGCCGAGGCGGTCGCTCAGGCGCAGGGCGCGCTCCAGGTTCACTACCCGCCCCACGGCGTAGCCGTCGATGGTGGAGTGGGAGACGGACTCGGAGCTGACGTCCACGGTGAAGCGGCGGTCGTCCCGGTGTGTGGTCACCGTGAGACAGACGCCGTCCACGGCGACGGACTCGCCCAGCTGGAGCTGCTCCAGGGGGCGGTCGGCCTGCAGCTCCAGGGCCAGGCCGTCGCGGGCGGGCCGCTTGCCGGTGACGCGCCCCAGGGTCTCGATCAGTCCTGTGAACACGGAACCTCCAGGGGCCGCCGGGCCACGAGCAACACGTCCGTGCCGAGGGTTTGCTGCTCGACGAACTCCATCCTCGGCGCGTCGGCGAGGGCGGCCACGCCGCGGCCCTTGACCGGGCCGGGGGCCTCGTCACCGCCGATGGCCATGGGCGCCATGTAGCGCATCACCCGGTCGAACAGGCCCGCGTCGAGGAAGGCGCCGGCCAGGGTCGCGCCGCCCTCGACAAGGAGGCCGACCACTTCCCGCTGGGCCAGGTCGCGCACGGCCATGCGCAGGTCCACGCGCGGCCCCGCGCCGCACGGCACGACCGCGGCGCGTTCGGTGGGCCGCCGGGTCACGGGCCGGTCGAACCCAGGCTGGGTGGTGTAGACGATCACGGGCACGCCGTCGTCCGCGAAGAGGTTCGCGTCCGGGGGCACCCGCAGCCGGCTGTCGATGAGCACCCGGATCGGGGAGCGCTGCCCCTCGCCGCGGGCGGTGAGGCGCGGGTCGTCGTCCAGCGCGGTGCCCGAGCCCACGGCGATGGCCTGCACGGTGGCGCGCACGCTGTGGGCGTGGGCGCGAGAATCCACGCCGCTGATCCACTTGCTCTCGCCGGTACGCGTGGAGGTGCGGCCGAACAGGTCGGTCGCCGCCTTGAGGGTGATGTGCGGCCGCTGGCGAGCGCGGCTGACGAAGTACACCTCGTTGAGATCGGCGGCTTCCCGCGACAGGACGCCCTGCACCACCTCGATGCCGGCCTCGCGCAGCGCGTCCACGCCGCAGCCGGCCACCTCGGGGTTGGGGTCGCAGGTGCCGATCACCACCCGCGTGATGCCCGCCTCGATCACGGCGGCGGTGCACGGGCCGGTGCGCGCCCGGTGGCAGCACGGCTCGAGGTTGACGTAGAGGGTCGCGCCGTCCACGGGGCCGTCGACGCGGGCCAGGGCGTCCACCTCGGCGTGGGGGCCGCCCGCGATCCGGTGGTACCCCTCGCACAGGATCCGGTCGTCCCGCACCACCACCGCACCCACCATGGGGTTGGGCCAGGTGGTGCCGAGCCCCTCGCGGGCCAGCTCCAGGGCGCGGGCCATGTACCGGTCGTCCGACGACGGCATCAGCTGTCCCCGTCCCCCTTCTCATCGGTGAGCTGGTCGAGGGCCCTGCGGAACTCGCCGGTGTCCTCGAACCGCTCGTACACGCTCTTGAACCGCAGGTAGGCCACGTCGTCGATCTCGCGCAGCCCCTGGGTGACGAATCCGCCGATGAGGCGGCTCTCGATCTCGCGCTCGCCAAGGGCGTAGACCCGCTGGATCACCTCCTCCACCAGGCCGTCGATGATCTCGTCGGAGACGTTGCGCTTCTTGCAGGCGACCACGATGCCGCGACGGATCTTGTCGCGGTCGAAGGCCTCGCGCCCGGTGCCCTTCTTGATCACCGTCAGCGACTCCTCCACCCGCTCGTAGGTGGTGAATCGCAGCTGGCAGTCCTCGCACTCGCGGCGACGGCGGATGGCTTCGCCGTCGCGCAGCGTGCGCGAGTCGATGACCTTGCTCTCCACATGCCCGCAGCGGGGGCAACGCACAGCTACCGTCCTTCCGCCTCCATGATCTTGGAGACCCGCCGTCCGTGCCGCCCCCCCTCGAAGGAGGTGCCCAGCCAGGCATCGACGATGGCCCTGGCCAGGCCGATGCCCACCACGCGTTCTCCCAGACAGAGCACGTTGGCGTCGTTGTGTTCCATGGCCATGCGGCTCATGAACGGATCGGTCGCGACCGCGGCGCGGATGCCGCGGATCTTGCCCGCGGCCATGGACATGCCGATGCCCGTGCCGCAGACCAGCACCCCCCGCGCGCCGGGATCGGCCGCGACGCGCTCGGCCACGTCCACGGCCACGTCCGGGTAGTCCACCGACTCGGTGGCGAACGTTCCGCGGTCGTCCACCTGGTGCCCTGCGGCGGTCAGCCACTCCACAACGAGCCCCTTGAGCTCGACCCCTCCGTGATCCGCGCCCACGTAGAACACACCCATGGTCAACTCCCGAAGCGGCGGAACGCCAGGCAGGCGTTGGTGCCGCCAAAACCGAATGCGTTGGAGAGCACGGCGTCCACCTGCCGCTCCCTGGCCTCGTTGGGCACGTAGTCCAGGTCGCAGTCGGGGTCCGGGTTCTCCTGGTTGATGGTGGCCGGCAACACCCCGTGGTGCAGGGTGAGGCAGGCGAAGGCCGCCTCCAGGCCGCCCGCCGCTCCGAGCAGGTGGCCGGTCATGGACTTGGTGGAGCTGACCGCGAGGCGGTCCGCGTGGTCGCCGAACACCTTGCGGATGGCCAGCGACTCGATGCGGTCGTTGAACGGCGTGGACGTGCCGTGGGCGTTGACGTACCCCACATCCGTGGCGTCCAGGCCCGCGTCGTCGAGGGTCAGCTGCATGCACCGTACCGCCCCGTCGCCGTCGGGGCTGGGCTGGGTGATGTGGTAGGCGTCGCTGTTGAGGCCGTAGCCCGCCAGCTCCGCGTAGATCCGCGCGCCGCGCTTGCGCGCCGACTCGAGCTCCTCGAGCACCAGCAGTCCGGCGCCCTCGCCCATGACGAAGCCGTCGCGCCCGGCGTCGAAGGGGCGCGACGCGCCGGCAGGGTCGTCATTGCGCGTGCTCAGCGCGCGCATACGCGCAAAGGACGCGACCGCGAGGGCGAGGATGGGCGCCTCGGCGCCGCCGGCGATGCACGCGTCCACCATGCCGTCGCGGATGGCGCGGAACGCCTCGCCGATGCAGTGGTTGCCCGTGGCGCACGCGCTGACGGCCGAGAAGTTCGGACCGCGGGCGCCGGTCTCGATGGAGATCATGCCCGGCGCCATGTTGATGATCAGCTTGGGGATGGTGAACGGCGAGACGCGGCGGGGGCCGCCGTCGTCCAGGGTATGGGTGGCGTCGCAGATGGTCCCCAGCCCACCCACGCCCGAGCCCACGTACACGCCCACGCGGTGGGCGCTGGCCTCGTCCACCTCCAGCCCGGCGTCGGCCACGGCCATCCGCGAGGCCGCCAGGGCCAGCTGGAGGAACCGATCGGCCTTGCGCAGCTCACGGACGTCGAACCACTCGGTGGGATCGAAGTCGCGGGCCTCCCCCGCGATGCGGGCGGTGTGGCCCTCGGTGTCGAACTGGGTGATCGGCCCCACGCCCGACCGCCCCTCCAGCAAGGCCGACCACGAAGATCCGACATCCCCGCCGAGGGGGCTGACGGCGCCAAGGCCGGTGACCACGATCCGTCGCATCGATGCTCTCCCCGCGCCCACGCGCGCTGCGCGCGCGATGAGGCTGCACAGGATACAGCGCCCCCCCTGTGTTGACTAGCTGAATCGATGTCCGGATCGGCGCCCGCGGAGAGGTGTGCTGTCGGGGCGCTAGGCGGTGTGCTGCTCGATGTAGGCGACGGCGTCCTTGACGGTCTGGATCTTCTCGGCGTCCTCGTCCGGGATGTCCGTTCCGAACGCCTCCTCCATGGCCATGACCAGCTCCACGATGTCCAGGGAGTCCGCGCCGAGGTCGTCGATGAAGGACGACTCGGGCTTGATCTCGTCGATGCCGACGCCGAGCTGCTCGCTGATGATCTTCTTGACCTGCTCTTCGATGTTCGCCATGGGAGTCTCCACAGGGGGTCGTTGGCCACCGCCGTCGTTTGGTTCGGACACCTATATCATCGGATATGGGGGCTGTAAACCGGAGTTGGAGACGCCTCCGGATCGAGATCTGCGCGGGCCGGAGGGACCCGCTTCAGCTCTTGAGGGTGTCCACGGCGGCCAGCCGCTTGCGCAGCTTGCCGTCCAGGCCCGAATCCACGATCCGTTCGGCGAAGCGCAGGGCGGAGCAGACCGCGCGATGATCGGCGCGGCCGTGGGCGATCACGGCGCACCCCTGCACGCCGATCAGCAAGGCGCCGCCGATCTCTGCGTACTCGATGGTCTCCTTGGTGCGGCGGAAGGCGCCGCGCATCAGCGCCGCCCCGGCCATGGAAGTCAGGGAGCCGCGTATCGATCGCTTGATGTGAGCCCCCACCTGCTCGGTGACCCCTTCGGCCACCTTGAGCACGATGTTGCCCACGAACCCGTCGGTGACCACCACGTCGGCCGCGCCACCGAACATCTCCCGGCCCTCCACGTAGCCGATGTAGTTCAGCGGCAGATCCGCGATGAGGGGGTGGGCCGCGCGCGTCAGGTCGTTGCCCTTCTCCTCCTCCTCGCCGTTGGACAGCAGCCCCACGCGCGGACGGTGCAGGCCGAGCGCGACCTCGGCGAACACCGATCCCATCATCGCGAACTGCTGGAGCAGCTCGGGCTTGCAGTCCACGTTGGCGCCCGCGTCGAGCAGGGCCACCGGGCCGTGGGTGGTGGGGAACGTCACGCAGATGGCCGGCCGCGTCACCCCGGGCGCCCGCTTGAGCACGAAGATGCCCATGGCCAGGGCCGCGCCAGAGTTGCCCGCCGAGACCACGGCCTCGGCCTCGCCCGAACGCACCAGGTCGAACGCCACGCGGAGGCTCGAGTCCTTCTTCTTGCGCAGGGCGGTGGAGGGGTGATCCTCCATCTCCACCACCTGGGAGGCGTGGTGTACGTGCAGCCCGGGGGGCACCTCACCGAGCTCGTCGAGCTCCGGGGTCAGGGCCGCCTCGTCGCCGACGAGGATCACCTCCAGGTCGTGTTCGCGGACCGCTTTCAGGGCGCCTCGCACCGTGGCCTCGGGCGCGTGGTCTCCCCCCATGGCGTCGAGGGCGATGCGCTTGGCCATCGGACTGCTCCGGGGACGTGCGGGTGGTCGGGGGTCGGGGAGGG
>CAZLEO010000342.1:0-9084 GCA_964558555.1 uncultured Rickettsiales bacterium | reverse complement strand
CGGCGCCGACCTGGTCGGCAAGGTCGAGGCCGGTATCCCCGAGGACGACCCCCGCAACCCCGCCACCATCGCGGACAACGTCGGCGACAACGTGGGCGACGTGGCCGGCATGGGCGCCGACCTGTTCGAGTCCTTCGTGGGCTCCATCATCGGCTCGATGGTCCTCGGCTGGGCCTTCTCCGACTCCCTGGTCGAGGCCGGTGGCACGGCCCACGCCGCGGTGCTGCTGCCCATGGTGATCGCCGGCGCCGGCATCGTCGTCTCCATCATCTTCACCTTCTTCGTGCGCACGAAGGAGGGTGGCAACCCCCAGCACGCCCTCGACATCGGCACCTTCGGCGCCGCTGGCGTCATGGCCGTCGTGTCCGCTGGCCTGTCCTACTGGATGCTGCCGGCGACCTGGACCGTGGGCGACCAGACCTTCACGTGGTGGGGCATCTTCATCGCGACCGTGACCGGCCTGGGCGTCGGCGTGGCCGTGGGCGTGCTCACCGAGTACTACTGCGCCATGGACAAGCCGCCGGTCGAGCTGATCGCCAAGTCATCCCTGACCGGCTCGGCGACCAACATCATCGCTGGCCTGGCCAACGGCATGCGCTCCACCATGTGGCCGCTGCTGCTCATCGCCGCCGGCATCGTCATCGCTTACTACTTCGCCGGTCTGTACGGCATCGCCATCGCCGCTCTGGGCATGCTCTCCACCACCGGCATCCAGCTGGCCGTGGACGCGTACGGCCCCGTCGCCGACAACGCCGGCGGCATCGCCGAGATGTCCGAGCTGCCCCCCGAGGTCCGCGAGCGCACCGACAAGCTCGACGCCGTGGGCAACACCACCGCCGCCATCGGCAAGGGCTTCGCCATCGGTTCCGCCGCGCTGACCGCCCTGGCGCTCTTCTCGGCCTTCCGCATCCAGGTGGGCATCACCGAGATCAACCTGCTCAACCCCAACGTGATCGCCGGCCTGCTGATCGGCGCCATGTTGCCGTTCCTGTTCAGCTCGATGGCCATGTCTGCCGTGGGTCGCGCTGCCTTCGCGATGATCGAGGAGGTCCGCCGTCAGTTCCGCGAGATCGAGGGGCTGATGGAAGGCAAGGCCACGGCCGAGTACGCCAAGTGCGTGGACATCTCCACCGCGGCGGCCATCAAGGAGATGATCGTGCCCGGCCTGATGGCCGTGATGGTTCCCCCCCTCATCGGCTTCCTGCTCGGCGCCGAGATGCTCGGTGGCGTGCTCGCCGGTGTGACGGTCTCCGGTGTCTGCATGGCCATCTTCATGGCCAACGCGGGCGGCTCCTGGGACAACGCCAAGAAGGCCATCGAGGGTGGCGCGCACGGTGGCAAGGGCTCCGACGCCCACAAGGCCGCCGTCACCGGCGACACCGTCGGCGACCCCTTCAAGGACACCGCTGGCCCCAGCCTGAACATCCTGATCAAGCTGATGTCCGTGGTCTCCCTGGTGATCGCTCCGCTGATCGCCGCCTTCGGCCTGAACCTGCTCGGCTAGTCCCCTCGTAGAACCCCCGCCACCTTCTGCATCAACGTCGCCGGCTGGTACGGCTTCTGGATGAAGTCCACCTGCCCCACGTCGCCGAAGCGCCCCAGCGCGTCCCCCTCCATGTAGCCGCTGGTCAGCAGCACCTTCACGTCCGGATCCACCGCGCGCAGGGCCAGCAGGGTCTCCTCGCCGTCCATGACGGGCATGGTCATGTCCAGCAGCACCAGATCGATGTGGTCGGCGGCCTCCTGGAACATCTCCATCGCCTCGAGGCCGTTCGACGCCAGCAGGACCAGGTACCCCGCGGAGTCGAGGATGGAGGTCACGGCCTGCCGGACCGCCTCCTCGTCGTCCACCACGAGCACGGTGGCGCTGCCCGGGCCCTCGTCCATCGGGACGTCGTCGGTGTCCGTGACCGCCTGGCGATCGGTGATCGGCAGCAGGACGCGGAAGGTGGTGCCGCGGCCGAGCATGCTGTCGATGAACAGGGTGCCTCCGTGCCCCCGGACGATGCCCAGCACCGCCGCCAGGCCGAGGCCCCGGCCGGTGAACTTGGTGGTGAAGAAGGGCTCGAAGATGTGCGACAGGGTCTCGTCGTTCATGCCGCAGCCCGTGTCGGCCACCTCCACGTAGACGTACTCTCCGGGGGGAAGCCCCACGTTGGTGGTGCACCGCGCCAGGTACGCCTCGTCGGCGTCGAAGCTGCCGGTCTCGATGCGGATGATCCCCACCTGATCGCCCAGGGCGTCCGAGGCGTTGGTGATGAGGTTCATGATCACCTGGCGGATCTGCGTCGCGTCCCCCTCGAACAGGGGGATCTCGTCGGGCAGGTCCAGCCGCAGCTGCACCTTCTTGGACACGGCGGTGCGCAGCAGGTGGCCCATCTCCCCCACCAGGGCGGACAGGTCCTGGGGTTCCACCACGAACGCGGCCTTGCCCGAGTAGGCCAGCAGCTCTCCGGTGAGCTCGGCCGCGTGCTGGGCCGCCTTGTCGATGTCCTGCAGCCGCGCGTGGACCGGGTGGCCGTCCTCGAGTTCGCGGATGGCCAGCCCGACGTTTCCCATGATGCCGGTGAGCAGGTTGTTGAAGTCGTGGGCGATCCCCCCGGCGAGCACCCCCAGGCTCTCGAGCTTCTGGGTGAGCTGCATGCGTGACTCGAGGGCTTCGCGGTCCCGCTGGGCGTTCACCTGATCGGTGACGTCGCGGATGATGGCCAGGGCCTCGTCCCGGCCGAGGGGGACGTGGCGCGCCTCGAAGTGGCGCTCCCCCTCGGGCATCGGCAGGCTGTACTCGAACATCTGGGTCTCGCCCGTGTCCAGAGCCGTGCGGATCACGTCCAGCGTCTGGTCGGCCACGTGGGGCACCAGCTCGGCGATGTTGCGGCCGACGATCTGCTCGGGCTCCACGTACAGGTCCTCGCGCTTGACCGCGAAAAACTCCAGGAAGGTGCCGTCCGCGGCCAGGCGGAACATCAAGTCGGGCATGGCCTGCAAGATGGCGCGGGTCTTGTCCTCGCTGCGGCGCAGCGCCTCGCGGACGCGGCGCTGCTCCGTCACGTCCAGGGCGATGGCCTGGATGGCCTGCTCGCCCGTGATCGTGTCCTCCACGAGGTAGGAGTAGTGGATGATCCACTTGACGTTGCCCCGCAGCGTCCGCAGGTGGTACTCGCGGTTGCGCACCTTGCCCTGCTCGACCACGGCGGCGCGGAAGCTGCCGGGGTCCTCGAGGTACTCGAACAGCTCGGATACGTTGCGACCTGTGAGCTCGGCGGGATCCGGGTACTCCTCCTCCAGCTCCAGCACGCGCAGGGTCTGGCGGTTCATGAAGATCAGCGTGCCGTCCACCAGGAAGCGGTACAGGCCGATGCCGGCGAACTCCATCGCCTCGTCGCGGATGGCGACGAGCTCGTCCTCGCTGGGCATGAAGATCCGGCTCATGGCGGCTCGGGCTCCGGGGTCAGGGGGCGTCCACGCGCAGGTTCTGCACCAGGCGTATCCCACGGCGGATCGAGTCGGCAGGCCCCTCGGCGAGGCGGATCACCAGGGAGGCCATGGTGTCGTAGAGGGCGGCCAGCTGGCGCACCGGGCGCAGGCGCCGGCGGATACGGCGGGACTCGGCGTCGTCGCGGGCGGCGAGCAGCTCCTCGATGCGGGCGATCTCGCGGTCCAGCTCCTGCACGTGGGGCAGGTCGCGGCGCTTGAGGATGCGCGTGACGTAGGCCAGCAGGTCGGTCTCGGCCTCGTACCAGACCTGGCGCGACGCGGGCATGGTGCGCGTGCGCACGGCATTCCAGGTGCCCAGCTCCCGCAGCAGGGTGGACACCATGCCGGCGGAGAGCCCGAGCTCGCCCTGCAGGTGGCTCTGAGTCATGGGTTCGGGGCTGAGGTAGAGGGTCATCCAGACGCGTCCGAGGTGCCTGCGGAAGCCGAACCCCTCGAAGAAACGACCCATGATGTCCACCAGTTCGGCGACCAGCTGATCGACGGGGATGGGGTCGGCTCGGTCCACGGTTTCACACCTTTCGAAACGTTCAGAACTTCGTCGAACGACCCGCACAGCCTACCACCCGATCCCACGTCTGTGGAGGCTGTCTGTACGGCGCGCGCCCCGGTATGATCCCCCGCGAGGTGACCATGCGCGATCGACTCCCCCTGATCTGGCCGCTGGCATTCGCCCTGGTGGCGGTCGGCTGCCACGACAAGCCCGCGCCCGAGGCAGCCCTCGACTGGACGACCCCGGCGGAGCGATCCGAGTTCACATCCACCCCTTCGTACGCCCAGACGCTGGACTACCTCGAGCAGCTGGCCGGGTCGTCCGCGGCGATGGACCTGCAGACCTTCGGCGCATCGGGCCTGGGTCGCGACCTGCACGTGGCCGTGATCTCCTCGGACTACCTCTTCACCCCGCGCGTCGGAGGGGCCAGCGGCAAGCCGGTGGTGCTGATCCAGAACGGCATCCACTCCGGCGAGATCGCCGGCAAGGACGCCTCGCTGATGCTGCTGCGCGACCTGCTGGTGGAGGGCCTGTACCCGGCGGTGCTCGAGGAGATCGTGCTGCTGGTGGTGCCCGTGTACAACGTGGACGGCCACGAGCGGGTGGGCCAGAGCCGCATCAACCAGGACGGTCCCGAGGCGGGGATGGGATTCCGCGCCACGGCCGCCGGGCTGGACCTGAACCGCGACTACATGAAGCTGGACTCGGACGAGGCCCAGGCCCTGGTCCGCGACCTGGTGGTGCGCTGGAATCCCCACATGCTGGTGGACGACCACACCACCGACGGCGCGAATCACCAGTACCACCTCACCTACGCCCCGTCCGCCGGCCCGTTTGCCACCCCCGAGGCCGGCGAGTGGGCGACCGGCTGCATGGATCGGGTGGCCGCGCGCATGGAGGAGGCGGGCCGGCCCGTGGCGCCCTACCTGCACCCCGTGGACCGCCGCGATCCCGCGTCGGGCCTGCGCGGTGGGTTCACCACGACGCGGTTCTCCACGGCCTACATGGCCCTGAGGGGGCGCACCTCGGTGCTGGTGGAAGCCCACTCGCTCAAGCCGTACCGCACGCGCGTCGAGGCGACGTACGACTTCTTGCGGTTCCTGCTGGAGGACATCGCCGCGAACCCGGCCTCCCTGGTGGAGGCCACCGCCGATCCCGTCGCCCTGGAGCCGGGGACCACGGTGCCGCTGCGGCTCGAACGCATCGACGAGAGCCGGCCGTTCCTCTACCGCACCCGCGCCGTGGAGGTGTACGAGGGGGAGGTCAGCGGCGACCGCGTGGCCCGGTACACCGACGAGTTCGTGGAGATGGAGGTGCCCGTCCGCGACCAGGTGGCGGTGCAGATGAGCGTGGACGCCCCCGCGGGCTACCTCGTGCCGCCCCAGTACCCCGAGGTGATCCGCCGCCTGCGGCTGCACGGGCTGAGAGCGTGCCCCCTGGACGAGGCCACCGCGGTGACCGCGGAGATGATACGCCTCGAGGAGGTGGAGTTCGCCGAGCGGCCCTACCAGGGACGGCACCGCGCGGACGTGGTCGCGTCGTCGGTGGAGATCCAGCAGCGCGAGTTCCCCGCGGGCAGCGTCTGGGTCCCGCTGGACCAGCCGATGGGGCGCGTCGCGCTGCACCTGCTCGAGCCCAGCGGCCCCGACTCCTACTTCGCCTGGGGGTTCTTCTCGTCGGTGATGGAACGTAAAGAGTACTTCGAACGCTACGTGATGGAGCCCATGGCCCAGCAGATGCTGGCGGACGACGAGCAGCTGCGGGCCGAGTTCGAGGCACGGCTGGAACAGGACGAGGAGTTCCGCGACAGCCCCTGGGATCGGCTGGAGTTCTTCTACCGGCGGACCGAGCACGCCGATCCGGACTGGCGCCTGTACCCGGTGGCCCGGGTGGGCGCCGAGGCCGCCAACACACTCCCCGCAGCCTGTTCCCCGTAGATCCGAGGTGATCATGTCGGGCATCGAGGTCCAACCCTGCTTCCCGCGCAACCTGGGGTGCACGCTGAGCGACGACGGCGTGTGCTTCTCCGTGTTCAGCCGCAACGCCACGAGGCTGCAGCTGCTGCTGTTCGACGAGCCCCGCGACGGCCGCCCCCGTCACGTCATCGACCTGGATCCGGAGGGTTTCCGCACCGGGGACGTGTGGTCGGTGTACGTGCGCGGCCTGCGGGCGGGGCAGCTGTACGGCCTGACCGCGGACGGGCCCTACGATCCGTCCCGCGGCCTGTACTTCGACCCGGACCTGCTGCTGATCGATCCGTATGCGCGTGCGGTGACCGACGGGTCCCCCTGGACTCACCCCGACCTGTTGCCCGGTCGCCACGCACCGCGGACCCTCGGCGCGGCCAGGCGAGAGGTGCAGTGGTCGGCCCTGCCCAAGGGGGTGGTCACGGACGATCGCTTCGACTGGGAGGGGGACCGGCCCCTGGGGCGCCCCCTGTCCGAGACCGTGATCTACGAGACGCACGTGCGCGGCCTCACCGCCCACCCGTCGTCCCGGGTGGAGCACGCGGGCACCTACCGCGGGGTGGTGGAGAAGATCCCATACCTGCTCGATCTCGGCGTGACCGCGGTGGAGCTGCTGCCGGTGCAGGAGTTCGACGAGGCCGAGAATCCGCGCACCAATCCCCTCACGGGCAAGCGCCTGACCAACTACTGGGGGTACAGCCCCTTCGCGTTCTTCGCCCCGGAATGTCGCTACAGCCACCTCGGCTCGCGCGGCGGGCAGGTCACGTCGTTCAAGGAGATGGTCAAGGCGCTGCACGCCGCGGGCATCGAGGTGATCCTCGACGTGGTGTTCAACCACACCGCCGAGGGGGACCAGCGGGGCCCCACCTTCACCCTGGCCGGCCTGGACAACCCCATCTACTACACCCTCGGCGACGAGGGCGCGCGCTACCTCAACCTCAGCGGCTGCGGCAACACCGTCAACTGCAACCACCCGGTGGTGCGCACGATGATCCGCGACTGTTTGCGCTACTGGGTCATGGAGATGCACGTGGACGGGTTCAGGTTCGACCTGGCCTCGATCCTGGGGCGCGACTCCCGCGGCCGGCTGATGGAGAACCCGCCGCTGATCGAGATGATCACCGAGGATCCGGTGCTGCGCGACACCAAGCTCATCGCCGAGGCCTGGGACGCGGCCGGCGCGTACCAGGTGGGCAGCTTCCCCGGCCTGCGCTGGTCCGAGTGGAACGGCCGCTACCGCGACGACGTGCGCCGCTTCTGGCGTGGGGACCGGGCCATGATCGGCGCCCTGGCCACGCGCATCGCCGGCAGCTCCGATCTCTACCGCGACTCCGGGCGGTCCCCCCTGCACAGCATCAACTTCGTCACCAGCCACGACGGCTTCACCCTGGCCGACCTGGTCAGCTACGAGCGCCGGCACAACGAGGCCAACGGTGAGCAGAACCGGGACGGCTCGGACCACGAGAACTCGTGGAATCACGGCTGCGAGGGCCCCACCGACGATCCCGCCATCCGGGCCGTACGCGACCGGCAGGTGCGCAACCTGTTGCTGACCCTGCTGGTCTCCCAGGGGGTGCCCATGCTGCTGGGCGGCGACGAGATGGGCCGCACCCAGGGCGGGAACAACAACGCGTACTGCCACGACGACGAGATCTCGTGGATCGACTGGCAGCTGCTTCGGCGCAACGAGGACCTGGTGCAGTTCGTGCGCGCGTTGATCACCCTGCGCCAGGAGCATCCCGTGTTGCGGCGGACCACCTTCCTCGAGGGCGCGCCCGCTGAACGGCCGGACGTGGTCTGGTTCGGGCCGGACGGGGGAGCGCCGCGTTGGGGCGATCCCGACGCGCGCGAGATCGGGTGCATCCTCAATCCGTCGGACCCGGAAGAGCGCTCGGTCGCGCTGCTGTTCAACGCGTCGGACGGTGCCGTAGAATTCGTGTTCCCACCCGTCGCCGGCGTGGGCGACTGGGACACGGTCGTGGTCACGGGAAATCCCCTGTCCGCGGGTGGGATGTCCGTGGGGCTGCAGCCCCTTTCGGCCGCGGTGGCGGTGGGGCGACGAAGGGAATCTTGAAACGGCGGAAGAGGGTATCCTTGTGGGGATGAAGCCGGGAGATACCATCGATCGGTTCCGCGTCGAGCGGCGCGTCGGCGATCGCGACGGGTGGCGCGTGCTGCTGGCCCGCGACCGGGTGTTGACCGCCCTGCACGCCGTGCACGTGCTGGCGCCGGAGCGCGCCGAGGACCTGATCCAGCGCCACAACTTCGTGTCCGAGGCCCGCAACCTGCAGGGCCTGCATCACCCCAACGTCGCCACCGTGGTCGATGTGCTGCTGAGGCCGCGGCCCGCCGTGGTGTCCCGCTACGTGCAGGGCCCGAACCTCGAGGAGTTCCTGCGGCGGCTGGCGCGCCCCGTGCCCCACGGCATGATGCTCAAGATCATGTTGCCCCTGGTCGCCGGTGTGGGGGCGATCCACGACCACGGCTGTGTCCACCTGGACCTGCAGCCCTCCAACGTGGTGCTCTCCCCGGGACCACGCGACGAGGTCCACCCGGTGGTCGTCGGCCTGGGTGTGGCGCCCATCATCCGCGCCGAGCACCGCGGCGGTTCACCCGCCACCCGCACCTCCATGGGCAAGGTCGGCTACATGAGCCCCGAGGGTGTGCTGGGGACCCCCAAGCTCGACCACCGCGCCGACATCTTCGCCCTCGGCGCCATGCTCTACGAACTCGCCACCGGCCGCCCCGCCTTCCAGGGCGGCGCCCAGGACGACACCATGCGCCTGGTCGTGGGCGGCGGGTACACTCCCCCGTCCGACGACCTCTCCCCCGTCCTCGTCGAGTGCATCCGTCGCACCCTCGCCGCCGATCCCGAGGACCGCTTCGCGAGCTGCCGCGACTTCGCCGCCACCCTGCGCGAGACCGCCGCGAATCGTTCCCGCGGTCGCCTACGCCGCCGCGGACGTCGCGCCCCCGAGGACGACGGGCGCGACCTGCTCGGCGAGGACACCGAGGAGACCTCCCCTCGCCCCGGCCCCGCCGATCCCCCGGGGGAACCCGCGCCCCCTCCGGCCCCCGCACCCGCGCCCGAGCCCGACCCCCCGCCCCCGCCCCCCCCCGCGCCCGCGC
>CAZLEO010000341.1:0-9166 GCA_964558555.1 uncultured Rickettsiales bacterium | reverse complement strand
CTGTCGTCGTCGTCGTCACCCGGGGCCCAGCCGGCCTCGGCGTCGTCCGAGGCGCCCCAGCATCCCTCGTCGTCGGGAAAGTCGGTGTAACCGTTGCCGTCGTTGTCGAGGCCGTCGTCGCACTCGGTGATGGCCACCTCCACCTCGATGGTGTGGGACTGGGTGCCCGACGTGGAGGTCGCCCAGACGGTCAGCTCGTGCAGGCCGGTGGTCTCGGCGGTGCAGTCCCACTCGCCCTGCCAGATGTTCGGGGCCACCTCGAGCATGGGGTAGTCGGCGAGGCCGTCCACCTCGAAGGCCACGGAGACCACGGTGCCGGGATCGAAGACCACGGCGCGGACCGGGTTGGCCATCTGGCCGGCGGAGACGGGGTACGAGTAGGGGTTGGTGCCCCCCAGCGACGTGTCGGTGGGCGCGGTGGCCAGGACGATGGGCCAGGCGCCGATGTCCACGCCGCGGACGGACACGCCGTCGTGATCCACGGCAAACACGCCGAGGTTGTTGGCAGTCGAGCGCCCCAGGGAGTCGAGGTTGAAGTGCAGCGTGGCGTCGCGCCACTCCAGATCGTAGTCGTGGGAGTGGCCGTTGCCCCACAGGGAGACCTGGTGGTCGGCGAGCAGGTCCAGCATCTCGGCCTCGCCGTAGTCGAAGCTCCAGCGGGGGTGGTGGGTGAAGACGAAGGCGAGGCTGGCCGAGGAGTAGCTCAGCAGGGCGTCCTCGAAGTAGTCGAGCTCGTCCTGCAAGAGGCCCTCGGAGTCGAAGCCGGGGATGGAGCCGTCCGTGTCGGCGGTGTTGAGCCCGACGAACAGGTACTCGCCGAAGGGGAAGGAGTGGAGCCAGGCGTCGTGCCAGGTGCCCCAGGCCTGCCCGGTGATGGAGTTGCCGAGGTAGTACGTGGCGCCAGCGTCGCTGTAGGTGTCGTGGTTGCCGCTGATGTCGTGGAAGAAGGTGTAGTCCATGCCCCACGCGTCGAGGACGCTGCGGTACTCGTCCCACTCGGTCTGGTACTGCATCACGGGGATGAGCAGGCCGTTGGTGGCGTCGACGATGTCGCCGGTGAGCACCACGAACTCCGGCAGGACCGTGCCCACCGTCTCGCCCACCACGTAGTCGAGGTTGTCGGTGTCCTGGGTGCCGTACAGCCAGTCCTCGCCCACGTGGGAGTCCGAGATCTGCAGGAACCAGAACAGCTCGTCGGCGTCGTCCATGTAACGGGCGCCGTAGGGGTCGATGGCCTGGGCGGGCGTGGTCGGGCCGAACGCGACGGTCAGGGCCGCCGCGATCCCCAACGCGCGCGCTGCCGGGTGGGCTCGCTGGATCATCGTCTCCTCCGTCCGATCGGCGATCCTAGCAGCATCGCGCTATACTCCGTGAGCTTCTGAGGAGGGCACGATGGACAGATTCGGCAAGTGGCTCGGCTTCGGATTCCGCCATCTGCAGGATCACTGGCAGGCGCACCTGGTGCCGGCGCTGGTGTTCTTCGGGATCGTGATGGGCCTGAGCGTCTTCATCACGGCCCTGTTCTTCGTCGGCTTCTTCATCGGCGCGGTCACCGGCGAGGAGGAGATCGGGCTGATCCTGGCCATGGTGCTGGGCTTCGGCGGCCTGTTCGTGATGATCGTGCTGATCGCGCCGATGCAGGTGGGCTACATGCGCGGCACGCTCAAGCTGATGCGCGGCGGCGAGCTGACCGTGGGCGACCTGTTCAGCGCCCTGCGCGACGCCCCGGCCGCGTGCATCGTGATGCTCGTGGTGTTCACGTCCGCCATGGTCGCCGCGCTGTTCTGCTACTTCCCCGCGTTCCTGGTCGCCGCCTTGTTCTTCCACGCCCTGCCGTCCCTGGCCGACAACGGCGACGGCCCCATCGCCGCGCTGCAGGACGCCGTGGCCAAGGCCAAGGAGAACTTCTGGGGGCTGGTGATCTACGTGTTCATCTACGGGATGATCGTCGGCATGATGGGCTACATCCCGGTCGTCGGGCCCATCGCCGCCATCCCGGTCGGCGTCATCTTCGCCCTCGCCCCCTACGTGGACTCCCTCGACGAGGGGTTGATCGATTGACCCCGGCCACCCGCCCCTTCCCCCACGACGAGCTGAACCGCGAGATCGATGCCATCGCCGGCCACTACGTGATGACGGCGGAGCACCGCGTCGAGTACCAGGGGCGGGAGCTGCTGTACCTGGTGGGGTACGGCATCGTGGACACCAGCTGCTGCGGGACGGGCGGGTGTGGGTATGCGATCGTGCCGGGGTTCGTGGTGTCGTGGAAGTCCGGCAAGGACGAGCACGGACGCGCGGTGTCGGAGGTGGAACCCCTCCGCGACGACGCGACCAGACGGGAGATCGAGCGGTGGATCAAGGACCGCGAGATGATCACGCAGGTGCAGTTCTTCTAGCCGTCCTCGGCGTGGTCCTGCTCGGCTGCGGCGGCTCGCCGTATCCTGTCCCGCCGTTGCCCGAGCCGCCGACCGCGGAGCCCCCCACCGAGGCCGAGCCCGTGACCCTGACGGTGCTGTCGGCCAACGTCGGCACCCTCGACGAGGTCTTCGACGGGCCGTGTCCGTCCGTGCCCTACCACGGCTCGCTGTGCTCGATGGAGGTCGAGGCTGTGATCCGCGCGCGTATCGACGCCGAGCGCCCGGACGTGGCGGTGCTCATGGAGGTCCTCGACGCGGACCACTGTGCGGAGGACAGCTGGGAGGGGGATCCGGACCTGCCGTGTACGGGCGCGCCGGAGAGGGAGCCCTACCAGCAGATCCGCCGCATCGTGGGGGACGACTACACCATCACCTGCGACGGGATCGCGCACTACGATTGCATCGCCGTGCGGGCGGATCGCATCGAGATCGACCCGTGCCCGGCGGGGGAGCTGTGCATGGGCCTGAGCGAGACGCCGGACCACCCGGTCGAATGCGGGGGTCTCGGTGGGATCACCAGCGTGTCGAAGGTGGACGCGCGGCTCGGGGAGCTGGCGTTCAGCGTGGTGGCGGCCCACCCCCTCAACGCCATCGACCACGAGGGCGACGCGTGCCGCCTGGCCCAGTACCGACAGGCCTTCGAGGAGCTCCCGGGCGACGGGCTGGCGATCGTGGCCGGAGACATGAACTACGACCCCTACCGCTTCCCGGACGTGTTCGCGTCAGGGCCGTACTGGCACTCGATGGTCGGGGACGAGGCGCGGTACACGGCCCACTCGGTCACCGAGGATCCGCCGGTGCCGACCTGGTCCGAGATCGTCACCCTGGACTACATCACGTCGGACTTCCTCGACGGCCACGATTGTGTCGTCTGGGGGGAGTCGCCGGAGACCGAGCCCATCGACGGGGACCTCGAGCGGGCGGATCACCGGGCGGTGTGGTGCGAGTTCGCCTGGGAGCCCTAGGCCGCGAAGCCCGCGAGCGCGACGATCCACAGCACGACGTAGACCACCCAGCCGGCCAGCAGGAACACGCCGCCCATCACGTTGCCCAGCCCGACGCGCCACGGGGCCTTGCCCAGGGACAGTCCGATCCCTGCCGCGGGCCAGGCGAGGACCATGACGCCGATGAAGGCTGCGAGGCCTGCGTCGGGGATGCGCTCCACCCACGGTGAGCTCTGGCCGAAGAGCGTGCCCAGCAGCGTCAGCACGAGGGCCGGCAGCGTCACCAGCACGGCGGTGCTGTTGTCCAGGGCGCCGATCATCGCGGCGGGGCGGCGCCGTTTGCGCCAGCGGATGGCCAGCCCGGCCAGCGCCACCGCGCCCAGCGACGCGGCGAGCATCAGGGCCAGGGCCAGCACCGAGATCTTCAGCTGGGGCAGGGTCCGCGCGACGTGGACCAGGCTCCACGCCGTGCCCGCGGCCATCAGCAGCGCCCAGCCGCCGGCCAGGCCCGCGAGACATACGGTGGGTGTGGTGTCGATGCTGGTGGGGGAGAGGCTGTCGGACGGGCTGGCGGGGCGGTGGGTCATGGCTCTTGCCGGGGCAAGATACCAGTGAGGGGTGGGCTCAGTCCTCTTCTTCCTCCTCCTCACCTTCGTCGTCTCCCTCGTCCTCCCAGTCCTCCCAGTCGTCGTCCCAGTCGTGCTCCCAGCACATCTCGGCTTCCTCCTGCAGCAGCTCGCAGCCGTAGAAATCCTCGCCCATGGCGTCCACGCACTCGACGTACATCTGCTCGAGTTCCTCGCACCACTCCTCGGGCGGCGGCATCTCGTCGAGGCACTGGTGGAGCTCCTCCTCGATCATCAGGCAGGCGGGGTGATCGGGCTCGAGGGCGTTGGCGCAGGCCTCCCAGGCGAACATCAGCTCCTCGCACCCCTCCCCTTCCCAGTCCTCGTCCCAGTCCTCGTCCCAGTCCTCGTCCCAGTCCTCGTCCCAGTCCTCGTCCCAGCCCTCGTCCCAGCCCTCGTCCCAGCCCTCGTCCCAGCCCTCGTCGTCCTCCCACTCCTCCTCGGGATCGCCCTCCTCGCCGGGTTCCTCCTCGCCGATGCCGGCGTCCTCGGTGGCCAGGCCGCTGGTGTTGCAGCCGAAGAGGGTGAACAGAAGGGACAGGGTCCAGACGAGGGTGAGGCGCGCGGCGTTCATGGGGTCCTCCATGGGTGTGAGTGGGTCGTTCTGTAGGGGATACGAGGGGGGGACCGATTCGGGGCGGGTTTCTGCTCAGAACCGCCAGATCACGCCCACGCGGCCGGCGGGCTGGGGGAAGAAGTGGTTGTCGCCCTCGATGCGGACCATGAGGACGCGGACGACGGCGCCGACGTCGATGGCGGCGGCCGGGCCGAGGGGGAACTGGACGCCGGCGGCGAGGGTGAGGCCGGGGCCGAACTGATGGCGGCGGGTGGAGCCCTCGACGACGGAGGGGGACTGCCAGCCGCCGTCGTCGCCGGAGTAGCCGAACTCGGACCAACGGACCTGCTGGATGTGCAGCGCGACGCACGGGCCGGCGCCGACGGTGATGTCGGCGACCGCCTTCTGCCACAGGTGCAGGGCGAGCAGGTCGAAGGCGACCTGGTGGAGGGTGACGTCGGCGCCCTCGGCGGTGGCGCTGCCGCCGCCGTAGGACAGGCGGGGGACGAGCAGCCAGTGGCGGCTCAGGCGCCCGTGGAAGGCGAGCTCGCCGCCGATGAGGGGGGGGCCGGAGGCCAGGGGTGGGCCCTGGACGACGAACTGCACGCCGAAGGCGTGGCGGGCGCCGTACCAGCCGCCGCGGGCCAGGACGTCGCCGAGGGGGACCGACGAGAGCTCCTCGTCGGCGAGCCAGCGGTTGCCGCCCCAGATGAGGTCCACCTCGCCCACGAGGACGTCGGTGCGGCGGACCTTGCGCACGACGTAGCGGCCGGCGGGCAGGCCGATCTTGCGGGTCTCGCCGGGGGTCTTCTCGACGCGGGCGACGGTCTCGCCGTTACCCAGGGCGATGACCGAGTAGGTGCCCTCCTGCTCCTCGGCGAACACCAGGGTGGCGGCGTGCTCGGCGAGGCGGGTGAGGACGACCTCGCCCGTGCCGTGCAGCTCGAAGTTGTGCTCGGGGCGCTGGATGGCCTCACCCACGGCCGCGGAGTTGCGCACGGTCTCGGAGAACGCGTAGCCGTAGACCTCGGACAGGGTGATGCGGCCGTCCGCGTCGTTGTCCGCGGCGCCGCGCAGGCCGGTGATCAAGGCGCGGCTGAAGATGCTGCCGCCCAGCGCGTCGGACTCGCGGGCGAGCTCGGTGGGGCCGGTGGAGGTGATCACGGCGGTGCCGGTGACGGTGAGGGCCTCGTTGACGCCCAGCGAGAGGGGGGCGGTGACGCTGCCGCCCTTGGCGCGGGCGAGGACGCCGGACTCGCAGGCGTCGATGAACGCGACCTTGACGCGGGCGGGCATGCGGGTGAGCCAGGCGCGGAGCTGGTCCATGGGCAGCTCGGAGCCGTTCATGTGCAGGGCGTCCTCGCTGGCGTGGCCGGAGTAGTACAGCACGAGCATGACGTCGTCGCCGCGGTCCACGCCCTCCTGGACGCGACCCTCGACCACGGTGAGCTTGTCGGTGAGCACGCCGGCGCTCTGGCCGATCAGCACCTCGGCGCGGTTGCGCTCGATGCCGCCGAGGGAGCGGAAGAGGCGGGCGAGCTCCTCGGCCTCGCGCTCGGCGTGGCGCAGGGGCGCCTCGCCGCCGAGGCCGACGTTGTTGCCCACGAAGACGCCGAGGCGCAGCGTCTCGGCGCGCGCGGGCAGGCACACCAGCGTCAGGGCTGCGGCGATGAAGAACAGGCGCGTCACGGTGTGGCCTCCGGGGTGCCTTCCTTGTAGATGAGCAGGCTGCGCTGCTGGGCGTCGGTGCCCGGCGGCAGCGGCACCTCGTCCAGCTCCTCGATGGGGCGCAGCATGAGGCTGTCGGTGGCGCCGCGGGCGAGGAGGTCGGGGGCGATGGGGGCGTCGCTGTACACGAAGAAGATGCGCTCGCGGCCCGCGTACTCGTCGAGCTGTACGGCGAAGTCGAGGCCGGCGCGGGCGGCGTCGGCCGGGGTGGAGGGCAGATAGGTCTGGACGTTGCCGTCGTCCTGCACGTTGAGGATCTGGAGGTACCCCTCGGCGGGGACGTCGGGCTCGAACTGCAGGCGGTCGCCGGCGCGGCACACGGCCACGGTGCCGAGGCGCTCGACGGAGTCGCCACGGCCGCGCAACACGGTGACGGCAAAGGCGCCGCGGGTGCGCACGGCGGTGGAGACCACGTCGGCCTCCTCGACGGCTGCCGGCCCGGACCAGGGCGCCCAGGCGAACACGGCGCAGGCGGCGGCGGCCCAGCCGGCGGCGGCCACGACCCACGGCGCCACGCTGGGGCGCTCGCGGTCGCGGCGTTCACGGAATGCCTCCACCGGGGCGCGGTCGGGGATGGCGCGGCGGGCCATGGCCAGGTCCTGGCGGATGCGCCAGAGGCGCTCGCGGCACGGCGCGCAGTCCTCGAGGTGGTCGTCCACCTCGTCGCGGCGGTCGTCGGCGAGGTCGCCCACGGCCAGCAGGTCCAGGTCCATCCGGTCGGGATGGGTCATCGTCGGGGTCTCGTTCATGCCGCCTCCACGGCCAGGATGGCGCGCGTGCGCTTCATCAGGCGATCGAGCCTGCGGCGCACGGTGCGCGACGACGTGCCCAGCAGCTGGGCCAGCTCGTCGATGGTCAGCTCCTCCACGTGGCGCAGCCGCAACAGGGCGGCGTCGCGCGGCGAGATGCGGTCGAGGAGCTGGCCGACGGTGCCGGACACCGCGGGGTCCACGGTCCCCGGGTCGGGCAGGTTCAGCCACGCCATGGGGTCGTCCTTCCACGGGCGACGCTTGCGCAGCTGGTTGATGGACTCGTTGCGGGCCACGGTGAACAGGTACGCCAGGGGGGACCGCTCGCGGTCGAGGCGCTTGCGCGCGCACCAGACCCGGTAGAACGTCTCCTGCAACGCCTCCTCGGCCTCCTCGGGGCGGCCGCAAATGGAGCGGCACCGCGCGTACACCGCGGGGGCGTAGCGCTGGTACAGCTCCTGGAACTCGGCGTCGGTGACGCTCACCGGATATCCTCTTCGGGGTCGCGGAACCAGGCGTACCAGGCCTCGGCGGCGAACGCCATGGAGCCGCCGACGAACCACTCGTCCATCTCCGGCGCGCTCTGGACCATGTAGGCCCGCTCGTGATCGGTGCTCAGCACGTGGGGGTCGTCGGGCCACAGCACGCGCAGCTCGTGGAACCAGTCCTCGTTCTCCTCCTGGATCGCCTCGATCTCCCACCACATGTTGAGCGCGTCGAACTCGACCATCATGTTCTGGGTGCCGTGCTGCAGGGAGAAGCCACAGTCGCAGTCCGGGTTGTACATCTCCAGGCCCACGGGCTGCTGGTCGGCGAAGGCCTCGAGGTTGCCGTCCACCCACAACAACGTCGAGAACGGCGTGGCCCCCCACAGGTCGCCGGGGTCCTCGGGGGGGATGGGCGGATCGTAGCGGCCGTCCCAGTCGAAGTCCTCGAGCACCATGGGCACGCCCAGGGCGAAGAGGTACTCGCTGCCGTGGCCGCGGATCGCCTCCTCGGGGGGCTCGGCGACCTCGGGCGCGAGCACCTCCATGTAGTCCACGTAGTGGTACTCGGTGTCCTCGTCCTGCTCGAACTCCACGAAGATGTGCTCGTCGGCGATGGGCAGCGGTTCGCCGTCGATGAACCCGTCCTGCATCATCCAGCGCACCATCCACACGGGTTCATCGGGGAGGTCGAGGTCCTCGAAGCCGGTGAGTTCGTCCAGCTGCTCCATGCCGATCAGGCCCTCCCCGCACCCGGACAGGGGCAGGGCGAGCGCCGCGGCGAGCAGCAGCCATCGAGTCGGTCGTGCCATAGGATCGTTCCTCGGCCTCCATTGTCTCATACGGAGGTGGACCCCATATGGGGCACTTTTTTTTGGGCCGTGACCTTTGCAGGCACGGCCAGACCCTTGATCACGGCCCCTGAGCGCCTGCATGATGCCGACATCCAGGGGGCACTGGAGGAGTTCACATGAGTCTGCATCGATGGGGTTGGATCCTGGCGCTGACGTTCGCGCTGACCTGGGCGGGCTGCGCGGACGAGTCCACCGGCGACGACGACGACACCGTCGCGGACGACGACGACGCCACACCCGGCGACGACGACGACGCCACGCCCGGTGACGACGACGACGCCACACCCGGCGACGACGACGACAGCTCCACGGGCGACGACGACGACACCGGCCCCACCGACGCGGACGGCGACGGCTGGGACGACACGGTGGACTGCAACGACCTGGACCCGGAGCTCAACCTCGACGACGTCGACCAGGACGGCTACTCGACGTGCGACGGCGACTGCGCCGACGATGACGCGGCGATCCATCCGGGCGCGACCGAGATCTGCAACGACCTCGACGACGACTGCGACGGCAACGTGTCCGACGAGGAGGTGGACAACGACGGGGACGGCTACTCGGAGTGTGACGGCGACTGCGACGACGTCAACGCCGTGGCCAACCCCGGCGAGGTCGAGGTCTGCGACGGCTACGACAACGACTGCAACGGCACGGTGGACGATCTGGGCGACGCGGACGGGGACGGGTACTCCATCTGCGACGACTGCGATGACGCGGACCCGGCCGTGAACCCCGGCGCCGCCGAGGTGTGCGACGACGGCATCGACGACGACAGCGAAGGCGCCGTGGACCCGGCGCAGG
>CAZLEO010000340.1:0-9204 GCA_964558555.1 uncultured Rickettsiales bacterium | reverse complement strand
GCCGTTGTGGTCGTCTTAGTCGTTCTTTTTTTCGGCGTAGTTGGGGCAGTGGTCCTGGTCGTCGAGGATGCCGTCGTCGTCGTTGTCGTCGTCGGGGCAGCCGTCCTTGTCCTCGTAGCTGTCGCGGTCCTCGGCCTCGAGGGGGCAGCGGTCCATCTCGTCGGGAATCAGGTCGCCGTCGTTGTCCAGGTCTGGGCAGCCGTCGCCGTCCTTGTAGCCGTCCTTGTCCTCCGGGTCCTCGGGGCAGCCGTCGTCCGGGTTCATCACCCCGTCGTTGTCCGTGTCGAGCTTGCCGCCGATCATCACGAACAGCGATCCGGTGAACTCGATGTGGTGGAAGTTGGACTCCGCGCGGCAGTGGGTCGCGTTGTCACAGGTGAAGATGGGGTCCTTGGTGCGGGCGTCGTGGGTGAACACGTAGCGGCCGTCCACGCGCATGCCGAAGCGCTCGTTGAAGAGGATCTTGACGCCAGGCCCGGCGGCGACGAGGAAGTCCACGTCGTTGCGCTTGTACTCGCCTTCGAGGTCGTTGCACGCCTCGCCGCACTTGGGGATGGAGTCGAGGCCGTCGAAGCCGCCGATGTGGTAGTAGCTGAAGCCCACGCCCGCGTAGAAGAACGGGATCACCGTCCACCGGGTGAGGTGGAAGATCACGCCGAAGTTGGGGTCCAGGTAGACCGCCGACACGTCCTCGGCCGCCCCCGAAGGGTTCACCCGCAGCTTGGTGGGGACGATGCCCAGGGAGGCCTCGAAACCCACGATCTGGGTGAAGTGGATGTCGAACTTGGTGTTGATGTTGACGTTGTGCTTGAAGTTCTCGCGCTCCTGGTTGGCGAACCAGAAGAAGCCGGCGCCGATGTCGAGCTCCATGCTCGTGGGGATGATCTGGGCGTCGGCCTGACGCGCGGGGAGGGCGGCCAGCAGGCCGACGAGGATGCACGTTCCCAGGGCGTGTCTCATCTACAGCTCCGTTCAGTTTCGGCGTGCTAGGGATACGAATTCGTAGAATATCACGCAGAGGGACCGAGGCGGATGCGCAGGTCCACGACACCGGCCTGCGCGGCGTCTTCGTGGGCGATCAGGGGGTTGAGATCCAGCTCCTCGATGCGCGGGTGATCGGCCACGAGGCGGCCGATGCGCACGATCACGTCCTGGAGCAGGTCGTGGTCCACGGCCGGGCGTCCCCGGTAGGCGTCGAGCAGCTTCACGCCGCGGATGCCCCGGATCATGCGGCGGGCCTTGGCCGAGGTCATGGGCAGCATCTCGAAGCGGACGTCGCCCAGCACCTCCACGGCGATGCCGCCGAGGCCGAACATCACCACGTGCCCGAAGATGGAGTCGAGGGTGACCCCGACGATGGTCTCGCGGCCGCCGTGGACCATCCGTTGCACGCGGTAGGCGTGGGGCGGCGCGTCCGGACCGAGGCTCTCCTCCATGGATTCGATGGCGGCCCGGATCTCGTCGGGGGTGCGCAGATCCAGGGCGACCCCCCCCACGTCGGTCTTGTGGACGATGGCGTCGCTGTCCACCTTCAGCGCCACCGCGCCACCCAGCTGCGCGGCGGCGGCCACGGCCTCGTCGGCGGTCTTGACGCGGCGCGACGGCACGATGGGGATACCGTAGGCGCGCAGCACCTGGACCGCGGTGTCCGTGTCCAGCCAGCCCTCGGGGCGGTCCTGCAGCAGGCTCCACACCCGCTCGGGATCCACGTCGGAGTAGTAGGGGACCTCGCCCTCGGGCTCGTCGAGCCAGCGCGCGTAGTCGTTCATGGCGGCCAGCGCCTGGATCGCCTGTTCGGGGAAGGGGTAGACCGGGAACCCGGCGCCCATCAACACCTCGGCGCCGGGATCCTCGTGGGCCTTGCCCATCACGCAGGTCAGCACCGGCTTGGCCCGCTCACAGGCCTCGCGGCCACGCTCCAGGCCAGCCACGATCTTCCGGGCCACGTCGGGCGTGTCCAGGATGATGGGCGTGACGTAGATCAGCAGCAGGGCGTCCACGCCAGGGTCGGACAGCAGGGCCTCGGCGCAGCGGCCGAAGGTCTCCCCCTGGGCGGTGGCCAGCATGTCCACGGGGTTGGTCCAGGACGCGCCGGGTGGCAGGGCGTCGGCGAGCGTCGCCGCGGTGACCTCGTCGAGGTCGGCGACCACGAGCCCGGTGCCGTCGGTGGCGTCCGCGGCCTGGATGGCCGGTCCGCCGGCGTTGGTGAGGATGGCCAGGCGGGGGCCCGCGGGCAGGGGCTGGGACGAGAAGGCCTTGGCCACGGTGAACAGGTCGTGGATGCGGTCGACCCGCACGATGCCGCAGCGCTCGAACAGGGCGTTGGTCAGCTGGTCGCGGCCGGCCAGGGCGCCGGTGTGGGACGACGCCGCGCGCGCGCCCACGGTGGTGCGGCCGGACTTCACCGCGAGGATCGGCGTGCGCGTGCCGCGGGTGGCGTGCAGGGCCTGGCGCAGGAACGAGTGGGCGTCGGCCAGGGTCTCCAGGTACAGCAGGATCACGTCCGTGCGGGGATCGTCGGCCCAGCGCTCGACCATGTCCTCGCTGCTGATGTCGGTGGAGTTGCCCAGGGACACGAACTCGCTCATCCCCAGGCCCATGGACCGGGCGTGGGACAGGATGGCCTCGCCGAGGGAGCCGGATTGGCTGGCGAACGCCACGTTGCCGGGCAGCGGCTGGGTGAAGGCGAACGTGGCGTTGAGGCGGACCCCGTCGGCGGTGTTGAGCAGGCCCATGCAGTTGGGGCCGACCATCTTCAGGCCCAGCTCCCGCAGGGTCCGGCGCAGCTCCTGCTCCAGCTCTGCGCCCTGCTCGCCGCTCTCGCGGAACCCGGCGGTGATGGTGACGATGCCGCGGATACCCTTGGCGTGGCAGGCGCGCACGGTGCCGATGATCAGCCGCGCGGGCAGCGCCAGGACGGCCAGGTCCACCGGGGTGGGCAGGGCGTCGATGGACTTGTAGCAGGCCTGGCCGAGGATCTCGTCGGCCTTGGGGTTGACCGGATAGATGTCCCCCTCGTAGCCGAACTCCAGCAGGTTGTTGACCAGCTGGTAGCCGATGGACTGGGGCGATCGCCCCGCGCCGACCACGGCGATGGCGCGGGGAGAGAACAGGGCGTCGAGGGTGCGCATGGGGTTATCCGGGCGGCCAGGTCAGGCTGCGGCCGCCGACCACGTGGAAGTGCAGGTGGGGTACCACCTGGCCCCCGTCCGGGCCGGTGTTGGTGATCACGCGGTAGCCCCCGGGCATCAGCCCCCTGGCGCGCGCAGCGTCGCGGACGAGCTCCAGGCAGGCGACCAGTCCGTCGCGGTCGCCCTCGTCGATGGCGTCGGTGTTGTGCACGTGCCGCCGAGGTACCACCAGGAAGTGGACCGGGGCGGTGGGGTTGATGTCGTCGAAGGCGATGGCGCCGTCGTTCTCGGCGATGATCGTTGCGGGAATCTCCCCAGCCACGATCTTGCAGAAGAGGCAGTCTTGCATGGCTTCGTCCTCCGCCTGTTCGGCGTGGAGGGCCGCCGGAAGGGGCGGCCTATGCCTTGTTCTCTCGGGTGTTCAGCTCTTCGATGCAGCGCTGGACGATCTGATCGTCGGGCGCGAGCTTGGCCGCCCGGCCGAAGTGGTGCCTGGCCTCGTCGAACTGGTTGAGCTCCATCAGGGCGAGGCCGAGGTTGGAGATGATCCCCGCATCGTCGGGGCGCAGCTCGTGGGCCCGGCGGGCGTGGGTCAGGGCGTCCTCGCGCCGTCCGGTCTGGCCCAGGGCCACCGAGAGCTCGTTGTGGGCGTCGGCCTGGTCGTCCTTGATGGCCACGACCTTGCGGAACGCCTCCACCGACGCCTCCCAGCGCTCGTCCAGTCGGTAGCTGGTGCCCAGATAGAACCACGCCTGCCAGTAGCGCGGCGCGATCTTGACCGCCTCCTTGAGGTAGGGGATGGCCTTCTGGGAGCGGTTGGCCTTGATGCGGTCCGCGCCCTTCTGGAAGTACTCGCGGGCGTCCATCACCGGGTCCACCGGGGCCACGACGATGCGACCGAGCTCGTCGTCGGCCTGCCGGCCCACCGGGCCGGTGGGATCGAGGCGGGCGGACTCCGAGAGGGACTCCCGGGCGCTGCGGAGGTCGCCCAGCCGGGAGAGCACGAGCCCGAGGTTGAGGTGCAGGACCGCCAGCGTCGGCCGGATCTGGATCGCCTCCTCGAGGTGGTTGCGCGCCAGGTCCCAGCTCTTGAGGTCCTGGTAGTACAGCCCGAGGTTGTAGTGGGTGGCGAAGTGGTCCCCGGCCTTCTGCTCGGCCAGCACGAACAGCTCGTCGGCACGATCCTCGTTGCCCAGCCGGTGGTGGCCCAGCGCGAGGTTGGCGATGATGCCGTGCAGGGTGGGGTCCAGGGCCAGGGCGCGCTCCCACAGCACCACGGCGGCCACCTCCTGGCCCTCGTTGGCGCGCATCACACCGAGCTGCTCGTACAGGAACGGATCGGCGCAACGGTGATCCACGGCTCGTTGTAGAGCGTCACCGCCGGAGTCGTCGTCACCCACGGCCAGCAGGTAGCGGCCGGCCTCGTACAGGGCCAGCCCGTCCGTATCCAGGCGGGCGGCCTCGAGGATGTCCGCGCGGGCGGCCTGGGCCTCGCCGCGTGAATGCAGGAACAGCCCCCGTCGCAGGTGGGCGCGCCCGCTGTCGGGGAACCGATCGGGCAGCGCCAGGATGAGCGCGTCGGCCTCCTCTTGCATGTCGGCGCTGGCCAGCACGTCGGTCATCTGCAGCGCCGCGTCGGCGTTTTGCGGCTCCATCTCCGTCACGGTGCGCAGCCGATCCAGCTGCTTGTACGGGTGGATGCGATCGCAGCGCGCCTCGCACATCAGCCGGTAGGCTTCCAGGGCCTCGGTCCCGCCGCCGAGGAAGGGGCGGACGTCGATGGGCTCGCTGGTGGCCGCGGCGATGAGCTCGCTGGCCATGCTCAACCGTCCCTGCCACACCGCGCCGTCCACCAGCTCGAAGGTGCCGTTCCACAGGGCCTTGCCCCCCTCGCCGCGCAGGGCCAGGTGGACGGTGGCCTCGGTGGCACCGGCCTTCCAGTCCAGGGTGATGGCCACGACGAGATCGGCGTTGTTCTCGAGCAGCAGCTCGTCCACCTCGCCGTCGGCGAGGGGCTGCGTCGACACCAGGGGTTGCATGGCGTCGGGATCGCCGTCCACGCTCGCCTCGAACGTGTACGTGTGCACTCGGACGCCGCCGAGCCGCTCGAGCAACGACGTGAAGTCCGCGGCGAACCCTTCGACGAGGCGATCGAGGCCTTCGTACGACTGCACCACCACCGGCGTGGGCAGTACGAGCGTGGCAAACGGCGGGAGCCGGGAGATGCGCTTGAATCGCTGGCTCTTCTGCACGTGAAGCCTCGTTGTCGGGGTCGAGAACCCGAAGATTCTATCGCCGCGCGCGCGGCCCTAGCAACCGAACGAGGCTACTCCAGCGACTCGAGGTAGCGCTCCGCCTCGAGGGCGGCGGCACAACCTGTGCCCGCGGCGGTGATGGCCTGGCGGTACACGGTGTCCTGCACGTCGCCCGCGGCGAAGACCCCGGGCACGGACGTCTCGGTGCGGTCGGGGCGGGTGATGATGTAGCCGCTGTCGTCCATCTCGAGCTTGCCGGCGAACACGGAGGTGTTGGGGGTGTGGCCGATGCCCATGAACAAACCGGTCATGGGCAGCTCGCGCCGCGACCCGTCCCGGGTGTCCTCCAGGATCGCCGCGGTGAGGCCGCCGGCGGTCTTGTCGCCCACCAGATCGGCCACCGTGGAGTTCCAGAGGATCTCGATCTTGGGGTGGTTCAACGCCTTCTCGGCCATGATCTTGGAGGCGCGTAGCTCGTCGCGGCGGTGGATCAGGTAGACCTTGGAGGCGAACCGGGTGAGGAAGGTGGCCTCCTCCACGGCCGAGTCGCCGCCACCCACCACACCCACGAGCTGCTCGCGGTAGAACGCGCCGTCGCACGTGGCGCAGGCGCTGACGCCGAAGCCCTGCAATCGCTCCACCGCCGGCAGGTCCAGCCAGCGGGCGGTCGCGCCGGTGGCGATGATCAGCGTGTCGCAGGTGAACTCGGTGGCGCCGTCCACCGTCAGACCCAGCGGTCGCGCGTCGAGGTCCGCGGCCGTGACCTCGCCGAACAGGAACTCGGTGCCGAAGCGCTCGGCCTGGGCGCGCACGTTGTTCATCAGCTGGGTGCCGTCGATCCCCTCGGGGAAGCCCGGGTAGTTCTCCACCTCGGTGGTGATGGTCAGCTGACCGCCCGGCTGCATGCCGTCGATGACCAGCGGCGCGAGATCGGCGCGGGAGGCGTAGATGGCGGCGGTGAGCCCCGCGGGGCCGCTACCCAGGATGATGACCCGACGGTGTTGCGTATCGCTCATGTTCGTCGTCCTCCAGACGAGGAGAGGTGAAGGAAAGCTGGTGACAACGAGCCGGCAAGGGCTCGATCGGTTCAGGGACTACTCGATGGAGATCAGCTCGTCCATGGGCGGCTCGCCCACCTCCATCTCGAACGGCTGGTCGATGGGCTTGGCCGCGAAGGCCTCGGGCATGGGGTCCCCCAGCTGGGGGATGATCAGCCGCAGCGGCAGCACCGCGAGCTCGATCTCATCGCGCCGCTCCATGGCCGTGCACACCAGCTCGGCCGTGTAGATGGTCTCCACGGCGAGGTCGCGGTCCACGGTGGTCAGGTTCAGCGACACCTCGCCCGTCTCCGCGGGCTCGATGACGTAGGGCTCGGCCTCCTCGTCGGTGAAGTCCGGGTGCAGGTCGATGTTGGGCGACTCCACGGTCCGGCCCGCCTCGTCGGTCCACACGCCGTCGAAGGTGCAGGTGACCTCCACCTTCTTCTCGAGGTTGTTGTTGAGCACGAAGAACCGATCGCTGCTCTGCCCGCGGTAGGCCGCGAAGCTCAGCCCGGAGAAGGGCGGGGGCGGGGGCGGGGGCTCGTACACGTGCTGGACCATGGACACGGCCACCTCACGGGGCTGCTCCAGGAGCAGGAAGTGGCCGGCGTCCTGCACCACCTTGAGCCGCGCGTCCGGGAACGCGTGGACCAGCTGGTCGGCCTGCTCCACCGGGAAGTAGGGGTCCGATGCGCCCCACACGATGAAGGTGGGGACCTCGATGCGCTCGTACCACTTCTGCATCTTGTACAGGTCGGTGCCGGTGGTGTTGATCCAGTCGCGCAGGTACTGGCGGGTCTGTCGGTCCTTGTAGAAGGTGTACAGGTCCTCGGCGAGCTGCTCGTCGTAGCGGTCCGGGTCGTGCATCCCCTCCTCGAGGTACTTCTTCATCTTGGGCAGCAACCGGGTGAAGACCTGGTCGCCGGAGATGGGCACCTGGGCCTCGGCGAGCAGGCCGGTGTAACCCTCGGGATAGACCGGACCGGCGCCGACGATCAGCGAGTGCACGCGCTCGGGGTAGTCGTAGGCGAAGCGCATGGCCGTGGCCGCGCTGAGGTCGAAGCCGGCGATGTGGGCCTTCTCGATGCTCAGGAAGTCCATCAGCCGAAGCACGAACTGGGCCATGCCCTGGGGGGAGTAGGTCACCCAGTTGGGGCCGCCGGAGAAGCCGAAGCCCTGGGGATCCACGGCCATGACGTGGAAGCGCTCGGCCAGCGCGTCCATCATCTTCTGGCAACCCACCACCGGATCGGGGAAACCCGGCAGCAGGATCAGCGTCTCGTACTGGTCCCAGCCGGCCTCCAGCATGTGCACCCGCTGCTGGTCCACGATGAGCACCTTGGACAGGGGCGTGGGTGGCGGGATCATCTCCGACGGGCCGAGCGCCTCGGTCTTGCGGTTGCGCTTGGGCGCGGTGTCCGCCGTGCTTGGACGGACCGAGCCGTCGTCCTTGGCCCCCTCGACCTGCAGTGAGGTTTCGACGTGTCCCGTGTCGGCGGCGAGGGCGGGCGTCGCGCCGAACAGCAGCAGGGAAGCCAGGATCAGGAGGGAAAGACGCATGTTCGTTCCTTTCGGGGAGCACGGACTGCTCCTCGGCGGCCCCTATTCAACCTGACGCGGGTCGCGGGTTCAAGCCAAGTGGCGCGCATCGCGCGTTCAGGGCTGTACGCGCGGAAAGGGTGCAGGGGCGTCGGGCGTGGGGTACGATCGCCGGACACGCGAGGTACAACCATGTTCGGCGACACCCCTGGAGAGCGCCGCCTGGCGGGGATGGTGGCCAAGATCGAGGCCGTCGATCCCGGCGCCGTCGGCCCCCTGGATCCGGGCGACACCGGCGCGGAGTTGGCCGGTCTCGCGCAGCGAATCTGCGCCATCCACCGGCACGCCCCGCCGCGGCTCAACAGACGCCTGTTGCTCATGTGCGCCTCCGATCACGGCACCGCCACCGGCGAGGAGCCGATCGGCGGCTCCTGGACCTCCCAACGCGTCACCGCCTTCCTCGAGGGCGACGGTGCGATCAACACGGTCGCGCGTAGCGCCGGCCTGGCCGCGCGGCTGCTCGACGTGGGCGTGGCCGGAGAGCTCGCCGCCCACCCCGGGCTGATCCGTCGCGCCGTGGCCTCCGGCACCGGACGGATCCACGAGGGGCCCGCCATGAGCCGCGAACAGGCCGTCGAGGCGCTGCTCGCGGGCTACGACGCGCTGATGGAACACGACAACAACCGCTCCATGGATCTCATCGGCGTCGGTTGTGTCTCCGCCGGCGGCCTCGCGCCCACCCTGCTGCTGGCCTCGCGCCTCGCCGGCGTGGACTCCGGGGTCCTGCTCGAGCGCGCCGGTGAACGCCGCGACGTGGTGCAGCAGGCCCTCGAGCTGCACGCCGACGTGATCGCGGACGGCACGCCCCTCGATCTCGTCGCTGCGGTGGGCGGCTTCGACCTCGCCGCCATGGCCGGCGTCTACCTCGCCGCGGCCCGCTGCCACATGGCCACGGTCGTGGGTGGCCTCGCGTCCACCACCGCCGCCCTCCTCGCCGTGGGCTTCTGTCCCGCCGTGGCCGAGTACCTCTTCGTCAGCCACCGCTCCCAGGACCCTGTCCACGACGCCCTCCTCGGCCACCTCCCCGGCCCCGCGCTCCTCGGCGTCCGCGTCGATGGCGGCCAGGGTGTCGGCGCCACCTTGGGCACCTCCATCCTCGCCGCTGCCTGCTCCATGTGGGAGTAGCAAAGGGGTGGCCGAAGGGGGGTGGAGGTGTTTTTGTGGGGGGGGGGCCGGGCG
>CAZLEO010000339.1:7000-9307 GCA_964558555.1 uncultured Rickettsiales bacterium | reverse complement strand
GCGGTCCGCGTCGGTGGTCCGCCAGGGCGCCCCGACGATCAGGTCGGCGGCGCCGGCGCACTCCCCCGCCCCCCCCCCCCCCGCGCGCCCCCGCCCCGCCGGGCGGCGTGGTGTCGTCGTCGTCGTCGGCAGCGGCGCTGTCGTCGTCGTCGCCGGGCGTGACGTCGTCGTCGTCGGAGGTCGCGTCGTCGTCATCCGCAGCGGTGGCATCGTCGTCGTCCGTAGCAGCGGTATCGTCGTCCGCCGTGGGGCCGCCACCGGGGCATCCGGTGAGGGCGAGCAACAGGCCGAGCAAGATCAGCAGGTGGTGGCGCATGGCGACTCCGACGTGTCGTTCGTACACGCGGGATCATAGCTCCCATATGGATGGGTGCGCGGGTCGAGGTTGCCTGGGAATCCCTCCACATCGGCTGGCTGCCGGGCTAGTATTCGCTCCATGCCTATCCATGACATTCCCCGTACAGCGGCCCTGACGCTCCTCCTCGTCCTGGGCTTGATCTCGCTGGTGGCCAACGGCTGCGTCCCCGACAAGCCCCCGAGCATGGACGACGACACGTCCACCGACGACGACGACATGGGCGACGACGACGACGTCGGCGACGACGACACCGAGCCCACGGACATCTGCGACGACTTCCCCGGCGACATCGTCTGCGACGGCAACACTGCCGTGACCTGCGACGCGGCGGGCGACATCCACTCCACCGAGGACTGCGACGTGGACGCCGGCTTCACCTGCTGGCAGTACATCGGCTGCGTCATGTGCTACCCGTCCACCCGCTGGTGCGACGGCAACGACGTGCTCGAGTGCTCGGCGGACGGGCAGGCCGCGACCGTGGTCCAGACCTGCAACGAGGCCGCCGGCGAGGTCTGCCAGGCCGGCGAGTGCGTCTCGCTGTGTGACATCGCCGAGGACCAGGCCAGCTCCATCGGCTGCAAGTTCTACGGCGTGGACATGGAGCAGAACCACGACGCGCCCACCGAGCCCTACGCCATCGTGGTGAGCAACGTGCACGAGTCGATCATCGCCCGCGTGGTGGTGGAGACGAAGTCGGCGGGCGTGTGGAACCTGTTCACCCAGGTGGACGTGGCACCCCAGGACCTGTCCGTGGTGGAGTTCCCCGGCGCCGAGATCGTGGGGACGGGGCTGGGTGTGGGGTACTCCTACCGCGTCACGTCCAACATCCCGGTCATCGCCTACCAGTTCAACCCCCTCGACGGCTCGGGCTCGTACACCACCGATGCGTCGCTGATGCTGCCGGCGTCGGCCTTCGACATCATCTACCGCATCCCGGCGTGGGGCAGCCAGTACGGCAACAGCTCCATCAACGTCGTGGCCGAGGTGGACGGCACCGAGGTGGTCGTCACCCCGACGGTGAACACCGCCGCCGGCACGGGCGTACCCTCCGGCCAGGCCGGCGTCCCCATGGCGCCGATCACCCTCGACGAGGGGGACGTGCTGCAGGTGTCCGCCCCCACCAACACCAGCCTGGACGGCTCGCTCGTCGAGGCGACCCAGCGCGTGGGTGTGTTCTCGGGCAACCAGTGCGCCAACATCCCCACCAGCTGCTACGCCTGCGACCACATCGAGGAGCAGATCTTCGGACTGCAGAGGTGGGGCACCGAGTACGTGGCGTCCCAGCTCCCAGCGCGCACCAACCCGCCCGAGTACGCCATCTGGCACGTCATGGCCGGCGACGTCGCCACCACCGTGACGTTCCAGGCCGACGTCAGCGTGACCGGGGTGCCCCCCCAGCCCGTCACCCTCGCCGCCGGCGAGAGCATCGAGCTGACCATCCAGGGCGCCGGCACCGTGCTCGGCGACTTCTACGTCAGCGGCACCGAGGCCTTCCTGGTCACCCAGTACATGATCGGCTCGTCCTGCGCCGGCAACACCGGCGATCCCTGCATGGTCCAGGCCGTGCCCATCGAGCAGTTCCTCGACAGCTACGTGGTCCTCGTCCCCGCCTCCTGGGTCACCGACAAGATGACGCTGATCCGCGAGCCCGGCACCACCATCACCGTCGACGGCACCAACGTGGACACCTGGCCCGCCTGGTCCGAGACCGGCAACGTCGCCGGCATGTTCGAGATCGTCCGCCTCCAGGTCGAGGACGGCGCCCACGTCCTCGAGGGCACCTCCCCCTTCGGCGTCCAGGTCGTCGGCTACGACGACTGGGACTCCTACTGCTACCCCGGCGGCCTGAACCAGGAGATCATCAACGACCTGTAGGCCCACAGGGGTGGGGGGGGGGGGGGGGGGGTGGAGGGGGGGGGGCCCGCGGGCGCCCGCCGGCCGACAGCCGC
>CAZLEO010000339.1:0-6990 GCA_964558555.1 uncultured Rickettsiales bacterium | reverse complement strand
GGTTTTTTTACATTTTCCCGCCCCACACCCCCCTATAATATTTTTACACCTCCTTTTTCCACCCCTTTACCGATGAGCCAGCTGCTCGCCACCCGCAGCTTCGACGGCGGCGAGGCCTGATGGCGTGAGGTGGAGGCCGTCGGAGGTGGACTGGACGAGGCCAGAACGGGTGAGTCGGGCCACGGTGCTGCGAAGGCGCCGCGGGCTCCAGGCGAAGCGCGGGGCCAGGTCGGCGACGGGCAGCGCGCCGGGGCGCAGGTGCATCAACAGGAGCTGGCCGTACAGGCGTCGGGCGACGGCGCGTCGCCGCAGCACCCGCCGCACGATCCCCTGCGATGGAGAGAACAGCAGCACGGCGAGGAACTGCAGACCGGCGGTCACCGCGATGGCGCCGGCGATGGAGGCGTCCCACCAGCGGGCGAGCCAGTAGCCGCCCACGGCGGAGGTGACGCCGAAGAACACGGCCAGGGCGATCATGCGGCCGAGGTGGTCGGTGAGCAGGTAGGCCGTGGCCGGCGGCACGATGAGCATGGCGACGACGAGGATGGCGCCCACGGACTCGAAGGAGCCCACGACGGTGATCGAGACGGCGCTCATCAGGGTGTAGTGCAACAACACCGGGGAGAAGCCGAGCGCGGCGGCGAGGCCGGGATCGAACGTGGAGATCTTGAACTCCTTGAACAGGGCGAACACGAGCAGCAGATCGAGCAGCAGCAGGCTGCCGGAGACCCACAGGGCTCGCGGCCCGAGGGATGTCTCGCCCACGTAGAGCAGGTCGTAAGGCGTGTAGGCGATCTCGCCGTAGAGCACGCACTCGAGATCGAGGTCCATCGACCCGGCCAGGCGGGCCACGAGGATGACGCCGATGGAGAACAGGGCGGGGAAGACCACGCCCATGGACGCGTCCTCGGCCAGACGCCGTGTGCGGCTGAGGGTCTCGACGAGGACCACGGTGATCACGCCGAGGATCCCCGCGCCGATCAGCATGGGGATGGTGGAACGGCTCGAGGTCAGCAGGAAGGCGATCACGATCCCCGGCAGCACCGCGTGGCTGATGGCGTCGCCGAGCAGCGCCATGCGGCGCAGGACCAGGAACGACCCCAGCAACGCGAGGCTGGCCGCGATGAGGCTGCCGATGACCAGGATGGTCAGCGTGGGGCTCATGCGACCCTCCTGGGGGGGATGGGCTGGCCGTGGGGATCCACGGTGGGGTGGCCGAGGCGCTCGGCGAGGGAGGTGACCGCCTCCTCGGTCAGGGCATGCTCCATGTCCTCGGCCGGCCGGTGGACGTGGTCATCGGCCAGCTCGAGGCGGCGGGAGAGGTACACCTCCCAGATCCGATGCTTGCGCACCAGCTGGGCCGCGTCGGCCAGGCCGGCCTCGGTCAGCCGCAGGCCGGCTGGATCGACGACCGCCTGGTCGGCCCGGGCCAGAGTGCGCGCGGTGCGGCGGATGCGCTCGGCCGCCTGGCCCCGCACGTCCGCCACGGTCTCCCACGGCACGACCGTCCCCAGGTCGCCCTGGCGTTCGCCGGTCAGGTACAGGTCCTTGAGCAGGTGCTCTCGCCGGATACGCGCGGCCACCCCCCGGCTGCGCAGGAACCGCCACAAGATCCCCCGCTCGGGCGCCATCACCAGCGACACGATGAGCACCGCCGACGACGCCAGGACGATGGTCGGACCCGTGGGCATGCGCGGCACGACGGCGGACACGACCGCGCCGCCCGCCCCCGACACCGCGCCGATCCCGGCGGCCAGCGCCAGCATCACCCCCAGCCGCTGCGTCCACTGCCGCGCGGCCGCCGCCGGGGTGATCAGCGCGGCCACCATGAGCACCACCCCCACCATCTGCAGCCCCACCACCACCACGGTGACCAGGCTCACGGTGAGCAGCAACTCCGTCGCCCGCATGGGCAGGCCCAGGCTGCGCCCGAACTCCGGGTCGAACGCCAGCAGCTTGAGCTCCTTGTACTGCAGCACCACCGCCGCCAGCACGAGCGCGGACAGCACCGCCATGACCACCACGTCCGCCGTGACCAGCGTGGCGGCCTGGCCGAACAGGTACTTGTCCAGGCCGGCCTTGTTGCCGGTGGGCATCCGCTGGATCACCGTCAGCAGCACGATGCCCAGGCCGAAGAACACCGACAGCACGATGCCCATCGCCGAGTCCTCCTTGACCCGGCTGAACCGCACGATCCCCAGCATCAGCAGCGCGCCGATCACCCCCGCGACGAGGGCCCCCGCCAGCAACACCAGCGGGTGACGGGAGCTCGTGAGCAGGAACGCCAGCGCCACCCCGGGCAGGGCCGCGTGGGCCAGCGCGTCGCCGAGCATGCTCTGCCGCCGCAGCAACGCGAAGCTGCCCACCACCCCGCCGACGGCCCCCAGCAGGGAGGCGCCCAGCAGCACGTTGCGCAGGGTGAAGGTGAGTTCCATGGCTACAGCAGCCCGTCGTGGCCGTGCTCGGTGGAGACCCCGGGGCGGTCTCCGGCCAGGGCGGACCGCTGCTCCAGCAACGCCTCGGCGGCCTGGGTCAGGGCGGTCAGGCGGCCGCCGTAGGTCTGCTGCAGGTTGTGGTCGTTGAAGGTGGTCTGCATGGGCCCGGACGCCACCAGTCGCATGTTCACCAGCACCAGGTGGTCGAAGTACTCGGCCACGGTCTGCAGATCGTGATGCACGGCGACCACGGTGCGCCCGTGGTCCCGCTGCTCGCGCATCAGCTCGAGGATGGCCCGCTCGGTGGTGGCGTCCACGCCGGCAAAGGGCTCGTCCATGAGGTACAGCTTCGCGTCCTGGGCCAGGGCTCGCGCCAGGAACACGCGCTGCTGCTGGCCGCCGGACAGCTGGCTGATCTGCCGGTTCGCGAACGACCCCAGATTGACCTTCTCCAGGGCACTCAGGGCCAGCTCGCGCTGCGCCTTGCCCGGCCGCCGGAACCACCCCAGCTTGCCGTACAGGCCCATGGTCACCACGTCCAGCGCCGTGGTCGGGAAGTCCCAGTCCACGCTCTCTCGCTGGGGTACGTAGCCGACGTTGGACCGCTGATCGTCGTACGGTTCGCCGAAGATCTTCACCCAGCCCGTCACCGGCTCGACCAGCCCAAGCATGGACTTGAGCAGGGTGGACTTGCCCGCGCCGTTGGGGCCGACGATGGCGATCAGCTTGCCTTCCGGCAGGTGCAGGTCGATGTCCCACAGCACGGGCTGGACCCGATACGCCACGGTCATGTCGTGCACCTCGATGGCCGGGATGTCGCTCATCTGAGGGCCTCCACGACGGTGTCGGTGTTGTGGCGGACCATGCCGACGTAGGTGCCTTCGGGCGTGCCCGGGGCGCCCATGGCGTCGGAGAACAGCTCCCCGCCGAGCTCCACCGTGTGTCCCCTGGCCTCGCAGCCGGAGCGCACCGCGTCGATGGTGCGCGGGGGCACGGACGACTCCACGAAGATCGCCTTGAGCTGCCGCGACGACACGAGCTCGACCACCCGGTCCACGTCGGCCAGGCCGGCCTCGGCCGCGGTGCTCAGTCCCTGGATTCCCGAGACCTCCAGGCCGTACTGCTGACCGTAGTAGCCGAACGCGTCGTGGGCCGTGACCAGGACCCGCTGCTCGGCGGGCAGCTCGGCGATGCGGGACTCCACCCAGGCGTCGAGTTCGGCGTACTCGGCCTTCAACGCTTCACCGTTCGCGCGGAACTCGGCGGCGTGCTCGGGCGCCACGCCGGACAGGGAATCGACGATGGGATCGATGGTCAGCGACCACAATCCGACGTCGAACCACACGTGGGGGTCATACTGCCCCTCGTAGTCGTCCGGCGTGAGGCGGCTCTCCTCGGGGACGGCCTCGGCCACGGCGACCACGGGCCGCGTGCGCGCCATCTTCTCGAGGATCTCGCCCATCTTCCCCTCGAGGTGGAGGCCGTTGTACAGCACGAGGTCGGCCTCGCCGAGTCGCCGCACGTCACTCTCGCTGGCCTTGTAGAGGTGGGGATCCACGCCCGGGCCCATCAGCGCGACCACGTCGGCGCGGTCCCCGGCGACGGCGGCCGCGGTGTCCGCGATCATGCCGGTGGTGGCGACCACCTCGAGGCGCCGCTCGGAGTCCGTGGGGTCGGACTGTGACTGGCCGCCGGAGGCGGAGCACCCGCCCACCATCAGGGCAGCCACGGCGAACAACAAGACGGGTGTAGTTTTTGGCATATCAAAAAACTTGTTACGATTGCTCTTGATGTCAAGTCTTGAAGTGGCTAAAAAGAGGGTGATGCCCACCGCCGCCACCGAGGACTACCTCAAGCACATCCTGGCCGCCGAGGACCGCGACCCCACCTCCCCGGTCTCCACCGGTACCCTCGCCGCCGACCTGGGCCTCACGCCTGGAACCGTCACGAGCATGCTCAAGTCGATGGCCCGCCGCGGCCTCGTGGCCTATCGCCCCTACGCGGGTGTCCGCCTCACCGACGAGGGGCGCTCGGCCGCGCTGCGCGTGTTGCGCCGCCACCGCCTGATCGAGACGTTCCTGGTCCGCGTCATGGGCCTCGACTGGGCCGACGTCCACGCCGAGGCCGAGGATCTCGAGCACAGCGCATCCGACCGCCTGATCGAGCGCATGGCCGAGATGACGGACCACCCGCGCTTCGATCCCCACGGCGATCCCATCCCCGCCGTCGACGGCTCCGTCCCACGCCTCCGCGGGCAAGATCTGCTGGACTCGCCCCTGGAGCGGGACCTCGTGATCAGCCACGTGGACGACCAGTCGGCGCGCTTCCTGCGCTACGCCGCGAACACGGGACTGGTCCCCGGGTGTACCCTGCGCGTGGTGGCCCGGGACCTGGAGGCCGACACGGTGACCGTGGAGCTGGCCCGCGGCGAACGACTGGAGATGGGACATCGCGCCGCATCCAAGATCCTGGCCGCGTCTGCATAGGAGACGCTCTCGTGACCGAAATCGTGGTGGCCGGCTGGGGTCAGATCACCCAGCCCAAGAACCGAACCGAGGACATCCTCGATCCGCTGGGGCTCATGGAGAGCGCGGCCAGGCGCGCTGCCGAGTGCGCGGATCTATCCCCGACCGAGCTGGACGGGATCCTCGTGGTGCGTCCCATGAGCGCACACTATCCCGACGCCGCGCGCCAGCTCGCCGACCAGCTCGGTGCCGCCCCGAGGCTGGCCGAGACCTCCCCCATCGGCGGCAACTCGCCCCAGTCCCTGGTCAACCGCGCCGCAGGTCTGATCGCACGAGGCGAACTCAGCACGGCGCTCGTGGTCGGCGGCGAGGCGTACTACCGCCGCGATCGCACCCATCCCGGCTGCGGCTCGGCCCTCTTCCAGGGTGTCCCCGGCGACGACGACGGGCTCGTCGGCTCCGCCCCCATCGAGGCGCGCCACGGCATCACCGATCCGATCCACGGCTTCCCGCTGCTCGAGACCGCCCTGTGGGCACTCAGCGGCCTGCCCATCGACGACTACCTGACGCGCCTGGGACGGCGGTGGTCACGCTTCTCCGAGGTCGCGGCCCGCCACCCCCACGCCTGGTTCCGCGAGCCGCGGTCCGCCGAGTCGTTCGTCGAGGAGGTGGCCTCGAACCGGCGCATCGCCTTCCCCTACCGCAAGTTCCTCAACCCCATGGTGACCGTGGACATGGGGGCCGCCGTGATCCTCACCCGCGCGCGGCGCGCCCGACCGGGCAAGCAGCCGGTGTTCTTCCGCGGCGGCGCCTACGCCGAGGACCGCCAGGAGTTCATCGTGCAGCGGGACGACCTCACGCCCAGCGCCCCGCTGGGCGCGGCCGTCCGCCGAGCCCTGGCCCGCGCCGGGCTGCACCTCGACGAGATCGACGCCATCGACCTGTACAGCTGCTTCCCCAGCGCCGTGGAGATCGCCCACCGCACCCTCGGGCTGCGGCACGACGATCCCCGCCCCCACACCCTCACCGGCGGCCTCAACTCGTTCGGCGGCCCGGGCAACGACTACTCCCTGCACGCCATCGCCACCCTCGCCGAGGCCATCGCCGAGGGCACGCACGACCGCGGCCTGATCACCGCGTTCGGCTGGTTCCTCCACAAGCACGCCGCGGGCGTGTACGCGGCCGAACCGGGCACCGCTGACCTGCGATCCCACGATCTCGAGGACGCCGCCGCACCCCGGGTCGGCGACGCCCCCATCCCCGTCGTCGATCGCGCCACCGGTCGCGGCCTCATCGAGACCTACACCGTGCTCTACGACCGCGACGGGGCCCCCCGCACCGGCGTCGTCTACGGTCGTGACCAGGCAGGGCGACGCTTTGTCGCGCACGTCCCCGAGGACCACTGGGAGGCGATGATGAGCGAATGCCACGTGGGCCGAGAGGTCACGCTGGGGTTCGATCGGGAGACCCGCCTCAACCACGCAGAACTCTGATCGGGATCAGCACCCACTGCCGGGGTGTACGTCGTCGTCGTGGTCGTCGCAGTCCCACCCGTCGCCCGGGTACAGCACTGCGTCGTACTCGCCTGGCTGCCACCACTCGTCGTAGCCGTCCACGTCCAGGTCCCAGCTCCCCGCGTCCCCGCCTCCGTACGCGCCCATGTCCGACACCGACCCATCCGGGTCGAACAGCGCCGGATCTCCCGCGTCGATGCACGGTGACGTCTCCGAGAGGTGGTAGTCGCGGTCGAGCAGGTCGCCGGCGGTGGGGTCGAGGAAGTCCGGGTCCACCGAGAGGTTCCCGTACAGGCCGGTCGGATCGATCATGCCGTAGTAGTCGTCGGGCTGATTGTCCCAGGCGTTGGACTGGCCGACGATGGGCTGGGGGCCGTCGAGGTACATGCCGCCGCCCGTCGCGGCCTCGTTGGCCGTGACGATCACGCTGTCGAACGTCAGCGACGACCCCTGGGCGAAGACCGCGCCGCCGTCGGTCCCGGCCTCGTTGCCGTCGAACACGGCGTGGGTGAGGATACCGTCGCCTCCACCATTTTTTCTCCAAGTATCGATGAATACTACGTTTCCGCGTCGCCT
>CAZLEO010000338.1:0-9345 GCA_964558555.1 uncultured Rickettsiales bacterium | reverse complement strand
TGTCGAAGTCCCACTTGGTCTCGGCGTCGTTGACGGCGATGACGGGGTAGAGCAGGTCCCCGGCCTTGGCCATGGCCCGCAGGCGGTGCACGCCGGTGGTGGTCTCCTCGGTTCCGCCGATGACCTTCTGGGCCAGCGCCTTGTGCTGGGTGTGGATGCGCATGATCAGATCGGCGCCGTCGTCCAGCGACAGGGTGGGCTCGAAGTCGAGGGTGCGGTCGATGGCCCAGTAGAACTCGTCCACGGACATGCCGTGCCAGGCGTAGACGCTGATGTCGTTGGCGGCCAGGGCAGAGGCGATGTCGTCCTGGGTGGACAGGGGGTTGCAGCCGGACCACGAGATCTCGGCGCCGGCGGCGCGGATGGTCTCCACCAGCACGGCCGTCTCCTTGGTCACGTGCAGGCAACCGGCGACCTTCATCCCGGCCAGCGGCTTGGTCTTGCCGAACTTCTCACGCAGGTGCATCAGCACGGGCATGCGGGACTCGGCCCACTCGATCTTCAGCCTGCCGGCGTCCGCCAGCGCGATGTCCTTGACCTTGTAATCCATCTCCACTCCCAGGTTCAGGGGCCCTCACGACCCACGAGAAATCCGCAATCTGAAATCCGATATCCGACGTCAGAATGGCGCAGGATGACCGGCGGATCGGACCCTGTCAAGAAGAGTGCTTCAGGGCGCGCCCAGCACCAGGTCGAGGGGGTGCTCGCCGCCCCCCGCGGGCACATCCACCTCCTGAACGAGGGCCTCGTAGGCCTCGTGCCAGACGTGCATGACGTAGCGTCCCGGAGGGATGTCGCCGATGCGGTAGGTGCCGTCGGCGGCGGACAGGGCGTGGTAGGGGTGCTCCATCACCCACAGCCAGCCCCTCGCGGTGGGGTGATCGTCGCACCGCAGGTGGACCAGGCCGGGGAGCCGGAGGCGGCGCTCGTCCTCGGCGCCGTCTCCGGAGAGGGCGAGGTTGCCCAGATCGCGGTAGCCGTCCCAGAGGATCAGCTGTAGCGAGTGGGCCTGCGCGTCCCCGGACGACGCCCGGATCGATCCGCCCACGGCGGCCAGCTGGACGCGCGGACTCACCGCGCACGCGCCGACGATCACCGCGGCGTCCACCGGCTCGAGGGCCTTGCCCTCGGCGATCCCCTCCAGCAGCAGGACCGCTCCGGCGAGGGGTCCCGCGGTCGTCCGCAGGGGCTCGGCCGCGCACACCTCGTCCGGCGGGGTGTCGAACAGCACGCCGTGGCCGTCCGACGCCGCCGTGACGGTACCGGACAGGGTCGCCGGATCCTCCACCGCGGACTCGCGGTAGAGCTCGGGGGGCATGGGGCGCGGCCAGTGAGCCGGGGGCGGCTCCACGGTGCCCGGGTCCTCGGCGACGACGGCCTCGGTCGCGTCCGCCGTGGGCTCGGCCTCACCTCCGGGATCGGCGCCGCCGCACCCCCACAGCGAGGCCCCCAGGAGAGCGGCGAAGGTGAACACGGATATCGACAGCGGCCTGAGCGGGGAGATCAAATGTCGTCCAGATCCTCGAGGTTGACGTCGCCCATCTCCTCGTCGAAGTCGATGTCCTTGGCGGCCGAGGGCGTCGCGCCGCGGCTGAGGTCGGCGAGCACGGCCTTGGCGCGGCGAATGCGCTCGTTGGAGCCCGACCCGCGGGGATCCAGCTCCAGCACCCGCTCGAAGCACTCCCGGGCCAGGGACAGGGCGCCCTTGAAGACCTCCATCTCGCCCTGCTTGCCGAACAGCTCCCCGGCCATGCGCCGCTTGCCCATCTCCACGAGATCGTTGCGGTACTCGCGTCGCCGCGGCTTGTCGCTGAACAGGGCCCGCACCTCGGCCAGCTTCGTCCGGATCTGCTCGCGCATCTGCGTGAGCTTCTCCAGCTCGAGGTGGTCCATCATGGGGTCCTCGATGGTCTTGGCGACCTTGTCGCACGCGGCCAGCAGCTCGGGTTCGAGGCAGGACCAGTGGGCCTCGACGAAGGAGAAGTGGTCCCTCTCCATGTAGTCCATGCGGTCGATGATGTACCGCTCGGCGCGCGCCTCGCGCCAGCGATCGCCCTCGCGCTCGTTGAGCTCGATGACGCCCAGATCCTGCATGGACAGCACCAGCTCGATGAGGTTGCGCGTGGGCATCTCCAGCCGCCCGAGCAGTTCGGCCAGCTGCCAGCCGCCACGCAGGTATCGCTTGAGGAAGCGCTGCTCCGGGCCCGCGAGGCTGGCGATCAGGGGTTCCGCCAGGGATCGACCGGTGTCGGTGAGCACAAGGTGGTGCTTGTAGTACTTGTCGACGATCTCGCGGACCTGCTTCTCGTTGAGGCCCGTATAGCGCTGGCGGGACCGCTCCCAGAGCACCTGCGCCACCTCGACGGCGGTGCCGGGCAGCAGCTTGCGCACCTCGGGCAGGTCGAAGAAGCGGAAATGGCCGAAGTTCACGCCGAGCAGCCGGTCGGTGATCATCCGCGCGGACTCCACCATCAGCGCGTCCACCTGCTGGCGGTTGAGCATGCCCAGGCGGACCATGGCGTCGTCCAGCTGCAGCCCGGTCAGGCCGGCGGCGTAGCGCGCGCGCTCCAGCTCGGCGGGCTTGAGCAGGCGCTGGCGCGAGGCCTGGTACTCGATGGACTCGGAGCGGCTCGGAGGCTCGCGTGAGTAGCGCACCGGCTGACCGTCGATGAAGTATCCCCAGTAGCGCTCGCGGAACCCGTCCACCACCAGCAGCCCCGTGGCCTTGCGGTTGAGCAGGTCCATGAAGACCTCCCGCATGGCCACGTCGGCGAGGGAGCCCTTCTCCTTGGGCGTGCCGGCGAACGCCTGGTTGGGGTTGCCCGGGACCGGCACACCCTCGCCCGGCGGCGGCGCGGCCTGCTGGGCCGGGGCCCGCGAGGCGCGCGCCGAGACGTACCCGCCCTTGCGCGACGGGGCCTTGGCGCGGGCCGGCGCCGGCTTGGGGCGGGGCCGCGAGAGCTGGCTCGGCGGCGACGCCGAGGTCTCCACGCCGCTGGAGGACGGCAGCCGCTCGAACTCGCCGGAGTAGTCGTCCCTGGCGAAGGGCCGCTTCGACTGCGGTACGTCCGGTGGCTTGATCTCCCGGGACTCCGTCGCCCGGTTCACGGACGGTTCTTCGGCCGGTTCCGGGGGATTCTCGTCGAACAGGGAGCCCCCCGAGTACTCGTCCGCGGTGTCCGCGAACCGCTCCTCCGAGGCGTCCCCGAACAGGTCCCCCGACGACTCGGACAGCTCGTTGCTCTCCTCGGCGGGCGGATCTCCGCCCGCCACACCGGCGGCGTCGCGGGCCCGCTGGGGCACCTCGTCCGGGGGCCAGTCCTCCATGACGATGCCCACGGTGGAGGGCTCGTCGCGGGAGTCGACCTCCTCGTAGGGGTCTGTCTCGCCCGACTCGGCCAGCGCTTCGGAGAATGGATCCTCTCGCGGCGCGCTCTCGACGGTCTCGCGCGGCTCCGGCGAGATCGGCGCGCTCTCCATGGTGTTGTCGAGCGCCGGGGTCGTCTCCCCCGTGATGCCGTGCGTGTCCACCCCCAGGGCCTCGTAGATGCCCGCGGGTACGTTATCGAGCTGGACCACGGTGGCCATGGCGCCGCTGTGGACCACCCGGCCCATGAGGTGAAAACCCTCGCCGGAGAACGCCAGCACCAGGGCCACCTCGACGGGGTCCCCCTCGGCCACGCCCGGTTCCTCGGGAAGGGTGAGGATCTTGTGCTTCAGGCCGGACCCGTACAGCTGCTTGGCCTGCTGCGCCGTGCGCACCGTGAAAGCGATCGTCTTGCCAGCCACTGCGCGGTACCCCTTTCCACCGTCGCCTACAGCCTACCTCGTTTCCCCCCCTCCGATCGATCCCCAAGGGCACACACCGCGCTCACCCCTTGTCGATGTCCTCCAGGGTCTGCAAGCTCCCCTTGGCCACCTTGGACTCCACGGCCTCGGTCAGCACACCACGCTTGATGTCGTCCAGCACACGCCGGGCGCGGCTCACGTGGCCGGCCCCGGGCGCGCCCGTGTCTAGCTCGATGACGCGCTCGAAGCACTCCTTGGCGACCGTGGCCTCCTTCTTGAACAGGGCCATCTCGCCTTGCTTGGCGAACAGGGACGTGGCCATGGACAGCTTGCTCTTCTCCACCAGCGTGGTGCGGTACTCCCGCCGGCGCTCGCGTTCCGCGAAGATCTGCCGCACCTCGCCGAGCTTGTCGGTGATCTGATGGCGCATCTGGGACACGCTGCCGATCTCGAGCTGGTTGAGCACGGGATCGTCGAGGGTCTTGGCCACCTTGTCGCACGCGTCCATCAGCTCGCGGTCGAGGCTCGTCCAGTGGGCGTCCACGAACGCGAAGTGGTCCTTGCCCAGGTAGTCCATGCGGTCGATGAGGAACCGCTCGGCGCGGGCGAGGCGCCAGTTGGGCCCCTCCCGCTCGGACAGATCGATGATGTCCAGGTCCTGCAGCGTGAAGACGATCTCCATCACCGAGCGGTTGGTCAGATCGAGGCGGCCGAGCAGCTCGGCGATCTGCCACCCGCCGCGGAGGTACCGCTGGACGAACAGGGCCTCGCGCTTGCCGAGGCTGAGCTGGCCGGCCATCTCCTTGCCATGGTCCGAGAGCACCATGTGGTGCTTGTGGTACCGGTCGATGCGGTGGGCGATCTTCTTGTCGGAGAGCTCGGCGTATTTCTCTCTCGCGCGCGCCCACAGGACCCCCATCACGTCGGCGGGCACGCCGTGGAGCACCTTGTCGAGCCCGGCCAACCCGAAGAAGCGGTAGGTGCCGTAGTTGACCCCCAGTAGCCGCTCCGTGACCTGCCAGGCGGTCCTGGCCTCGAGGTCCTGCAGCTGATCGTCGTCCATCAGCCCCAGGTCCCGCAGCACGTCCCCCATGGGCAGGCCGGTGAGCTGGACGAGCTGCCGGGCGTGGTTGAGGTCTGCAGGCTCCACCACCCGGGCCCGCGAGGCCTGATAGTCCAGCGAGTCGGATCGGCTGGGCGGCTCCCGCATGAACTTCACCGGCTTGCCGTGCACGACGAAGCACCAGTTCACCTCGCGGTACCCCTCCACCACGAGCACGCCGTTGGCCGTCCGCTGCAGCAGCCCCATGAGCAGGGCCCGCATGTCGCGGTCCTCGAGGGAGCCCTCCTCCTCGAGCGTCCCCTTGATGCCCTTGCCGCCCCCGCCCGGCAGCGGGATCACCGTGCCGTCCGTCGCGGCCGGGGCGCGGTCCAGGGAGTAATTGCTCGCCGTGCCGGGGGGGGTCTTCCGCGGGGTACCGGCGGACGGCCTGGCCTTGCCGCCGCCCCGCGGCCCCTTGAGGCGGAATCCTCGCTTGCGGCTCTCGTCCGGCGGTGGGGCCGGCGGCGCGGGTTCGGCGGGGAGCGCGATCGGCTCACTCGCGGCCGGCGCCTCTTCATTCAGGGCTGCGACGAAGTCATCGGGCAGGGACTGTAGCTTGACCACCGTGGAGGCGCCGCTGTGCATCACCTTCGCCGGTAGTTCGAAGGTCGCGCCGGAGTAGTGCAGCGTCAGCAGCACCTCGACGAGCTCGCCCACGTCCACGTCCGGCACCGCCGGCAAGGGCAGGATGCCGTGCTTGAGGCCCGTCTGGAACAGACGCTGGGCCTTGTCCCGCGTCCCGATGTCGAACTCGATGCGTCGGGTCATCGGCCCCTCTACCTCCCTCCCTCGCCATCATCCCGGTTGGCCATCTCCATCGTCAACCGGCACAGCAGTGCAATCACCCGATCCTGCAACCGCCCGGCCACGCCGTGCGCGGCATGCAGCTCGGCCGGATCCAGATCCTCGAAGAGCTCGTCGGCGAGGGCTGCACCGCGCAGGCGCGCGTCCGCCTCCTCGAGCAGCTCCTGCAGGCGTGGCGTCGTTGTCCGGGTGTCCATCTCCTCCTCCGGGGTCGAAGCGAGAACCGTGCCACGTATAATGGCACCGAAACCGGCGGGGAGTACAAGACGATGATGGACATCCGGACGCGTATCGCGGTGGGGCTGACAGGGGCCGTCCTCCTGTGGATCGTCGGGGCCTGCACCGGGTCGCTGATCGTCGATACCGACCACGCCGATCCCGACGACGACGCCGGCGACGACGACAGCGCCGCCGCGGACGACGACGACAGCGCCGCGGACGACGACGACACCACGGGCGACGACGACGACGACGACACCACAGGCCCCGACCTGGGCTACTGGGACGGTCGCCGCACCGTGACCATCGACTTCGCCGACTACGCCGAGGAGCACTGGGGGGTGCAGGACTGCGAGGCCCCCTACGCCCTCGTGGGTCCCAACGTGACCGGCCAGTACCAGTCCCTGTGTCCGCTGTGCTGGTACATCTTCCAGCTCTCCCACAACCCCGACCCCATCTCCGAGGTCGAGGCGTGCGTGTCCCAGGTCTACTGGGAGACCAACAGCTTCGAGCGCCTGTACGGCATCCAGATGATCGACGACACCTCGTTCGTGCTGTGGCGCAACTACGGCAACCTCGACGCTTCCCTCGAGGAGTACGGCACCGGCGGGATCGACGGCGACACCTTCTGGTACACCACCGATCCCGAGGACTACGGCTGGTACAGCTACTGGGCCGAGGGCGAGGGCACCTTCGGACAGTGACGCACCCCTCGTCCCCCATCGAGTGGCTCCATGCCACCGGCACACCCGACCGATCTCGCCTGGGTGGCAAGGCCGCCACCCTGGCCCGCCTGGCGCGCGCCGGGCAGCCCGTCCCCGAAGGGTTCGTCCTCGGGCCGCAGGCCTTCCGGCAGGCCCTGACTCGCCTGGGGGTCACCCGTCCGGACGACCGACGGCAGGAGTGCCTCGAGGCGCTGCGCTCGGTGCCGCTGGGCCCCGAGGTGGAGGCCGCCGTGGCCGACGCCGTGCGCCGCCTCGGCAGCGGTCCGCTGGCGGTGCGCTCCTCGGCGCTGGACGAGGACGCGGGGGATCGTTCGTTCGCCGGCCAGTACCGTTCCATCCTGCACGTGAGCGGCCTCACCGCGGTCCTCGAGGCCGTCCGCGAGATCTGGGCGTCCTACTTCGAGGTGAGAGTCGCCGCGTACCGGGGTGAATCCACGGCCGACGCCCGCCACCGCGAGGTCCCCGCCCCGGTCGCGCTCCGGGGTCGCCGACGCCGCTGGCGCCGCAATCCCCCCCGGCCGTTCCACGGCGGCATGGCGGTGCTGGTGCAGCGCATGGTGGATGCGCGCACGTCGGGCATCCTGTTCACGGCCAACCCGGTCACCGGCTCCCCACGCGAGATGACGCTGGAGGCGAGCGAGGGCCTCTGCGACGGGCTGGCGTCGGGGGCCGTCCACCCCGACCTGTGGGTCTGCGCGCGCCCCGCGAAGCCGGCCCAGGACCCGCTGGTGGTGGTGGAGCAGACGCCCGCCCCGGGGCGCCGGGAACCGCTGCTGGGTGACGACGAGGTCCAGCGAGTCGCCGACCTCGGGCTGTCCATCGAGGCCCTCTTCGGGCCGCCCCAGGACATCGAGTGGAGCCTGGACCGACGCGGGCGCCCCTGGATCCTGCAGTCGCGCCCGATCACCTCCCTCGAGCAGAGCATCACGCGCCAGCGGCGTTCCAACCTGCTGTGGACCCAGCGCTTCTCCGGCGAACGCTGGACCGAACAGTCCAGCCCCATGGGCTGGTCGGTGATCCAGCCCGTGCTCCACCACTTCATCGAGTGGCAGGACGCATCCGCCCGCTACCTGCACGGGTCGTCGCCCACGACCCTGTACCGGGGCGTGCCCTACTTCAACATCTCCATCTTCCGGCACCTGGTCTTCCGGCTGCCCGGCATGCCGCCCATCCAGTTCCTGCTGGAGTTCTTCCCGCCGGAGGAGCAGGAGGACCTGCAGCGGCGCCGGTTCTACCTGCCCAACCTGGGGCTCGTGGCGTCCATCTTCGGCCAGGTGATCAGCGAACGACGCTGGCGTCGCTACCAGTTCAACTTCCTGACCAACCACCGGGTGTGGGAGCGGTTCCTGCCGCGGTTCCTCGACCGCATCGACGAGCTCGACGAGGGCTTCGACGACCCCGTCGCCGGCCTGCGACAGTACCGCCGCGCGCGCGACCTGATCTACGAGTACGTGGAGATCCACCTGCTGAGCCTGCTGTTCGCCAACCTCTCGTACCAGCTGCTGGGCACGGGCCTGCAACGCTGGCTGGGCGACCACGACCACACCCTGCGCGCCGCGCTGACATCGGCGCCCAACGAGAACCGCACGGTGGCCGGTCACAAGGCCCTGTGGAAGCTCGCCGCCCTGGCCCAGCAGATCCCGGCCGTGAACGCGGCCATCCTCACCGGGGACACCCCCCCCAACCGCGACGAGCTGTCCTCGCTACCCGACAGCGGTCCCTTCGTCGATGCCCTCGATGCTTTCCTGGACGAGTACGGGCACCGATCCGCCGCGAGCTGGGAGATCTTCGCCACCCGCTGGTCGGAGAACCCCGCCGCGGTGATGGGTATGATCCGCAGCTACCTCGAAGGCGGCATCCACACCGACCCCTACCTCAACGAGGAGCGGCACCAGCAGGCCTTCCTCGCTGCGATGCAGCAGCTGGACGATCAGCTCCACGCCACGACGTTGCAGCGCCTGGTGCCGTGGAAGGCCGCGCTCGGATCCGCTGCCGTGGATCTGACCCGCAACTACATGCGGCTGCGAGAGAACCAGCGGTTCCACTTCGATCAGCTGCTGTTCCAGGTGAAGCGAATCCTGCTGCGCGAGGGCGAGCTGCTGGTCGAGCGCGGGGTGATGGACGCGGCCGAGGACATCGCCTGGCTGGAGATCGACGAGCTGCACCGGCTGGTCAACGGCGCCCTCGATCCCGGCGAAGCACGCGACCTCGTCGGCGCACGTCGTCTCCAGGCGGCCGAGGACCTGCGCGCGGACCACCCCGAGTTCCTCGTGGCCGAAGGTGTGCCCCTGGCCACGGAGCTGGATGACCGCCGCATGCTCACCGGCATGGGCATCAGCCCCGGCCGGGTCACCGGCACGGTCCGCGTGCTACGCGACCTCAGCGAGACCCCCAAGCTCCAGCGCGGGGACATCCTCGTCACCCGCGCCACCGATCCCGGCTGGACCCCGCTGTTCCTCACCGCCGGCGGCCTCGTCATGGAGCTGGGCAGCCTGCTCAGCCACGGCGCCGTCGTCGCTCGCGAGTACGCCCTGCCCGCGGTGGTCAACGTGGCCAACGCGACGCGGCGGCTGCAGGACGGCCAGGAGGTCGTCCTCGATGGTGCGAAGGGGCTGGTGTACGTGTTGTGAGTCGACGGTCGACGGTCGACGGTCGACGGTTGGTGGGTCGACGGTTGGTGGGTCGACGGTTGGTGGGTCGACGGTT
>CAZLEO010000337.1:0-9424 GCA_964558555.1 uncultured Rickettsiales bacterium | reverse complement strand
ACCTGGGCCATGGTGAAGGTCTTGCCCGTGCCGGTGGCGCCGAGCAGCACCTGCTGACCGACGCCGCGCTCCAGCCCGTCTACCAGCTCCTCGATCGCCCTGGGCTGATCCCCCTTGGGCACCAGGTCGGTGACCAGCTCGAACGGCCTCACGCGGGCTCCGAGGGTTGGGACCACTGCAGCAGGCTCGCGCCCCAGGTGAAGCCCCCGCCGAAGGCGCACAGCAGGATGCGGTCGCCCGGGTGCACACGCCCGTCCTCCACGGCGACGTCGAGGGCCGAGGGGATGGTGGCCGAGGTGGTGTTGGCGTGGCGGTCGATGGTGATCACCACGCGCTCGGTGGGCACCTTCACCTTGACCCGGGCCGACTCGATGATGCGGATGTTGGCCTGGTGGGGCACGAACAGGTCCACGTGATCCGAGGTCAGCTCGTTGCGGTCCAGCAGCGTGCGGACCACCTGGACGATGCGGGTCACGGCGTGGCGGAACACCACGTTGCCCTCTTGATAGACGAGCTCGTGCTTGGCCAGGTCCATGTCGTCGGAGTAGGCGTGCTGGGTGCCGCCGCCGGTGCGGTACAGGTGCTTGACGCCGCTGCCGTCGGCGGCCATCTCCCAGTCGAGGAAGCCGCCCTCGACGCCCTCGGGGACCGCCTCGACCAGCAGCGCGCCGGCGCCGTCGCCGAACAGCACGCAGGTGGCGCGGTCCGTGTAGTCGAGGATGCGGCTCATGCAGTCCGCGCCGATGACCAGCACGCGGTCACAGCGGCCGGACTCCACCATCATCGACGCGGTGGTCAGGGCGTACAGGAAGCCCGAGCAGGCGGCCTGCACGTCGAACACCCAGGCGCGCGAGGCGCCGAGGGCCTCCTGGACGAGGTTGGCCGTGGCGGGGTAGCCCAGGTCCGGTGTCACCGTGGCCAGGATGATGCAGTCGAGCTCGTCTGCGGCCATGCCCCGCCGGGCCAGGACCGCGCGCGCAGCCTCGGTGGCCATGGTGGCGGTGGTCTCCCCTGCCGCGGGATCCACCACGCGCCGTTCGCGGATGCCCGTGCGCGTGCGTATCCATTCCTCGTTCGTGTCCAGCCCGAGGGTCTCGTAGAAGTGCCGGTTGTCCAGGCGCTTTTGTGGGAAGAAGCGACCGGTGGCCGTGACGGTCGACCGGCGCGGAAGAACGGGGCGGCTCATGCGCTTGCCTGCTCCACCGCCTGGTGGCCGGGCGGTCGGGTGGGTCTGCGGGGCGAGGGGGCGGTCAGGGAGTGGAGTGGCAGTCGGGGACGTCGAGGTCGAGGTAATAGGACTCCAGCACCTGGGCCTCGTCCGCGCACTCCTGCTCCATGAGGCTGCGGTCGTCGCCCTCGAGGCCTGCCAGCACGGCCTCGGCGTCTTCCTTGCACGCGGTGGCGAACTCCTCGGCGCCACCCACGCCGAAGGCCTCGCTCCACCAGTCGTTCGGGTCGTCGAAGATGTCCCAGCCCTCGGGCGGGGTCTTGCCGTCGGCGATGGCTGAGGCTGTGTAATCCACGCATGCGGCGATGAAGTCAGCCTGGGCGTCGCAACGGTTATCACAGGGGGCGCTGCAGCCGATGACGGCAGCAGTGAACGGGACGAGGGCGAGCAAGGGCAGCCAGATCCGCATCTTTCGTTCCTCCGGACCGCTGACCTCGAAGCCAGCGATTACGCACACTTGCGGCAAAGTCGGGAGAGGTTATACAATCCCCGACGTCATTTCCAGCGAATTCTAGCCCACACATGCCGCTGCGTGAACCCACTGATCCGTCCCGAGAGCCCGACGTGGGTTTGCAGGGACGTGCGGGCCGACAACGTCGTTACATGTCGCTTTCGTCGCGCGTCATGTTGCTCCTGCTGGGGGTGCTCGCGCTGCTGCTGTTGACCCTGCTGGTGTTCACCGACAGCTACAACAACCGCATGAGCCGCAACTTCTCCCGCGATACCGAGGGGCGCCGGGCGTTGATCGCCCCGCCGCCCTCCGTGGGGGGGGTGTATCCGAGGCGCGGGGCCTACGAGGCCCAGGCACGACTGCAGTCCGAGACCCTCGACCTGCTGTTCAGCGAGGTGGCGGCGGCCGTCGACCTGCTCGCCGACTTCGCGAGCCTGTACTCCCACGCGGGGTACTCCGGATCGGTCCAGGCGCTGCCGGCGAGCGCCTTCGCCGGCGGAGCCAACCGCCCCCGCGACCTGGCCATGGACGAGGCGCGCGGGTACGAGGTCTCCTGGGCCTACCCGGTGTGGCACGCGCCGGACCGCGCCAACAGCGCGGCGGTCAATGCGGACGTGGCGCGGTACGCCATGATGCGCGATCCCATGGCCGGGCTGTGCCGTAACCGCCCGCACCTGGTCAACGCGTACGTGGCCTTCCCGTCCCGCGCGCTCATCCTGACCCCGGGCAACGGCACGTTCGCGGACAAGGGCGACTTCGATCCGGTGGACCGCGCCTGGTACACCGACGCCGTGGCCTACGGCGGCGGCCGCTCCGTGTGGCAGCCCCCGTACATGGACGTGAGCAGCAACAAGCTCACCATGACCTGCTCCAAGGCCTTCCGGGGGGGCAACCGCGGCGTGCTGGGGGTCGTGGGCGTGGACGTCTCCCTGTCCGCGCTCCAGGAGTGGATCGACTCCCTGGCCGGGGACGAGGACCTCGAGGCGTTCCTGGTGGACCGTGACGGCGGGATCGTCCACCAGCATTCGTACCAGGTCGAGTCGGGCGACTGGCGGGAGGACTTCGAACACCCCAGGTTCAGCGAGCTGTACGGGGAGGACGCGGCCGCGGTCCTGAAGGACCTCTCCGCCCTGCGCGACGGCATCGAGGTGATCCCCACCCCGGACGGCCCCCGGTACATGGCCTACTCCGCCATCCCCACGGTGGAGTGGAACCTGGTGCTGTCGTACCCCAACTCCACCGTGGCCTCCCTCGAGCGCAAGAGCGAGGACCAGATCGCCCTGGCCTTCGGGGAGGCCCAGAAGACCACGAACCGCCGCCTCAACGACCTGGGCAAGTGGTTCATGCTCAGCATCATCGCGGCGTGTGCCGCCCTGATGGGCGTGGTGTTCTACACCCTGACCACGCGCTTCCGCCGTCCCGTGGACCGCATCATCCGCGACATCCGCGTCGTGTCCACGGGCAACCTGGACCACCGGATGAGCCACCAGAGCGACGACGAGCTCGGCGAGCTGGCCCAGGCCTTCGACGACATGACCGAGCAGCTCAAGCGCACGCGCGACCAGCTCCGCGAGCACAGCCGCACGCTGGAGAAGCGGGTTCACGAGCGCACCACCGAGATCGCCCAGCGCAACGACGAGCTCAACCAGCTGTACGAGGAGGCCGAGCACTCCTACATGCAGCTCAAGGCCGCCCAGAGCCAGCTCGTGCAGCACGAGCGTATGGCCACGCTGGGCCAGCTCGTGGCCGGTATCGCCCACGAGATCAACAACCCGGTCAACTTCCTGATCAACTCAGTGCGGCCCCTGCGCCAGGTCACGTCCAAGATCGAGAACGTGCTGCGCCTGTACGAGAGCGCCGAGAACCTGTCCGCCGAGGACATGGCCGAACGGATCCGAAAGATCCGCCTGTACAAGAAACAGATGGCCTTCGACACCGTTCTGGGAGACATGGACTCCGCCCTCGAGCTGGTGTGTAACGGCGCCGAGCGCACCGGACAGATCGTCGAGAACCTGCGGGTGTTCAGCCGCACCGAGCAGACCACCTTCAAGTCGGTGGACCTGCGGCGCGGCCTGGACATCACCATCTCCCTGCTGGCCCACCACCTCAAGAACCGCATCACGGTGCACAAGGACTACCGGGAGATCCCCCTGGTGGAGTGCAACCCCGGCCAGATCAACCAGGTGTTCATGAACCTGCTGAGCAACGCCGCCCAGGCCATCCGCGGTGATGGGGAGATCTGGCTCGACGTGCGCAAGACCGGCCGCTACGTGCGCATCCGCATCCGCGACAACGGCGGGGGCATCCCCGACGAGCACCTGTACCGCATCTTCGAGCCGTTCTTCACCACCAAGGGGGAGAGCCAGGGCACGGGCCTGGGCCTGTCCATCACCCACAACATCATCCAGGAGCACGGCGGCACCATCGAGGTGCGCAGCGAGCCGGGCAAGGGCACCGAGTTCACCGTCTCGCTGCCCGTGGTCCAGCACGCCACGGGCGACACCTCGTCGTTCGACGACGAGTCGCTGGAGTCGTCGCCGGGCACCACCAAGCAGATCCCCATGTACGGGCGGTCCGGCCCGGTGTCCGAGGACACGGAGCGGCACACCTGGCGCAGGGACTCGGGGTCGTACGACGACGACGAGCGCAGCGAGGACACCGCCGAGTTCTCGTCGGGCAGCCTGATGCCGCCGTCCGCCGATCGCTACCCCAGTGGGGACTACGGTCGGCCGACGGAAGAGGACACGGCGTTCGAGCATTCCGAGAACAGCGCAGATCTGCGGCAAACCCGGGAGATGGTACCGCATGATCACCCTCTCTCTTCGCGCGACGACGAAGAGGAGTAGGGTTGGATCGATTGAACTTTTTTTGGCACGGGACGGGAACCAAGGGGCGTCGGTGTTGTCAGTACCGATGAACGATAGGTCCAGCGAGATCGACCAGCTCACGGATGAGCAGCTCATCCGGCGCTACCTGGAAAGTGGCGACCGGGGGCTGTTCACCAAGCTGGTGACGCGGCACCAGAACCAGGTGTACTCCATGTGCGCCCGGATCCTGGGGTCGCCCTCGCTGGCCGAGGAGGTCGCCCAGGATGTGTTCGTGGCCGTGTACAAGAACCTGGACCGTTTCCGCGGAGAGGCGAAGTTCAGGACCTGGCTGTACCGGGTGGTGGTCAATCACTGCAAGAACAAGCAGGCCCACCTCGCCCGCCGCCAGCGCATGCGCCACGAGTCCATCGACAAGCCCAAGGCCCTGGAGGAGGGTGAAGTGAAGCGGGAGCTGCCCAGCCATCGACCGGGACCCGAGGACGCCGCGCTGGCGCTGGAGCGCCGCCGCATCCTCGAGAAGGGACTCGAGCAGCTGGGCGAGGACCACCGCACCGTGATCGTCATGCGGGACCTGCAAGGACACCCCTACGACGTGATCGCCGAGTCCCTGGGCGTCGCCCCGGGTACGGTGAAGTCCAGGCTCCACCGCGCGCGGACCGAGCTCAAGAACCTGGTCGGCCGGATGCTGGCCTCCATGGAGGAGGCCGAGAGCACGTGATGGACCACGAGACGACCCAGGACCTGCTGTCGAGCTACCTCGACGGTGATCTGACGCCCGAACAGCGGGCCGAGGTGGACGCCCACCTGGCCGAATGCGAGGCGTGCCGCGAGGAGCTCGAGCTGCTCCAGCTCACCCTCGACGCGCTGCACGACCTGCCCGAGCTGGAGGCGCCCGCCGGCTTTGCCGACGCGGTGATGGACCGCGTCGAGGCCGAGGAGGAGGCCGCCAAGGTGGTGCCCATCACCCGCGCCCGCCGCCGTGTCCCGATGTGGGCGCCGGTGGCCATGGCCGCGGCGGCCTGCGTCATGGTGGGGTTGGTCTGGGTGGCCGCGCCGTGGCGGCTCGTGGGCAGCGATCGGGCGTCCGAGTCCGCCGCGCCCATGGGCATGGCCGAGGCCGCGGGTGAGATGGAGGAGTACGACGCGATCGCCGACGCGTCCGCCGACGAGGAGCGGACGGCCGAGAAGTCCCGCGAGGCCCGCGCGAGGGCCGAGGAGCCGGCGGTGGCGCTGGCCGAGGCGGAGCCGGCCGAGGATCTCCCGGCGCAACACGAGGCCACGGGCGGGGACGCGCTGGCCGACGTGGCGTCCGGCCAGATCGACTCGCGCATCGCCGAGGTGGCGCCGGCCGTCCCGGAGATGCTGTCCCCGCCGGTGGACAAGCCGGCCACCGGGGCGCGCGGCGGCGCGGCCGCGGGGTCGTCCGCGGACACCGCGGGCGGCGCGTACTACACGGCCTGGGAGAGTGACGAGGACGGTCTCGCCTCGGGCGAGGAGGAGTCGGAGTCCAAGCAGGCCGAGGTCGAGTATCGCGCAGTGGAGGAGCAGGAACGGCTCGAGCGCGAGGAGGAGGCCTTCCGTCAGCTGTACGGCGAGCCCGGCGATGTCGCCCTGGACGCCGGGGACGGTGTGGCCGACGTCATCCTCGCCGACGAGGAAGAGGAGACGTTCGAGGGTGAGCTGGCGGCCGGCCTCGCCGCGGGACCCGCGGCCGACCACTACGACCACGGCGAGTACGACGACGCCGACTACGAGGACGACCAGCTGGCCGTGGAGATGCCCGATCGGTCCAGGGACATGGACCGTACCGTGTCCAGGTCGCGGGCCGACCGGTCGGACGACGCCCTGGTGGACGAGGCCCCCGAGATGGAGGTCGCCGAGGAGCGGGTCAGCCGACGCGAGTCCGTGCAGCGGGGTGGGTGGGCTCGCAAGAAGGCCCAGAACCAGGCCCCGGCCGAGGCGCCCGCCGCCGCCGCGCGGGAGCAGGTGGTCGCGGGCACGACCGAGGTGGACGCGGTGAGCCAGACCGCCGCCGTGCCGGTGAAGGGCACGGCCGAGTGGACGCTGCACACCACCGACCCGCAGGCGCTGTACCACGTGTCCCAGCGCTGCGCCTCGGACCCGGCGCTGCAGTGTCGCTTCGTGTCGCCGTACGCTGGTCCGGTCAGCCTCAACGCCCAGCAGAACTACCAGCAGATCGAGCTGAGCGTGTCCAAGGCGCAGTACGAGACCTGGCAGGGCCGCTTCGCCACCCACGGCAACCTGCTGGTGCGCACCGAGGACGTGGCCCTGGCCGGTGACAACGATCGCGTGACGGTCACGCTGATCGTCGAGTACCTGCCCTGATCCGCCGCCGCGAATTTTTGAGGGAACCTTTCCTCACCAGCCCTGTCCATAGCAGACATGGAAACGCGCTCTAGCACCGAACCGGGAGGACTCGCCATGACCCGCTGGATGGTCGCAACCCTCACCACGATCCTGATCTCGATCCCCTCGCTGGCCGCGGCCCAGGGATTCCTCGTACCCCCCACGGACATGCCCACGGAGACCTTCTCGCTGGAGAGCCAGCGGGTGCTCGTGGCCGTGGACGAGGGGGTGGCGTCGTTCCAGGTGGAGCAGGTGTTCCGCAACAACACCGACTCCCAGCTCGAGGCCACCTTCTACTTCCCGCTGCCCGAGGAGGCGAGCCTGAGCGAGTTCGCCATGTGGATCAACGGCAAGAAGACCAAGGGCGAGATCCTCGAGCGCAACCAGGCCGTGGCCATCTACGAGGACATCGTCCGGCGCATGATCGATCCGGGCGTGCTGGAGTACGTGGGGCGCGACCTGATCAAGGCGCGCATCTTCCCCATCCCGCCTCGGGGCACCCAGAAGGTCCAGGTGTGCTTCGAGTCCCTGGTGCAGGTGGAGGGGCAGCTGGCCCAGGTCAACTACCCCCTGCGCACCCCGTCGGGGCTCGCGGGCACCACCAGCGACCTGACCGTGGCCACGGAGATCTCCAGCCCCATCCCGATCCGCAGCGTGTACTCCCCCACCCACCAGGTGGACGTGACGACGTCGGGCGACGTGACCCTGGCGGGCTTCGAGGAGCAGGGCGCGCGGTTCGACCGGGACTTCGAGCTGTACTACACCCTCACGGAGGAACCCGTGGGGGTCAGCGTCGTCACCTACCGGGTGGCTGGCGAGGACGGCTACTTCCTGCTGATGGCCGCGCCGGGCGAGGACCGCGACGTGGCGCCCATCCCCAAGGACATCACCTTCGTCGTCGACACGTCCGGCAGCATGGCTGGCGAGAAGATCCAGGGCGCGCGCGACGCGCTGCGTTTCTGCCTGCAGTCGCTGAACAAGGACGACCGCTTCAACGTGGTGCGTTTCTCCACCGGAGTGGAGCCCTTCTCCCAGCAGCTCGTGTCGGCATCGGGCGACAACGTCGGCCGCGCGCTGACGTTCGTGGAGCGGTTCGAGGCGCTGGGCGGCACCAACATCTCCGAGGCGCTGGACACGGCGCTGACCCACTCGCCGTCCGGGGACCGCCCCTACTACGTGGTGTTCCTCACCGACGGCCTGCCCACGGTCGGCGTCACCGACGCGAACCACATCCTGACGCGGGTGCGGGAGCGCAGCGGTGACGGCCAGACCCGCTTCTTCACCTTTGGCGTCGGCTTCGACGTGAACACGGCGCTGCTGGACACGCTGGCCGCCGAGAACCGCGGCACGGCGGAGTACCTGGACCCGGGAGAGGATCTCGAGGTCAAGATCAGCAGCTTCTACCGCAAGGTGTCCCGGCCCATGCTCGCCGACGTCAGCCTCGACCTGGGCGGCGCCCAGGCCTACGACGTGTATCCCAAGCAGCTGCCCGACCTGTTCAGCGGCACCCAGCTGATCGTGATGGGACGCTACAAGGGGCGGTCGCAGCAGGACGTGCGGCTGAGCGGCACGGCGGGCGGCAAGGGCCGCACCTTCAACGCGGCGGTCAGCTTCGACGCCGAGCGCACCGACCACGAGTTCATCCCCCGCATGTGGGCCAACCGCAAGGTGGGCTTCCTCCTCGACGAGATCCGCCGCAACGGCGAGCAGCCCGAACTGGTCGATGAGGTGATCCGGCTGAGCAAGCGCTTCGGCATCATGACCCCGTACACGTCGTTCCTGGTGGTGGAGGACACTCCCGTGGCCTCCACCGGTCGGCCGAACGACATGCCCACCGTCACCATGCCGGCCGGCGACACCCGCCGAGACCGCAGCGCCGACGGGGTCTTCTTCGACGCCCTGTCCGACTCGGACGACTGGGAGGGCGAGGACAGTGGCGCCTGGGCGCCGGCCCCCGAGGCCGCCGAGGAGGCCCGCGGCGGCTCCGCGGTCCGCGCACGCAAGAAGGCCGAGAGCGAGTCTCGTCGCCTGCAGGGTTTCGGCCAGTCCAGCGGCGAGGCGGCCGTGCACGCGTCCGAGGCCATCGGCGAGATGAAGCAGCGCGAGACCCTCGAGCAGGACGCCCTGGGCCGCGTGGTGCGCGACAAGCTCTTCCACTACCGGGCGGGTGTCTGGGTGGACGAGGACTACGACTCGGGCATGCAGGTGCTGTCCGTGCGCTACCTGTCCGACGCCTACTTCGCCCTGCTGCGGCTGCGCCCCGAGCTGCGTAACTACGCTGCGCTGGGTGAGAACGTCACGATCGTGGTGGGTTCGAACAAGGCCGTGGTCATCTCGCGTAGCGGCGGAGAGCCGAGCGAGTCGGACATCCAGTCGTTCCTGCGCTGAGAGTCGATGGGGCGCCCCCCAGCGCCAAAAACACCCACGGCCGCGCGGGCACCCCCCACCCAAAAACCAACCCACTACAACACTAAAACATAAAATTACCTAAACAAACAGCGGATGGCCAACATAGGTCGCATCCACTCCTGCTCTTTCGTAATAGGGCAG